>CAZOVD010000001.1:0-103980 GCA_964583285.1 uncultured archaeon
ATCAAGAAAGCAAATTCAGCACAGGGTTTAAATCAGCAAAAAAATTTAGCCTATTTTTTTCAATTGGATTATTTATAACTATAATAAGCATAACTTTGCCAAATTCTACTCAATTTGAAGAAAATTTTTCAGAAGACATATTAAAAAGTACTATTGGAACAAATCAAACTTTTAGTGATGCCATTCAAGAACCAATATTAAATGCAATAATTACAACTCAAAAAGAAACAATTACAAGTATACAAAACTTGCCAAGTTACAAAAAAATTGAAGAAAAAACAGATATTGATTCGCAAAATTTTATAAGTCAGTTAAATGCTATGCAAAATGTTGTTAATTCACAAGCATATAAAGAACAAATAGAAAATGAACTGTCAAAAAACAATAACTTATCATCAGCAATAACTCAAGAATTACCAATAATAAAAAATCTTGCAAAATTTGCTTGGATTATTTACCCATTTTCAGCATTTATATTATCAATAAGCATATTTGGAATTTTAATTCAATTATTAACTGGATTTTTTTATTTAATACTTCAAAATATATCAAGTAAAAACAATATAAAATATTAACAGCAATTGCCTAATAAAAGAAATAATTTTAAAAATAGTAAAAATGTATAATATTTATGGATAATAGAGTCGTTCTTGATGACAAAAGCTTTAAGGCACTTTCTGCAGATAGTAGAGTTAGCATATTAAAAAAATTAAAAGAAAGACGAATGACTCTTAGTGAATTAAGTGAGCGATTAAAACTTAAAAATTCTACTGTTAAAGAACATTGTTCAATTTTACAAAACGCAGAGCTAATTGCTAAAATAGATGAAGGAAGAAAATGGAAATATTATGAATTAACAGGAAAAGGAAAACAAGTAATTGAACCAAGCTTATTTGAAGAAGCAAAAGTTTTTGTAATGCTTTCATTAACCGCAATATTATTTTTTGGATTTTTCTTGGTTATAATACAAAACGCTTTTTTAAATAATTCTTATTTAACAGCACCAATTCAAGAAAGCTCAATGATAATGCAAGTAAATGATAATGAATATTTAACTACAAAAGCAACTGATTTAACAATAGATAGTAGTTTAGATGCAACAAGTTTTAATATTAATTACAATATATTTTCAATAAGTTTAATTACAATTTTAGTATTTGGAATTTTCATAGGATGGATAGTTGGAAGAAGAGTTAATTAAATAAATATCTATTCTTCAAGAGCAATAAAGTCTCTTTTTTCTTCACTAAAATCAACTTTAACTCCCCTAACTGCTCTTTCAATTTTACTTTCAGTAATTATTTTTAAATCATTATCAATAAATTCAACGTCCCCATCATATTTTTCACTAGTTGAATCAAAATCAAAACCTCCAAAAGAAGGAACTATTCTAATATACTTTCCATTTTTTTCTTTTAATTTTTCTCTTAATTTACTAGCCGCTTTATTTGTAAAAGAAATTTTTGGCATAAGATCATATTCTTCTATTCTTAAATTAACTTCTTGCATAAGTTCTTCAATTTCTTCTGGACTCATTCCATGCCCAAGACAGCCTTCTTCTATTGTTTCAATTGTTGAAACATGACATCCAACACAATGAAGTCCCGCTTCTCCAAGAACTTTTGCAATTTCAGGATACTTATTAACTGCATCCATAACAATATCATCTTTTTTAATCATAAATTAAATCTAAAATAAGCTATTTAAATAACTATTTTAATAGTGAAAATTTACTAATATAACGCAAAGTTATGATTTAACGCCTATTAATGGACATAATTTATCTTTATTTAAAAAACAATTTTTACAATCAGGTTTTTTAGCAGTACAAATAGCTCTACCATGCATTATTAGTAAACCATTTATTTTATCCCAATTCTTTTTCTCAAATATATTCATTAAGTCTTTTTCAGTTTCCCACTGAGTTTTTCCATTTGAAAAACCAAGTCTGTGTGATAATCTAAAAACATGAGTATCTACTGCAATTCCTTCAACAATATTTTTTGAAACAAGTATTAAATTTGCTGTTTTTCTACCTATCCCTGGAAGTGTTGTCAAATCATTTATATTAAGTGGTATTTTTCCCCCAAATTCATTTTTAATTTTTTTAAAACAATTAATTATATTTTTTGCTTTTTGTTTATAATATCCAGTTGAATAAATTTCTTTCTCAAAAACAGTAATATTCGCATTTGCAAAATCATCAACAGTTTTGTATTTTTTAAATAACTTGGAAGTTACTTTATTTACCTGCGCATCAGTGCTTTGTGCAGAAAGAATTATTGCGACAACTAACTGAGAACTTGTTTTGTAGTTTAAAAATAATTTTGGAACATTTTCATAATTTTGATTTAATTTAATAAATATTTTTTTTGCCCTTTTTTTCTTTTTTTCAATATTTTCATAACTGTTTTTTTTCATATTATCACATCAATTAAAAATCAAATAACTTTTTTTGATAACCATAATCATCATTAAAATTACTAATCCTAACACCAGCCCTCTTAAAATTTATCATTGATTCTTTTATTAAACTCTCAAGTAATGAACTTACTATGCCTTTAAGTTGATCAACTGATTCAATTTCATTTTGCAAAGTAATTGATTTTGTAATAGTATTGTTTTTTGCATCAATTAATATTACTGAAACTGTTTTAAATTTCTTTTTAACATCTTGTGATTCTTTAAAAACTCTATCGCACAAAAAATACACAGTATTATTTATTTCTTCAAAATCTAATGTATCTTTCTTTAAAGTCATTAATCTAGAAATTTGTTTCTTTTCTCTGTTTGAGTTTATTTCTCTTAAATCAATACCTCTTGCAAATTCATAAAATTGAGTTCCTTTTGCATTCCCAAAATTTTTAATTAAATCTTCTTTAGAAATTTTTTTTATTTCACTAACCAAATTAACTCCAAGAGAATTAAATATTTTTCCAGATTTTGGACCAACACCATGAAGATCTCTAATTTTTTTCTTATCTAAAAAAGAATCTATTTCATTTTCTTTAACTACAAATAAACCATTTGGTTTTTTTTCAACACTACTCATTTTTGCAATCAATTTATTAATACTAATTCCAATAGAACAAGTTATGCCTGTTTGAGAAAATATTTGATTTTTTAAGTTATTACAAATTTGAATTGCTTTCTCAAAATTATTATAATTTGATAAATCAAAATAAGCTTCGTCAATTGAAACTTGTTCAACATTTTCAGAATATTTGTCAAGAATGTCAAATATAGAATCTGAAACTTGCTTATAATAATCTCTATCAGCATTTATAAAAAAAGTGTCATTATTAGCCAGTTTTTTTGCAAGAGTTAGTGACATACCTGATTTTATCTTTAATTTTCTTGCTTCATAATTACATGTTGCAACTGCCCCAACATTATCTCTAACAGTTTGCATAATGACCACCACTGGCTTATTTTTAATCAATGGGTTACGTAGTATTTCGCATTGCGCATAAAAATAGTCAAGATCTATTAAAGCAATTATTCTTTGCATAAAAATATAATACAAAATTCATTTTTAAAATGATTTTTAAAAAAAATATTAATGAATAATAAGAAAAATAAAAATTTAAAAGAAAATGAAGAACTTGTTAAGAAATTATATGAAAAATACCCTTACCCATCAAGAAAAATAAAAAAAATTAGTGATTTAGAAAATTATGTAAAATGGGTTACTAAAATATTTGATGAAAATTTAGATTTTTGGGACAAAAAAATGGTTCTTGAACTTGGGTGTGGAACTGGAGAACTGTCAAATGGACTTTCAGTAAAGGGAGCAAATGTTATTGGAATTGATTTTTCAAATAACTCAATAAAAAATGCTAAATTAATTTCAAAAAAATTTAGTACCAACGCAAAATTTGTTAAAAAAAATATTTTAGATTTAAATCTTAATAAAAAATTTGATGTTGTCATTGCGCTTGGAAGTCTACATCATACAATTGATGCCCGCAAAGGATTTTTAGTAGCAGCAAAACACACTAAAAAAAACGGAATTATTATTACTGGATATTACAATAAATACTCTCGATTTAGACACAGAGTTAAACGAATTGTATTATATTTAATTGCAGGAAAAGATTTTGAAAAAAGAATAAGCATTGGAAAAAAATTATTTAAACACAATGAAAATGAAAGTTGGCTTGCAGATAAATATGGGCAAGTGCATGAAAGTTATCATTCAATTAATGAAATTTTAAGATGGTTTAAAGAAGAGAATATTGAATTTATATCATCAAAACCAAAATTTAAAATTCCAATAATTGATGAAATAAAATGGTTAATTAAAAAACAAAATGCTTTTTTTGTAATGGTTGGAAGAAAAATATAAAAAAACCATATATAATTTTAAAGTATATTACTATTACTGGTTTTGATTCCAAACTATTAAGTATTAATAATTATAGAAGTTTAATGAATGTACATGTTGAAAACGACAATGTAGAAGTGGATTACGGGGTGTAATCTGGTCCGGTTTGGACTATACCCAACAGGTAATATTTGTAGACACCCCCTCTATTCCCAAAAAACTAATTTTATTTCACTACTGCTTTTTTTTGCCACACATTCATAACCTCATAATCTTTTTAATACTTGCAAATACATTTTATTTTAGGTGATAAAAATGACAATTAAAGTTTATTCAACAAATACTTGTCCTTACTGCGTTATGGCAAAAGATTATTTGAAAAAAAATAAAGTTGATTTTAAAGACGTTAACGTTGGTGAAGATCAAGAACAAGCAAGAGAAATGGTTGAGAAAAGCGGCCAAATGGGAGTGCCTGTACTTGATATAGATGGAGAAATAGTAGTTGGTTTTGATAGAAACAGAATTGATTCTATTTTAAAATCAAAAAAATTAGTGAATTAGCGATCAAATGCTAATTCATAAATATCAATTTCTAAAAAAATTCAACTTATAAAAGAATATTAATAAATTAAAAATAAAAAAATATAAAATTAAACTAATTCCAAATAAGTTATATCTTTATAAATTTGTATAAAAATTTTTCCCAAGCCATACCAAGTATAATTAATAGTAATAAAAAAAATCCCCATCTTTTTGCATCAACTACTTCAATTAAACCAACAAAATCAACCATATAAAAAAATACTACAATAATAAGCCAAGCAATAATTCCTTTTAATAAACCCCTTTTCCACCATGGATTACTAAATAAACCGTTACTTCTAATATGAGATTTTTGAACTAAAACTGGTTGTTCTAAATTTAAATCCTCTTCATCACCTTCAGAATAATCATCAAACTCTTCGCCAGTATTTTCTTCAGATTCTATATCTTCTTCATTTATATCTTCGCTAGATTCATCAACTTCTTCTTTAAAAAACTCTTCATCATCAACAACTTTTTTTGAAGATGTTTTCTTACTTTTCAAAGTATTACTTTTTTGCTTTTTCTTTTTAGCTGGCATAAGAGAATTAATCAAAAGGACTATTTAATTTTATTGTTAATATAAAAACTAGTTTAAATTAGTATTTTGTGCTAATAATTTTATAAAAATATCTCCAAAAAACTCTTCTTGATATGCTAAAATTTTCCCAGAATTCATTAAAAATAAAACTGGCAAAAAAGTGTCAATTATTGAATGATTATCTTTTAGTTCTATTAAATCATTAAATAAAACAATACCTTCTGAGTCAACTTTTTGTCGTATTGATTCATAAACACTGTCAAGTTTTTCTTCAATTGAAATTGTATCAAAGTTAAGCTCCATTCTTGGAATATTTCTAACACTACCTTTTTTTGGTTCAGTTTGCTGAATTATTCCTTCAATACTATTTACAAGTTCATCAAGACTAATTCTACCTTCTCTTAACGAACGAGAAGCAACCAAATCAGGTAACTCTTCTAAAAATAATTCTTTTTGTTCATTTGATAATTCTTCTGAAAATTCTTCATCTTCAATACTTGATAGTTTTAAATATTTACTTTTAGTTTTTACTAAAATTGCACATGCAAGAATTGCATTTGCAGGAACCCTTAAATTTAAACTTTCCATTTGATTTATTTTGGTTAAATATTTTTCAGTTAACTGAGAAACATCAATATTCCAAGGATCCATTTTATTAGTTTTAACTAAATCTATCAAAATAGTTTTCCATTCCGGTTGATCTATTAAAGAAACTAAATCCATTTTTGAATAATCTCTTTCAAAGGCAACTTCGATATTATCACTATCAAGATTGCTAATATTTTGGGTTATTTGTGATTTTGGCATAATAATTAAATGTTAAAAGAGGTTTATATTTTTTTGCAAAAATAGCAAAAAAACTAGCATAATACTTAAATAGGAGTTATTACTTTATTTAAAAAGGTGAGACGTTGGAAAAGGTTAAAACTGGGATTCCTGGCCTTGATGAAATAACTGGTGGCGGAATACCAAAAGGAAGTAATGTTCTTGTAGCTGGGGGCGCAGGAACTGGTAAAACAATACTAACAACTCAATATTTGTATAATGGCGCTGTAAAATACGGAGAAGCAGGTCTTTTTGTTACTTTAGAAGGAAATGTTCGTGATATTGCATGGAACATGGAGAGTTTTAACTGGGATATAAAAAGCTTACAAGATCAAAATATGCTTACTATTTATAGATTAAATTTGAATTTTTTAAGAGATGAAGCTAATATTCGCGATAAAATAGAAGAACAACTTGATAATATTGAAGCTGAGGTTAAAGAAATTAATGCAAAAAGACTAGTTATTGATTCAACAACTGTTCTTGGGGCATATTTAAATTCAAGTATTTTAAGAACCACTTTGTTTCAATTTGCTGATAGATTAAAAACAATTGGATGCACCAGTTTACTGACAAGTGAAACTGCACCAACAAAAACCACTTTTTCTGCATATGGAGTTGAAGAATTTGTTGCAGATGCAATAATAGCAATGTATTTTACCCCACCAAATAGAAGTGTGTTTATCAGGAAAATGAGAGGAACAACGCATAGTAAAAATCCTCACCCTCTTGATATTGGACAAAATGGAATTACAATTAATCCTCGCGACAATATTTTATGGGAAGCTATTAAGTAACCTTGTTAAAATTAACAAAGGAATTAATTATTCGTTTATGATAACTAAAATACAAAAATTAAATTTTTTTCAAAACTTATCAAAAAGAATTTGACTATTACTAACACAAAAACTAAGAATTATAATTTAGTCATGTTTTTAATTGTTTTTTAGTTAAATGATATTATGAAGATTACTAAATTTGGACATTGTTGTCTTTTGATTGAAGAAAAAAATATAAGAATTTTAACCGACCCTGGAACTTTTACAATAAAACAACAAGAAAAAATAAATAATATTGATTTGATTTTAATTACCCACGAGCATGCAGACCATATTCATGTACCATCTCTTAAAAAAATAATGGAAAATAATATTAGTGCAAAAATAATTACAAATGAAAGTGTTGGGAAATTAATTGAAAAAGAAAATATAAAATTTGAAATTATTAAACACGAAGAAATAAAAGAATTTAAAGGAATTATTTTAGAAGCAATAGAGGCAAAACATGAAATTATCTTTGAAGATTTTGGACAAGTATTAAACACAGGCTTTTTTATTAATAAAAAATTTTTTTATCCGGGAGATTCATACATAGTTCCAAAAAATAAAGTTAATATTTTAGCACTCCCTGTTGCTGGGCCTTGGTGCAAAGTAAATGATTTTATGAAATATGCTTTAAAAGTAAAACCGGAAATTGCTTTTCCAGTTCATGATGGAATGCTTAATACTTTTGGATCAAACCATAACATTCCTCTTAAAGTACTGCCGGAAAATGGCATAAAATTTGTTATTCTTGAAATTGAAAAAGAAACAGAATTTTAGAAAATAAAAACTAGTTATCTATTTTATCAATTATTTCAAAAGCTCTTCTTACACTTTCTTCCATTGGGGGATTACCATCATATGAAACTAAAATATTCTTATTTTTATAAAATTCAATAAGGGGAAGTGTTTTTTCAACATAAATTTTATACCTATTTCTAACTACTTCTTCTTTATCATCACCTCTTTGAATTAATTCTTCATTATCATCATCACATTTTCCTTCAATTTTTGGAACCATTCCTTCACTAACCTTGTTATAAATTCTTTTACATTTTGGACAAGTTAATCTATTACAAATTCTTTCAACAACTTTTTCTTCAGTCACATCAATATCAATAACAAGAGATAATTTTTTTTCTAAATCTTTTAATAAAACATCAAGTTCTTCTGCTTGAACTAAAGTTCTTGGAAAACCATCTAAAATAAAACCTTTATTTACATCTTCTTTTGAAAGTCTTTCTTTTAGAATAGAAACTGTTGTAGCATCATCAATATATTGGCCATTATTAAGTAATTCTTTTATCCTTTTTCCCTCAACACTATCTTCTTTTGCTTTTGCACGAAATAAGTCACCTGTTGAAATTTGAACTAAATTATATTTTTCAACTGCTGCTTGAGCAACAGTTCCTTTTCCAGCACCAGGTGCGCCTAAAAAAATTAAATTTAACACCATTATTATCTTCTCCTATTAATTTTTATAGAACTTGTTTTTTTTATAACTTTTTTTTTAGCAATTTTTCTTCTAGAAGAAGTTAATCTAATAGAATTTTCTCTTGCCAAAGAAATTTTTGCAATTAAATTTCTTGCAGCAGCAACAGATTGTGGTATTGGAATATTACCATTATATGAAATTAATATCTTTCTTTTTGAATAATAATCAACTAATGGTTTTGTTTCTTTTGCATAAACATTTAATCTATCTTTAATTGTTTTTGGGTTATCATCTTTTCTTTGATATAATTTTAAACCATCTTTATCACAAATACCACTCTTTTTTGGAGGATTTGATTTTAAATTATAAACTGCTTTACAATGCGAACAGATTCTTCTGTTTGAAAGTCTTTCAACAATAGCATTTGAAGATGCTTTAATATTTATTACTCCAGAAAGTGTTTGACCATTTCTCTTCAAAATACTATCAAGTAATTTTGCTTGATTTTCATTTCTAGGAAAACCATCAAATATAAATCCCCTAACCCCAGTTTTTTTTGAAATTTCTTTTAATTTTAATTCAAATAATTTTGCAGTAACTGCATCTGGAGCTAACTTACCAGCTTCAGAATATGATTTTAATTTTTTTCCCAAATTAGTTCCAAGATTTATTTGCTCTCTTATTAAATCTCCTGTTGAAATTTGAACTAAACCAAATTCACTAGCTAAACTTTCTGAAACAGTTCCTTTACCTGCCCCTGGAGGCCCCAAAAAAATTAAATTTAACATAAAAATCACTACTAACATAAAAAGGACACTTATATTTAAAAATATAACAAATAACTAGTGTCCTAGTTTATGTGTTTTTTAAAATCATTTTATAAATTAAATCAATTAAAAAAATTTAATGGATTGGTTAATACTTGGATTAATTGCAAATATACTTTTTTCAATTTCTAATTTTATAGATAAATACTTAGTAGAAAATCAATTTAAAAAAAATATTTTTGGATTAATAATAATTTCATCATTTATACCAATATTAATATTACCAATAATTTTTATAATAAACCCAGCAGTAATTGCGATAGATTTTTTTATAATGACAATACTTACACTAAATGGATTTTTATTTATATTATATCTAATACCATATCTAAAAGCCCTTGAACTTGAAGACACATCAATAGTAGTTAGTATATTTTTATTAACACCCGTAATTCAACTAGTTCTTGGAAACTTATTTTTAAACGAAACAATAAATCTCTTTCAAGGAGTAGGAATGCTTCTAATAATTATTGGGTCAGTCTTAATAAATATTAATTTTAATAAAAAATTAAAAATTAATAAAAAAGTATTTGGATTAATGCTAATTTCTTGTTCATTTATTGCAGTAAGTGATTTGATTTTTAAACTATTTGTAATTGAAACAGATTTTTTAACAGCAAGTTTTTGGCAATACACAGGATATTTACTACTTGGAATAATTTTAATTTCAATCACAAAATTTAGAGTAGAATTATTTAAAATATTAAAAAAGAATTCTGGTTTTATAATAGGAATTAATCTAACTAATGAAATATTAAATATTGTTGCAATAATAATTAGAAGTTTTGTATTGATTTTGGTGCCGATTGGAATAGCAAACATACTTGGCGGAACCCAAGCAGGATTTAATTTAATAATTGCAATACTACTAACAACTTTTATTCCAACTAAATTTAATGAAGATATAACAAGAAAAGGATTAACAAAAAAAATAATTGCAATTATTATAATGATAATTGGACTTTATCTAATCACATTATTTTAAATTTTAATTTAAAACTAAAATATCAAAAACCACTTGCTCTTTACTTGGAGAAAACTGTCTAACTTTTTTCTTTGAGATTATTCTAATTTTTTTGTTCATTCTTTTAGCAGAATCTTTAATTTGATTTTCAACTAATTTAAAATTATCTTTTTCAATAATTTCATAAAAATGAATTATTCCTTTCTTTTTTATGCAAAAAAAGGCTTCATCTAAAAATTGATAACCAGTGTGAGGCAAAGGCATTGCAATTCTATTAAAAGTGTTTTTAAATTTTTTATAAACCTTCTTCACATCCCCAAAAACAAAATCTATTTTATTAGAACATTTATTTAACACTAAATTTTCAATAGCAAATTTATGTGCAATAGGATTAAGCTCTATTCCAACAGCACGCTTCATAAGCGAGTTTTTTGCAAAGACTATTGGATACGGCCCAACACCACTAAAAAAACAACCAACAACTTCTCCTTTTTTAATTTCTTTTGCAATTCTTAATCTCTCATTACTTAATCTTGGTGAAAAAAAAACTTCTCCCAAAGGAATTTTTAATAAAATACCACTTTCTTTATAACTAGCAATTAAATCCTTTTTACCAGCAATTACTTTTAACTTTTGAACACGAAATTCTCCTTCATGATTACTTTCAATAGAGCAAATAGTTCTAAAACGCGGCTGAATATCAATTAAAGTTTGCCCAATAATTTTCTTTTTTTTATTTAATTCTTTTGGAATCTCAATAACCGCAATATCGCCAAAAGAATCAAATGATTTTGGAGCAAAGGCAAATTCCTCTATACTTAACTTACTTAATAGTGCTTCTTTAAGATTTTTTGGAAATTTTTTATTTTCATTTTTCTTGTTTTTAATTTTATCTAATTTTGGCATAAATATCTTTTATGAAAAACACTTAAATACTCTTTTGTTTTAAATTTTTAATGCAAGAAATAATATATGAATATTTTGTTAGACCTGCCATTGACCCAAGTGTTTCCGGATATAATTTAGTTAATACAGTTGTTTACATTATCCTACTTTTAATTTCTTGTACAGCAATTTATTATATTTTAAAAAACAAAATAAAATTTGATTCAAACTTTTTTATTTCATTAATACCATATGTTATTTTTGGAGTTTCACTTCGAGTTATAATGCATCAAATAGAAGCAAGACACTTAGTTATTGAAGGAATAACAAAAACATTAAATCCATTAGAATTTGGTTTTTGGTTTTTTACACCCGGAGTTTGGATTGCTACATTCATAGTAGTAATAATTGGTCTTTTAATAAGCCAAGCGCACAAAGATATTAAGTTAAATAGATTCATGTGGTTTGGAATAGTTGTGGCTCTACCAATACTAATTTTTAATTTTATTAATTTTAATAACTGGATAGTGTTTATTTTTACAACAATATTAATTTTAATAATTTCATATGGAATTTGTTATTTAATAAATAAATTTACAAAGTATAAAATTCTTAATGACAAATTAAATTTATTTATAGTTTTAGGACAAGGAATTGACGGAATTGCAAGTTCTATTGCAGTTGCATTTTTTTCTTTTAGTGAACAACATGTTTTGTCAAATATTTTAATGCAAATTCACCCAGGACTTTTTGTGATTGTAAAACTTGGAATTGGAGTATTAATTGTATATAGCTTAGATGATTATTTAAAAGAAGAACCAAAAAAAGAAAAGTTAATAAAATATGTAAAAATAATAATTGCAATACTTGGTTTTGCCACAGGGCTTGCAAGCTTATTAAAACTTGGAATAATATAATAGTTATTTTATTCCTTTTGAATTATAAACAATAAATCTTTTTTTAACTAGCAAGTCAAAAAAAGCATATAAATCTTTTCTTGAAACTAAATCAGACTTTTTAACATAAACATTTTTTGATTTTCTAATCATTGATTCAGCTCTTAAAACAACATCATCCCTACTACTACCAATTGGAATAGTTCTTGCAATCCGTCTTAATTCCATAGAAATTCTATACTCTCTTGACTCTTTTAAAAATGGTAATTTTTTATTTAAAACTAAGACCTTTCTCTTTGGTTTTTCAATTCTTGGCGTTAAATTTTTTTGTTTTACTCCGCCAGCTTGTCTAGCACTGATAAACATTGCATCAGGATTTGGTCTAAATCCACCCCTTTTTCTGCTACTCATAATAAAATAACAAAAACCAATTATTAAAACCTTTCTAAATACTAATTATTTGATTAAAATGCTTTATTTAATAGGAATAGGACTTAAACCAAAACAAATAACACAAGAAGCAATAGAAGCTATAAAAAATTGTGATAATATTTTTCTTGAAATATACACTTCCCAATATAGCGAAGGATTTTTAGATGAGTTAGTTGAGATAATCAAGAAAAAACCAAAATTGATTAATAGAAATGAAACTGAAAGTGGTTTTGAATCAGCCTTATTAAGCGCTAAAAAAAATAATATTGGAATACTTATTTTTGGCAATGCACTAACAGCAACAACTCACATTCAATTTTTACTTGATGCAAAAGAAAATGATGTTAAAGTTAAAATAATCCCCGGAATTAGTGTAACTAATACTATTGCAAGTTCTGGACTTGATGAATATAAATTTGGAAGAATTGTAACTATATGTTATCATTTAGAAAATTTTCAACCAGAGAGTTTCTATGATTCTATAAAAGAAAATCAAAAAATTGGACTACATACAATGTGTTTACTTGATATAAAAAAAGATCAAGAACCTCAAATTTTAATGAATTCAATAGAAGCAATACAAATACTAGATAAAATATCTAAAAAAAGAAATGAAAAAAACAATTTTGAATATATTGCTCTAATTGGAATGGGTTCAAAAAATGAAAAAATTATTTATGGAAAAAACAAAATATTTAATTCAAAAGAAGTGCTAGAAGTTTTTCCACAAACAATATTAATTCCTGGAAAGTTAAATGAAAAAGAAAAAGAGGTTCTTGAATTGTACAAATAATTTAGTTTGATTACAGTTAATTGGTGAATAAAAATGGTTAGTGAAAATGAATTAATTAAAAAAGTTGAAAAATATGAAGCAACTACAAAAAAGGGGATTACTGAAATAAAAAAAATGCGAGATTTAAATGAAATTCAAAATAAAATCGCTGATGACTACTTACAAATGGCAAATAATTATTTTAATGACGGAGTTTTTTTTAAAAAAGAAGGCGATTTATTAACTGCCCTTGCCTCTTTTTCATACGCACACGCCTGGCTTGATGCGGGGGTTCGTGCAAAACTATTTTTTGCAACTGACGATCAATTATTTACTCTGCCTTAAAAGAAAAGTATTAATAATTCCTTAAACCTAATTTTAATATGTCAATTTATGGACCAAAATTAAGACTTCCTAAGATCAGATTGCCTGATTTTAGTTTACCTGATTTGCCTTTGCCAAATATTGATGCTAAAAAATTAACTATAATACTTATTGTTATTTTATTAATTGCAACAATTTTGTTTTCAATGGCTTTATTAAATAATTTTGGATCCCCAATTTCAGTTATTTGGAAAAATAATCCACTTTATTTAAGCGAAATAAATAATTTTTCAGAATTAACTATTATTATAGTTAATAATACAGAAACTACTAGAAATATAACTTTAGAAGTAACTTCTGACTCAAAAGAAATAATTATATTTTGTCCAGAAAGCATTTTCCCAAATGTGGCGCCAGAAAAATACAGACAAACTACTTGTATTATTAGAAGAAATCCAAATGAAAAAATATTTACTGGAACTTATGAAATTTTAATAAATACTAACATAGGAAAAAGTTCAACAACTCTTGAAATAAGAAAATAGGTAAGTAATTTAAATTTTTTATTTCTAAATTAATTATGCCAACCTACCTTGATTATGATAATTATCTTGCAAGAAAAACTGCACAACTTGTAAGAGAAAATTGGCCAGAAAAAGGCATAACTAATTTGCTTGTTGTTAAAACTGGAAAAAAATGGAAAAGAACACTTGGACACATAAAACCTCTTAAAAATGAAAATAAACATGATGCAGAATATGGTTCTATGATTGAAATAAATCCACTTCTTTTTGACCTTGATGTTCCAGAAAAAGTTCTTGATTATGTAATAATGCATGAGTTAACTCATTATTTTCAAGGGTTTGGTAGTAATCACACAAGAAAACACAGACACCCTCACAAAGGTGGAATTGTTGAAAAAGAACTTGCGCGTCTTGGCTGGGAAGAAATACAAAAAAATTCAGATAAATGGATAAAAGATAATTGGAATAAAATTTTAATAAAAAATAATGTTGACCCAGCAGTAAAAAGAAAAATAAGAGCACCAAAAATGAAATTTAGAAGTTGGTCTTCATTTTTTGGAAGATAAAATAAGTTAGAATTTGTTAGTTTAATTGTTTTTTGGCAAATTCTTTTTAGCATATTCTTTTGCTCTATTTTTAAATTCTGACCAATACTCAAGTGAACAAGCAAATCCGCCAGCAGGAATATGTCCACCACCACTGCCAACACTAGCATTTTTTACTGCATATTTTATTAATTCACCACAATTTACCATGTAATCATTTCGTCTTACACTTCCTTTTACATAATCATCAACTGAATAAACAATTAATGTGTGCGAGTATAACTTTGATAAGTCATTACTTAACTTTGAAGCAAATCCTTTTTCTGTTTTAAAAAAAGCTAAATCAATATCTTTGTAATATTCTTTATCTTTATCAAATCGCTTTACTTCTTTTTTTAGATGTTCTATCAAATCAATAGCATTTTTTTCATAAACAGATCCTAAAATATGTTTTATACCATTTTTATATACGAAATTAAATAATTCTATCTTATCTCCTTTAAGAGAATAATTTAGTTTTATAACATCACTAATTTTTGTTAATTCTTCAATACTAATATTATTTTCTTTTGAAGAATTTTTAATAAAAGTTTCCCATTCTTTAAATGCACTATCTCCAATTAAACCAATACTAGCATAAATAGAATCACCATCAAAAAAATCATAAACTACTTTTGTTGTAGAATATTGAGATGGGGAAATGCCTGAAAATTTTTGTGGTTTTAAGATAAACAATGGATTATTAAAATTTATTTTATCTGGAGAAGGATGATGATCAATTATAACAATTGGAATTTTGTCATTAATTAATTTTAGATTGCCAGCAGCTATATCTTCATTTAAATCTAGAAATATTATTAAATCTGGTTTAGTTTTATCAAAAAATTCCTTAAATAAAACATCTTCTTTTATTGAGCCTGGCAAAAGGCTTCTTTTTTCATTAAAATAAACATCTGCACATAAGCCATTATTTTCAATGAAACGCTTTATTTGAATAGCACTAGTCAATCCATCTTCATCATCGTCAGTTAAAATCAAGAATTTTTTGTTTTTTTTGAAATTTAAAAAATCAATAATTTCTTCTTTTAATTTATTAATTGTGTTCAAATTAATCACTACTCAAAAATCTATTATTCACAGTATTTTTAATGCTTTTCTTATTATTTAATTATTAAACAGGGATAGATTATGGATAAAAATTTAGAAAAAAAACAAGAATTTCAAGTAGATTTGGCAAGATATTTAGCTGAAAAAGACTTTGTTTATGGGCCTGAACCAGAATTATATACCCCAGTGTCTGGATTTTACTCTTATGGACTACTTGGAAAACAAATGAAAAATAATTTAGAAAATGAAATTAGAAATGTTTTTACAAAAAATGGTTTTTTTGAAGTTGAATTTCCATTAGTTACTCCAGAAATTGTTTGGAAAGCAAGTGGGCATTTAGATGGTTTTAATGATCCAGTAATAATTTGTTCAAAATGCAAAGCTTCTTTTCGTGCAGATAAAATTATTGAAGAACAAACAGGAACTAGCGCAGATTCATTTAGTAATGAAAAGTTAATTGAAACTATTAAAGAACATGAAGTAAATTGCCCATCTTGTAAAGGTAGATTTAATCTTGAAATACAAAGACAAAGTCTGATGATGAAAACTACTATAGGTACAAATACTATAGCTTACAATAGACCAGAAACAGCAACAACTACTTACTTGCCATTTAAAAGATATTCTCAATTTTTTAGAGGAAAATTACCATTTACAGTTTTTCAAATAGGAAAAGCTTTTCGAAATGAAATTTCTCCAAGACAACACTTATTAAGACAAAGAGAATTTACCCAAGCTGAATCACAAATGTTTTTAAGCAAAGAACAAAAACAAAATTTTGAGTTATTTAAAAATGTAAAAGAAATAGAATTGCCTCTTTGGACTGAAGATATGCAAAAAAGCAACTCTAATTTTAAGTTTATAAGTTTAGAAAATGCAATGGAAAATAAAGTTCTAAAAAATAAGGCTTATGCTTGGAATTTATGGTTAAGTTTTGAAATAATTACTTCTCTTGGAATACCAAAAGAAAAAATCAGATTTAGACAACACCATAGTGATGAACGCGCATTTTATAGTGATGATACTTGGGATCTTGAAATTGAACTTAATTCATTTGGTTGGGTTGAACTTGTTGGTATAAGCGATAGAACTAATTATGACCTAAGCCAACACGCAAAATTCTCAAAAAATGACCTTTCAATAAGACTAGAAAATGGAGAAAAAATAGTTCCAGATGTTATTGAAATAGCTTTTGGTGTTGACAGACCATTTTTCTCAATTCTTGATTTAGCCTTTTCTAGAAGAGATATTGATGAGAAAAGAACAGTTCTTTCTTTACCTTATAATATATCTCCAATAAAAATTGGAATACTGCCATTAATGAAAAAAGATGGGCTTGCAGAAAAAGCAATTGAATTTAAAAAAATACTTGAAGATAAATTTAGAATTTATTATGATGAAAGTGCAAGTATTGGAAAAAGATATTCAAGGCTTGACGCAATAGGAGTACCATTTTGTATTACAATAGACCATGATACTCTAAAAGATAATTCAGTAACAATAAGAGAAAGAGACTCTTTAAAACAAATTCGAATTAAAAAAGAAGAACTTGTTAGTAAATTAGAACATTTTTTAAAAAATGGATTTAATGAATAATAAAAACAGTGAATTTTATGGACAAAAACAGAAATAGAGATATTTTAAGAAAAAGAATAATGAAAAAAACTATTGATAAAATGTCAGAGAATTTAGCTGGAAAAGAAGTTCATATAATAAAAGCAACTAAATTAACAAGCGATCTTGAAAATATAATTAATTTACTTAGTGAAAATGTTAGTGACTGGGAAAAACGTCAACCAAGTGGAGTAGCAAAAGAAAAACTTGATGAATTAATAAAAAACAAAAATTTGATAGAACAACAAAAAGATAGTTTAAATGAATTTATTGAAAGTGAAATGAACTTTGAATTACCTAATTTTTCAAGTATTAGTGGAGCAATACTTGGTGCAAAGATTTTGACTGAAGCTGGAAGCAAAAAAAACCTTGCTTTTTTTCCTTCTTCAACTATACAAATACTTGGTGCAGAAAAAGCTCTATTTAGCCACATAAAAAAGAAAACTTTGCCTCCAAAACATGGACACTTATTTAATCACCCATTAGTTCAAAAATTACCAAAAAATAAAAGAGGAAAAGCCGCAAGAATTATTGCTGGAAAGCTATCAATTGCTGCTAAAATGGATTATTTTGAAAGTAAAGAAAAAATTAATCTAAAAAAAGAAGTTGAAAATTTAATTGCAAAACTATAAATTAACTAACTACTAATATTATTTATGGAAGAAAAATTTGATGAAATATTTAGCACTGAAAATAAAATTTACACTATAAATTTAATACCAAAACAGAAAGTTTATGGTGAAAAACTGATTATAAAAAATAATATTGAATATAGAGAATGGAATCCATTTAAATCAAAATATTGCGCAGCAATTGTCAATGGACTTAAAAAAAATATTTTTCAAAAAAACTCAAAAATACTTTATCTTGGAAGTGCAGAAGGAACTACAGTAAGTCATGTTAGCGATATTGTTGGACAAAACGGAGAAATATATTGTATTGATATTTCTACTATAGCAATGCAAAAATTAACAAAACTTGCAAGTATACGCGAAAACATTTTGCCAATACTTGCAGATGCAAATAACATTAATGAATACTCTGAATTTTTTGAAGAAAAAGTAGATAGCATTTTTATTGATATATCACAAAGAAACCAAATTGAAATATTTTTAAAAAATTCTATTTTTTTAAAAAAAAATGGACTTGCAGGAATATCTCTTAAAACAAGAAGTATTTCACAATCAGAAAAAGTTAGTGATATTTTGGAAAAGGAAAAAGAAAAACTAAAAAATGATTTTGAAATAGAACAAATAATTAATTTAGAGCCATTTGAAAAACAACACTACTTTATATTGGTGAGAAAAAAATGAAACAAGAATTAATAAGAAAATTTTTTCATATATTATTTGGAATATTATTCTTAGCATTAATTTATTTTTTTGGAACGCACATTAGTTTTCAAATAATTTTATCACTTTTCACACTAGGATTAATATTAGCATTATTAATTAAAAGAGGATTAAAAAATAAATATATTGATTATATTTTAGAATTAGTTGAAAGAGATCATGAAAAGCATTTTCCAGGAAAAGCAGCACTTTTATTTTTTCTTTCAGCAATAATACTAATTTATTTTTTTAGTAATGATTCACTAATAATTATTGCTTCTCTTGGAACATTAATATTTGGAGATAGTTTTGCAGCAATAATTGGAAAAAAATTCGGAAAACACAAAATACTTAATAAAAAAGGATACACAAAAACATTAGAAGGAACACTTGCATGTTTTTTTGTTTCTTTAATATGGCTTAGTATATTATTTCCAATACATATAGCATTAATTAGCGCAATAATTGCAACAATAATAGAATTTTTACCAATAAATGATAATTTATCAATGCCAATAAGTGTAGCAATTTTATTAAAATTATTAATATAGTTACTAATAAAAGGATTAATTCACAATTTTTTTATAATAAGATCAAAACATAGTGGATTTGTAGTATAGTGGATAGTATATCCGGTTCCTAACC
The DNA here is from genome assembly GCA_964583285.1 of uncultured archaeon. Taxonomy (GTDB): domain Archaea; phylum Iainarchaeota; class Iainarchaeia; order Iainarchaeales; family JAAZKV01; genus JABIDZ01. Next base: position 19,398 of record CAZOVD010000001.1, read on the forward strand.
AGAAGACGGGAGTTCGATTCTCCCCAAATCCGTTAAGAAATTATTGTAATTAGCTTTTTTATTGAGATGTTACTATAAATTATCAAGAATTTTTTCATAAAATTAGAATACACTTAAATGAGTCTGTTAAATTTAACAACCAAATTCACCAGTGGCATCAATTGAACAAACTGTTGAATCTATATTTGAATCATTTGCAAAAATGCCAGGTTCGCTACCACTAACTAAAAAATCAGAAAAGTCTCTGTTAATCTCATGCCAACCAGCAGTTAAATGTTTAACATATATTCCATTATCTGCTAAAGTTTTTCCAACACTTCTTGAAAGAGTACAATAGCTACTATAACAATAAGTTACAATTGGTTTATCAGTTGGCAGATTTCTAAATGCATCTACTAAATCTTTTGAAGTCATTTGACTTGCTGGGATATTTATTGAAGTTACTAAATGTGCTTTTTCATATTCAGATGTACTTCTTAAATCAACTATTAAAGCAGTTACTTTTCCATTTTGTAAATCTCTAACAAATGTTGATGGACTAACACTTACTGCGTGTTCTGTATAATAGTAATCAGCTATTCTTGCTTCATTACTTTCTAAAAGAGAACTAGCTAAAAAAGTTCCAACAAGAACTCCTAAAAATGCGGCTAAAAATACAAAAACTATAAAATATTTATAGTTCATTTTTTTGTCAAAATCAATTTTCATAATAAATATTAAAACACAAACATTTAAATTAGTATCAAACAATCAAAATTTGAATATTATTCAAAATTTAAATAAAAATTTGTCAATATTTATTTTTTTATTTTCTATAATAATTCCTTCACTAATTAACAATTTTATTTTTTTACCCTGGCCTTTAACATACCCGCCAATCTCCCCATTATTTTTTATTACTCTATGGCAAGGCACATTTTCAAAATCAATATTTTTATTTAATACATTTCCAACTGCCCTAAATGAATTAGGTGATTTTATTTTAATTGCAATATTTTTATAGGTTGAAATTTTCCCTTTTGGAATTTTTTTTACAACTTCAAAAACTTTTTGTGAAAAATTCATAAATTTTCGTTATAACCAGGTCGGCCTTTTCTTAAATCTTTAGGATATACTAAATTAAAATCAACTAACATAGGCACTATTTTTAATTCTCCGTCAACATTTTTTCTAACTGCTAAAAAAGAATCAAATGTTGCAACCCAACCATTTTTATTTAAAAAAGAAATTTGAGAATTCATACTTTCAAAAAATTCTTGCCTAATTTGAATAGGAAATTTTTCAAAATCTTTTTTCAAAACAACATTTAACTTTGAAGATAATATAATTTTTTTACCATTTCTATTAACAAGCCTAAATGTTGGTATTATATGAAGCGGATATTTCCCATTTTTTTTATTATTTTTATTAAGGTCTCTTAATTTCCAATAAAATTCTGTTTGTTTTTCAGGATTTTTCCAAGGAAAATCAGTGTTATGAATATCATGAGGAGTTCGCTCTACAAATTCTCTTACTTTTAATTTATTTCCTTTTTTTATTGCAACTTCAATATTATAAGAAGTTTCTTTTTCACTTTTTTTCATAAATTTAGCCCAATTTACTAAAAAAGATAATCTTCCCATGATATAATTATCAATAAAAAGTATAATAAATTAATTTAACAAAAAAAATGTGACTTATGACGAACTTTTTTCGACAGTTAGCGACAATTGCCGAAAGGTTTTATAAATAGTTTTTACTAGATTACTTCATGAATAAACTTGCAATGACAATCGCTGGAGAAATTACATTATCAAGCGACCCAGGTGGAAGCATGAAAAAATGGAGAGAAATTTTTTCAGTACACCAAACAGAACTTGCAAAATTTTTAAAAGTTTCTTCTTCAACAATATCAGATTATGAAGGTGGAAGAAGAAAAAATCCTGGAATAGTAGTTGTATCAAGACTTGTTAATGCATTAATTGAAATTGATAGTTCTCGTGGCGGAAAAGTAGTAAAACAACTTGAAAAAGACTTTAAGCCTGATGAAAAAAAAGCTTTTGATAGTCATGAATTTTCAAGTGGAATAAAGGGTAGTGAAATGGTAAAGAAAATAGAAGGCGAAATTGTTTGCTTACCACATAAACTAAAAGAAGAACAAATATTTGGATATACTATTATTGATTCACTAAAAGTAATTCTTGAAGTACCAGTTCATGAATACATGATGCTTTATGGAAAAACTCCAAATCGTGCACTAATATTTAATCATGTTGAAAATGGTAGAAGTCCACTCATTGCAGTTAAAGTAGGAAGATTCTCAACTGACATGAAACCAAGTTTGATTATATTACATGGAGATTTTTCAAAAAAGATAGTTGATCCTGTTGCAATAAAAATTGCAGAAAGTGAAAAAATACCACTTATTACAAGTAATATGCCAATAGAGGAAATGATAAAAAAACTTTCAGTATTTGAAAATTAAAGTTAATATAGATAAAAAAATAGTTAATTTTTATTTAAAGTTAATTTTTAAAATCCCTAACACAAAAAGTATGTCTATATTTTCTTTTTCCTTGTTCATCTTCACCAATTAATTTTTTTGACGCAGTTATTTTTGTATCATAAAGTTTTGATAATTGTCTTGAAATTTTTGCAGCGGCTTTTTTACTACCAATCCATAAATCATAGCCATTTTTAACTTTTGATATTTTACTAGTGCCACTTAACGGATCTTTTGCTCGCTCAGCGTTAAGCAAATTTTTTGCAAGTTCAAACATAGCATCTTCATTTTCTTTTTTTTCAGAGCGAATTTGTAAAATTGCTTCTCGGTAGTCTGAATTTAATTTCATGCACGCATCGCAAGTAGTTTCTTTTAATTGAAATTTTACGGATTTTTCTTTTTCTACTATAGAATCATTAATTATTCCTTTTACTTGAATTAATGCTTCATAATTAATATCATCATATTTTTCTAGTTCAACAAATATTTTTGGTTCTTTAACTTCAGGTATTATTTTAACCTTTAAAGAAACATCTTCTGCAATTGTTTCATCATTAAAATCGGCCCATTTCCCAGAACTAAGAAGTCTTTGACAATGTTTACATTTAGAAATATTAATTTTATCAACTTCAAAAAGCTTACTATTTTCTAAAAAACAATTAAGACAAATTTTGCCAACAAGAACAGTTGTTTCGTTTCCGCATTTGGGACAAAATTTCTTAAAAGACATAAATAAATTAAATAAAAAGGGTTAATATAAATAACTAATTCATTAATTTTCAATATTTTTCCCATAATGTTTAAATAAATCAAATCCATTCCAAGTTCTTATATTTTCTTTATTAAGTTCAAGTAGATCAATAATTTCTTTAATTTCTTCTTCACTTGGTGATTCTATTTCTAAAAAGATTGGTATTTCTTCATATTCATCAATCTCAATTAAAGAATTTTTTAACTTAAAACTAGTTCTGTGCTTTCTTTTTGTTTCCCTTGAAATTAAGCCTATTTTTTCTAAAAACATTTGTGCTTTTTTAAAATCACTTACTTCAAATTCTATTTCTTCACTAGTTCTTGCAAAATCATTTTCTTCTTTTCCTTTAAAAGTAATAAAAGCAGAATTATTTTTTTTCCTAAGCCTAATTAATTCTTTTTTACTTGAAAAAGTTTTATTCATATCATCAAAAAATAAAGCAAATATTTCATATTCATCTATTTTTTTAGCCCCAACTTCAAAAAGCTTTTTAATTACTTTTTCTTTATTTATTTCAATTATTTTTATTTCAATTTCATTCATAAAAAAAATTAGTCAAATTCTATTTTTTTACCTTGTTTTGGAACTATAACATCAATACCAGTTTTTTGTTCAATTTCTTTCTTAAAAACAGGAATTACATCTTTGTCGCCATGAACTAAAAAAACTTTTTTTGGAGACCATTTTTTTATTGCATCAATCATTTCACTTTTACCAGGGTGTGCACTTAAATCATATTTTTCGTATTGACAACCAACTTTTACAATAGATCCATCTTTACCATAAGGCAATCTTCCACTGTCTTGAAGCATCCTGCCAGGCGTTTCATCACCCTGATAACCAGATAGATGTATTTTGCTTTTTGGATCATTAATAATTTTTGTAGCATATCCAACAACTGGCCCACCTTTCATCATCCCGCTTGTTGTTACAATAATACTTGGTTTTTTCATTGCTTCTTTTCTATCTCTTGGCCCTCTAACCCATTTTGCTTTCTTTAAACCTTCTTCAAGTCTTTTTGGATTTTTAATTAACTTTGAATGTTTTAAATATAAATTTGCAACTTTTTCACCCATTCCATCTAAATAAATATCAGCATTTACATTATACCCAGTTAAAATATCAATTATTTCTTGACTTCTTCCAACAGCAAATGCTGGAATAATTGCAAATCCACCTTTATCAACAGTATCTTGTACCGATTCACAAAGTTTTTTTTCAACTTCTTTTCTATTTGGATGTTCTCTATCACCATAAGTTGATTCAAGCATAACATAATCAACTCTACCAGTGTTTTCCATGCCTTTATGGAGCTGAGTTTCTTCTAGTTTAAAATCACCAGTATATAAAAATTTTTTATCTTTGTAAGTTATTTTTGATAACGCAGAACCTAATATGTGTGCTGCATCAAAAAATTCTAAAGATAAATCATTAGTAATGTGCATTTCTTTTCTATAAGGTAATAAAAAATTGTGTTTATGAGTATCTTCAATATCATGTTTTGAATATTTTGGAGTTGCCCCTTCAATATCTGCAATTTTTAAAGAATCTTGCCATAAAATATCACTTATTCCAAGAGTTGCGTCAGTCATAAAACTTACTGCATTTCCTTTTTTATAAAAATAAGGCAAATATCCAGAATGATCTAAATGTGCATGTGAAAGAATTATTGCTTTAATATTTTCATTTACGTCAAGCGGGTATTCAAGACCGTTAGGCGCAACTTTAACACCATAGTCAAGTAGCAATTTTTCTCCAAAATCAAGAATAAATCCACTTCTTCCAACTTCTTCACAAGCCCCTAAACCTGTTAAACTAAACATTTTATCACTAAAAAAATAAGCTCAATTTGGTTTATATAACCTTGCAAAAAGACAAAAAATGTATATTTAATACCATTAAAAGAAACTTATTTTTTTGATAAAAATATTGCAACAAAAAAAACTGCAAAAAAAGATAAAAATATTGAGAATATTGCTATTTCATTAAAAAAATTTAAATTAATTGGAGGGTGAGTCAAAATAATATAATCAAAAAAATCACTTATTAAAAAAATTGGGAGTGCAAAAATGACGTGTTTTATTTTAAATGCATAAAATTTATAAAAAACAATTATTTCAATTAAAAATAAAATATGTGAAAATACTATTAGTAAATTATTTAATGGATTTGTTGTTAAAAAAATTACAAATAATGTCCAAATAGAATATTTTAAAATTCCAACAAGAGAAATGAATGTTATAAAAACAGAGTCTTGATTTTTTAATTTTTTATACAAAACATATGAAAAAAATAACGCAAATATTGGACAATCTGCAATAAATATCCAAAGTAATATAGAATTTTGAGTTAATTGTGCTTGATAATAACTAAATGCAATTATTGAAGATAATATATTTATTAAAATTAAAAATATTAAAAACTTTTTATTTTCAAAAAGTTTAAATGAGTTTGACATAATTAATTAGCACCAATTATCATAAAATTATTTTTTAAAATAAAAAATAAACTGCTGTATTTAGCAGTTTATCAAAAAAAATTATTAATTATTTTCTATTTCATCAAATGGTTCATTTAAATTAATTGGATAACTTGAGGCTATTACAAAATTTTCTCCATTAATATAAATAATTGCGCCTGCTGGCTGAACTAAACCATCAATATTAACAAATACTTCATAACCAATAGTATCACTAGATAAATTTTCTGAATCTTCTAAAAAGAAAACTACTTCATTAGTCAACATTTCTGGGTCTCTAAAATTTTCATTTAAATAACTTGTTAATTTTTCTTTAATATTTGCATCATTTTGAAATAGTTTTGAATTATTATTATAATTAATGTCTAATGCACTAACTACTAGTGCGCCAATTATTAAACCAACTAATAAAAAAATAACAGCGGTTAAAACTGTTGATTTGTTTATTTGTATTAAAGGTTCTTCTTTTTTTGATTCTGCTTTAACTTCTTTTTCTTTATGAGTAGTTTTTTTAGCAGATTTCTTTTTTACCATTTAAATCAACTCCATTTTATCATAAAAATTTAATTTAAAAAAGATGAAAATGCTTTTAAACTAAATTAATTATAAAAAATCAATTTTATTTTTGTTTTCCACTAAATTTGTTTTTAAGTTCTAAAATTTTCTTTGTTTGAAGTTTTTCAAACAAAATGCCTGGATTATTTAGTTTTGTTTGGTCTTTAACTTCATCAAACATTTTACTAAACCCTTCTTTGACATTAAACCCCACTATATTTGCTATTTTTTCACTTGATTTTGGAATAAAAGGATAATAAATTAATGATAAAACTTTAAATAAATCAATCGCATCAGCAATAACTTCGCCAGCTTCTTCTTTGTTTGTTTTTACTAAAACCCAAGGTTCTTTATCTTGAATAAATTTATTACCAATTGAAGAAATTTCATTTGCTTTCATTAATGCACTTCTTTCTCGGCTTTTGTACATTAATTCTTTATATTCTTTAATTAATTTTTCAACTTTTGGTTTTAATTCACTCTTATTTTTCTTTTGTTTTATTCCATTAAAAAGTTTTTCATTTAAAGATACTACTCTATTAACAAAATTTCCTAAATTTGATGCAAGTTCATTATTTATTTTTGCTTCAAAATCATCCCAGTTAAATTCACTTTCACTATCCTCTGGCCTTACTCTAAATAAATAATATCTCCATATATCACTTTCAATTCCAGAGTTTACTGCATCATCTCCAAAAACTCCAGTTTTATTACTTTTTGAAAATTTTAAATCTTCATAATTTAAATAAGCAGTTGAATCAAGATAATCAACAGTTATGTAATTATCATTTGTTCCAATTAAATATGCCGGAAACATTATTGAGTGAAATGGAACATTATCTTTTCCCATGAACTGATATAAAGTAACATCTTTATTTTTCCACCATTTTTTATAATCTTCACCTAAAACTTGTGCAGTTATTCCAATATAACCAATAGGTGCATCAAACCAACTATAAAAAACTTTTTCTTCCCAACCATTAAGTGGAACTGGTATTCCCCATTTTAAATCTCTTGTAATTGCTCTTTCTTCAAGACCTTTTTTAAGCCACTGCTGAGTAATTGTAACTGCTTGTGTGCTCCAATTAATTTTCTTTTTTTTAAATAATTCTTCTAAATTTTTTTGCATTTTTGGTAAATTTACATATAAGTGTTTTGTTTTTTTCATCACTGGTGTTGTTTTATCAATAACACTTATAGGTTTAATTAAATCTTTTTGATCAAGTAATTTTCCGCATTTATCACATTGATCTCCTCTTGCTTTTTCAAATTTACAGTGTGGGCAAATTCCTTCAACAAATCTATCACTTAAAAATTGTTTACTTTTTTCTGAATAAAGTTGTTCTATTTCTCTTTCAATAATTAGATTATTTTCCCAAAGTTTTAGAAATATTTCTTGAGTTATTTTTTTATTTTCAACACTAGTAGTTCTTCCAAAACAATCTGGACTTGCATTAAACCACTTATATATATCTTCATGAATTTTAAAATATTTATCAACTAGTTCTTTTACTGTTATTCCTTCTTCTCTTGCTTTAGCTTCTGCAGTAGTACCATATTCATCTGTCCCCAAAACAAATAAAACTTCATTATCGTCAAGTCTGGCAAACCTTGCAAAACAATCAGCACTAAGTACAGAGCCTATCAAATTTCCCAAATGAGGAATATTATTAACATAAGGAAGTGCACTTGTTACTAAAATCTTTCTTTTTACCATACAAACTAATAGTTAAAGAAGTGTTTTAAAGGTTATTAGATTTAATAAAAATTATAAAATGTTAAAATTAGAAAAAGAATTATTTGAAAAAAAATTCAACAAACCTAAATATTTATATAAAGGAAAAGCATGATTTTAACATGGTTAAAAAGAAATCTTCTAAATTAAAAAAAGTTATTAAAAAAAATGTTGTTAAAAAGAAAATTACTCAAAAAAGTAATGCTAATGAAAAGCAAAAAATTGCTAAATTATTTAAAACACTTAATGTTCATCAACAAGCTTATGTTAATTTTAATTTAGAAAATCCAAAAAATGGAAAATACATGCTAACAGTTTTTCACATTATACCTGGTGGAAATTTAAATATTTTGCAAGCAGCATGTGAAACTGCGGCTGAAAGTTCTACTGGAACAAATTTTTTAGTTCAAACAGAAACACCATTTTCAAGAGAAATGAATGCACTTGTTTACAAAGTTGATCTTAAAAAAAATCTTGTTTGGATAGCTTATCCTTGGAGATTATTTGATAGAGATGGAAATGTTCAAAATATTTTAACTTATGTAATTGGAAATGTACTTGGAATGAAAGAAGTTCGAGCATGCAAATTACTTGATGTGTGGTTCCCACCAGCATTTTTAGAGCAATATGATGGACCAAGTTACACACTTGATGATATGAGAAAATATTTAAACGTCTATAATAGACCAATTCTTGGAACAATAATAAAACCAAAAATGGGACTTACAAGTGCTGAATATGCAGAAGCAGCATATGATTTTTGGGCAGGCGGAGGAGACTTTGTTAAAAATGATGAGCCTCAAGCAAACCAAGATTTTTGCCCATATGATAAAATGGTAGAACATGTAAAAAAAGCAATGGATAAAGCTGTGAAAGAAACTGGTCAAAAAAAAGTTCACTCATTTAATGTTTCTGCACCAGATTATGACACTATGATTAAAAGATGTGAAATGATTAGAAACGCTGGTTTTGAAGAAGGAAGTTATGCATTTTTAATAGATGGAATTACTGCAGGATGGATGGCCGTACAAACTCTTAGAAGAAAATATCCTTCTGTTTTTATTCACTTTCATAGAGCTGGACATGGGGCTTTTACAAGACCTGAAAATCCAATTGGAATGAGTGTTTTAGTATTATCTAAATTTGCTAGGCTTGCAGGAGCTAGTGGAATACACACAGGAACAGCAGGTGTAGGAAAAATGCAGGGTGATCCAAAAGAAGATATCACCTCAGCACGTAATATTTTAGGTTTTAAACAAAAAGGACATTTTTTTGAACAAAGTTGGGGAAAAATTCCTGACAAAGACCTTGATGCATTAAAATTATCAAGTGAAGATTTAGCACATCATGTTATTTTAGAAGATGATGACTGGCGAGCTGTAAAAAAATGTTGTCCAATTATTTCTGGGGGCTTAAATCCAACTTCACTAAAACCATTTATTGATGTAATGGGTGGAATTGATTTTATTACTACAATGGGCGCAGGATGTCATGCACACCCAAAAGGAAGTAAGGCTGGAGCAACAGCACTTGTACAAGCATGTGAAGCATACACTAAAAAAATACCTATTGAAAAATATGCAAAAGATCATGTTGAACTTGCACAAGCAATAGAATTTTTTACAAAGAAAAAACACGTTGATTATTTAAAAAATGCAATAAATGCAGAAAAAGCTTAGAATTTAAAAATATAATAATTAGTAAAAAAAATATTTACTTTTGAAAAAAATTAGATTCTTTTATTTGAAAAAACTATCTAAACTTATCATAAAATTTTTTCATATCAATATTATTAATATCATGTTTTGCTAAAGGTAACTTTTCCATTTGAATTAATTGATCTTCATAACATGGCCTTTCTTCAATATAATAAATTCCAGTATTAATCTTTTCAGTATTCTCAATTGCTTTCTCAAAGGCTTTAATTTTATTCTTATTATCAAAATCACTAGGCAAATCTACAATTCTTTCTTTATACCAATTAATATTATGTTCTTTATTATAGGTTGGACAAAGTTGTAAAACATCAATTACTGAAAAACCTTTGTGTGAAAATGCTTTTACAAAAATATCTGTTAGTTTTGAAGGGTTAAGCATGTCTGTTCTTGCAACAAATGTTGCTCCTTGACTTATTGCAGTTGCAACTGGATTAAGTGGCGTTTCTATTGCTCCACTAAGTGAAGTTGAAGATTTAAATCCTGGCGGAGAAGTTGGAGAATATTGTCCTTTTGTTAAACCATAAACTTCATTATCTTCAATAATGTGTGTGATATTTAAGTTTCTTCTCATTGTTTGAATAAAATGATTTCCACCAATTCCAAGTCCATCTCCATCACCTGTAACAACTATAACATTAAGTGCTTTATTTGCAAGTTTTATTGCAGTTGCTGCTGGAAGAGCTCTTCCATGAAGTCCTTCAAATCCATAAACATTAACAAATCTTGGCAATTTTGATCCACAACCAATTCCTGCAACAATAACCGTTTCTTCTTGTTTCCAGCCAAGTTTTTCAATAGCTTGCCTTACTGACATAAGTATTCCAAAATCCCCACAACCAGGGCACCAAGTTGGATTTTCTCTTGTAAGCAAATCTTTCATAGATGTCATAATATCAACCTAATTTTTTACTCCAAAATTTTTTTCTGCAACAATTTCATTTCTTGAAAATATTTGATTTTTTGTAGCATTTCCTTCTTTAATATTTTTTATTCCTTTTTTTATCTCACTAGGGAAAAATGGTCTCCCATCATATTTTAAAATTTTATAATCAATATTAATTCCTGTTAGTTCGCGAATAATTCCTGCAAGTTGGCCACTTTGATTGTTTTCAACCAAAATTGTTTTTTTGCCGTTTAATAATTTTCCAACTGTTTCACTTGGAAAAGGAGAAATATAATTTATTTGTAAAAAATTTACTTTTATTCCTTCTTCATTTAAATAATCAATTGCTTGAAGTATAGGATATTTTGTTGAACCCCAAGAGACTACAGTATATTCTGCATTTTTTTCACCAACTATTTCTGGCTGTGGTAATTCTTTTGCAAGTAATTCAAGTTTTCTAAATCTTTTTTGACTCATTGCAACTTTATTGTGTTCATCTTCACATTCAAAACTATATTCATCATGTTCATAACTTGTTGCAGTGTGCATTCCACCAATTACTCCAGGAACTGCTCTTTGAGAAACACCATCTTTTGTAATTTCAAATCTTTTGTATCCTTCTGGAGCACTAGTAGTTAATAGTTTTCCTCTATTAACTTTGTATTTTGAGTCATCAAATGGTTTTACTGTGAAATAACTCTCACCTAAATATTTATCAGTTAGAATTATTACTGGTAATTGCCAAACTTCTGCAATGTTAAAAGCTTCTGTTGTTAAATAAAATGCTTCATTAGCACACCCTGGTGCAACTATTACTCTTGGTGCTTCATCTGTTGCGTTGTGAAGTAAAAATCGTAAGTCTCCTTGACCTGTGTGAGTTGCCATTCCTGTTGCTGGACCTGGTCGCATTGATTCTATTGCTACTAACGGAGTTTCCATTTGCATAGCCATTCCAAATGCTTCAACCATTAATGCAAATCCACCACCACTTGTTGCAGTTATTGCTCTTATTCCAGCATAATTTGCTGCAACAGCCATGTTCATTGCTGCAATTTCATCTTCTGCTTGTTTTACAACTAAATTAGCATCAACTGCAAATTTTTCAAGAGTTGTCATTACACTTGAAGCTGGAGTCATTGGGTACGCTGCAATTAATTTGCAACCTGCTTTTACTGCACCTAAAGAAACTGCTTCATGTCCTGAAACAAAAATATTTTCATCTTTTCCATTTTCTTTTAATTCAAATGGAAAATTTGGATAATTTTGTTTTGCATGATCATAACCCATTTTTGCAGCAGCTAAATTGTCATTAACAATTTTTTCTCCTTTTTTTAAAAAAGTTGATTTTATTGCATTTTCAAGTAATACAAAATCAAAATTAAGTAAACCAAATACAGCACCCATCGCAACAGTGTTTTTCATTATTCTTCCACCTGCTTTATTTGCAAAGTCTAAAAGTGGAACATCAAATAATTTTTCTTTACTAACAAGTTCTTCAACACCTTTTGTTTGAGCCGCATCATAAATTATTGCTCCATTCTTTGAAAGAAGAGAAGCATGTTTTTCTATTGATTCTTTATTTAATGCAACAAGCAAATCTATTTCATAAACTTGTGAGTGAATTGGTTTATGAGATACTCTTACATTTAAATGATTATGTCCACCTCTAATTAAAGACGGGTATTCAGCACTTGAAAAAACGTATAAACCTGCTCTTTTAGCAGTTTTTGCAAACATCATTAAGCCTGCATTAAGTATCCCATCACCAGCAATACCTGCAATTTTAAGATTTAAATCATTAAGGGTTTTTGTCATTTTATCACATTTTGACAATTGACGAAGTGCTTATCGTCATATTGTTTGATACATTAAAATGAGTCTTCATATTTATAAACCTTTCTTGGAGAACCTAAAAAAAATCACAACTGTTAGTATTTAAAAATAAAATGAGTTAAAAAAAAACCATCAAAAATCAACTATTTAGTTGATTTATTTTCTACCAACTTTATATTAATAGCAAATTAACAATTTAGTTAAAATGGAAGAAAGGGTATTAAATTATACAAATATTTTAGATGCAGAAAAAATAACTAATAAAATGCTTAAAGAAAATTTTATACTAGTTAGGCACCAGCCCAAAAACAAACTTCTTTTTTTCAAAAAATTTTACTTTCCAACACAGGAAGAGAAAAAATGATTACTGTAAATGAACATGCGTATATAACAAAAGCACGCGAAATAAACAATTATACAAAAACACATGAAAAATTACTACTTGCACTAATACATGAAAAAAAATATTACACAAAAGATGAACTTTTATGTTTTACAGGACATAATATGACCTTACTTGAAATTATACTTGAAGAATTAAAAAACACTGGAGTAATTATTATAGAAGGTTGGCTTGTTAAATTAAAAGAAATTGAAAAATTTAATTTAGAAATTTGTGAAGAAATTGCAAAAACAGAAAAGTATTAATATTTAATGGTATCAAATGGTATTATGAACACACAAGTAAATGTTAGATTGCCAAAGACTCTTCTAAAAAAAGCAGAAAGTTATGCAAAAGAAAAAGGATATACTAATGTTCAAGAGTTAATTAGAGAATCATTAAGAGAAACAATTGATCCTGAATTAACTTCTGAAGAACATTACTTTATCAAAAAAATGATTGAAGGCATTGAACAAAGAAAAGTTCCACTTGGTACCGAGAAAGAGCTATGGAAAGCACTCGGTGGAAAACCATGAACTATGAATTACAATTTGCAAAAGAACTAATTGTTGATTTTAATAAATTATCAGAAAAAACTCAACTACAATTAAAAAAAAGATTTTTATTATTAAAACAAAATCCATTTAAACAAAAATCACTAAGTGGATTTAAAGGAAAAATTTTTAGAATTCGTTTTAAAGAAAATAATATTGAAAAAAGATTAATTTATCAAGTAAAAGGAAATAAAATTATTGACAGAAAACACAACTACAAAGAATTAAAACAAGTACTTAATAATTATAATTTATAGGTGAAGAAAAAATGGTTTATGATTTATTTGAAGTTAGAGTTGCTTGTTTTGTATTTAACGATGAAGAAAAAATGCTATTAATGAAAAATAATAAATCAACTTGGGGAATTCTTGGGGGACACATGGATAATGGTGAACAAATAGAAGAAACCGCACATAGAGAAGCAAAAGAAGAAGCAAATATTGAAATTGAAATTATAAAACAATTTGGAATTGATGTGTTTGATAATTCAATTGTAATTAGATATGCTTGCAAATATAAAAGTGGAGAAATAAAATTACAAGAAAGCGAAATAAAAGACTACAAATGGATAGAACATGGTGAACTAGAAAAATACAATTTAACTTTTAAAGAACTGCCAATGCTTGCAAAAAGAGCAAAAGAAATTATTTTTGAAAATAAATAATTTTTATTTCAAACTATTCAACTATTAGTGCAGGCTTTGCAGGAAGTGCATTTTTTGATTTTACATCACTACTATTTTCTGCAGAAATAATTTCAATAGTACCAAACTCGCTGGCAAGTTTTGGTTTTAATTTATTTAACACACTTTCTTCATCAAATCTAGCAATATCAAGTAATTCCTGTCGGTTATTTATTGCTTTTAAAAAAGTCTGCATTTCGCCACCATACTTTTTCATTTCTTCTTCTTGCATTAAAAATTTCATTGAAGTTGCAAAATCAAATTTATCTTTATTAACTATTTGTATTATTTCAAGAGCCTTCCATTTCCACTGTGGGGCGACGATTATTTTTACTTTTGAAATTTTTTCAATTTTTGCAAGTTCTTTTACTGTTAAAATATCTTTCCTAATATTTTCAATTACTTCTTCTACTTTCTCAATACCTAAATTAATTTTACTTTCATCATACTCTGGCCAACTCTCAACACTAATAAAACTTTTATTACCAATGCTTTCCCAAAGTTCTTCTGCTAAATGTGGCATGAATGGCGAAATTATTTTTAAGAATTTTTCAAGAGTATCTTTTGAAACTTCACTTTCGTTTTCAAAATGATCAAACAATTGTCTTAACTTAATTATTGAAATATTATATTTAAACTCACTAATTTCGCTTGTAACATCTTTAATAGTTCTATTTAATTTTGACAAAGTTAAATCAGAATCTTTTCCAATTCTAACACTTGAAAAATAATCAAATATTTTGTTTACTATTCTTTTTGATCCTTCAATTCCTTTCTCACTCCAATCTCTTTCTTTATCAGGCGCTGCTAGTGAAAGTAAAAATAACCTTGCAGTATCAATACCATAATTCTCACTTACTGCATCAGGATTAACTACATTGCCTTTGCTCTTACTCATTTTTACTCCACCTTCACCTTGAAGCATTCCTTGATGGAACAAATTTAATGCAGGTTCACGAAAATTAATTAACCCCAAATCAGCTAAAAATTTTGTATAAAATCTAAAATAAATCAAATGCATACAAGCATGTTCGCTACCACCAATATATTGATCTATTGGACAAAAGTAATTTGCTTTTTCTTTACTAAAAATTTCTTTACTATTATTTGGATCAACATATCTTAAAAAATACCAACTTGAATTTACAAAAGTATCCATTGTATCAGTTTCTCTTCTTGCATCATTACCACAGCTTGGACATTTTGTTTTAATCCAATCAACATTTGTTGTTAGTGGATTTCCTTTTCCAAAGATAACTTCTTTTGGAAGTTCAACTGGCAAATCTTTTTCTTCAACTGGAACAGCGCCACATTTTTCGCAATGAATTATAGGTATTGGAGTTCCCCAATATCTTTGTCTACTAATTCCCCAATCTCTTAATTTAAAATTAATAACTTTTTTTCCTTTCTTATTTTCAATAAGCCAATCAGTAATTTTTTTTATTGCTTCACGACTATTAATACCATTAAATTGTTCTGAATTAATTAAAACTCCTTCACCAGTGTGTGCTCTTTTATCAGTAATTTTTCCTTCAATTACTTCTTTTATTTTTATACCATATTTTTTTGCAAATTCAAAATCTCTTTGATCATGAGCTGGAACTGCCATAACCATACCACTACCATAATCTGCCAAAACAAAATTACCTGCATAAACTGGAACCCTTTCGCCTGTTGCTGGATTTACTGCATAAGTTCCAGTAAATACTCCTTCTTTTTCTAAAGATTCCATCTCTTTTTCTGAAACTGAATTTATTTTCTCTAAAAATTCTTCAACTTCTTTTTTTTGCTCATCAGTAACTAAACTCCACAAATCTTTATGTGCTGCAGCAACAACTACAAAAGTTACTCCAAAAATAGTATCAGGGCGAGTTGTAAAAACAGGCCAAGTTTTTCCATTAATCTCAAAATTAATTTCAGTACCATGACTTTTTCCTATCCAGTTTTTTTGCATAGCTTTAGTTTTAGCCGGCCAACCTTCTAAACTATCAATACTTTCATAAAGTTCATCCGCATAGTTTGTAATTTTAAAAAACCATTGTTTTAATCTTTTTATTTCAACTTTAGTATCATCATGTCGCCAGCACATACCCCCTTGCACTTGTTCGTTTGCAAGAACAGTATCACACTTTGGGCACCAATTAACTAAAGATTCTTTTTGATAAGCTAAATTATTTTCTAGCATTTTTAAAAAAATCCATTGATCCCATTTATAATATTCTTTATCAGCAGTATTAATTAGTTTACTCCAATCATAACTAACACCAAGAGCTTTTTGTTGTCGAATAAAATTTTTTATAGAATTATCAGTATAATCTTTTGGATGCGTGCCTGCTTTTATTGCAGCATTTTCTGCCGGAAGACCTAATGCATCATAACCCATTGGATATAAAACATTAAAACCATTCATTCTCTTAAACCGAGCAAAAACATCCCCTATAGTATAATTAAGAGCATGCCCCATGTGAAGACCATCCCCACTAGGATAAGGAAACATTTCAAGAACATAGTATTTTGGCTTTTTTGAATTTTCTTCTACTTCAAAAATTTTAGCACTTTCCCACTTATCTTGCCATTTCTTTTCAATCTGCTTAAAATTAACTTCTTGCATACTAAAAGCAAGTTGAAAAAGGTTTAAAATTGCTTTTGAATTAATTAAAACTTAATTCAATGAACGAAATTTAAGTTAGTTTAATAAATGAATAAAATCTCAAAATTTTAATGAAACTTTATTTAGATAGTAATGTGTTTATCTCATTAATTAAGGAAGAACTTGATAAAAACCTAAGACCATTATACTTAGAGGCTGAAGAGTTTTTTAGTTATGTCTCAACTAAACAAATAATACTTGTTCTATCTGAACTGTTTTTTGAAGAGGTATATAAGATTAGTAATTTTAAAAAAGAGCGAGTAATCCAGTATTTTAAAAAAATTGATGTGCCTGTTTTAATAATTGAAAAAAACCAAATGGGTGGAGAAGTTAAAGGAATACATTATCCTGATTCAAAACATGCTGCAACTGCAATAAAATTTGGTTGTAAATACATAATAACATTCAATACTAAAGATTTTGAAAATTTAAGAGAAATAGACTCCATTACTCCTAACGAGTTTTAGATTTAAAAAATTATAAATTATTTGCAAGAATAGTTTTATCCTTTTGAGACAATTTATTTATTTTCATACCTTTCTTTCTAAATTCGTCTCTTAATTCTTGTGAAGCATTATGAACCTTATCAAATGAATCCATTATTATTAGCTGTCTTTCAATAGCTTTTCTTACTGATTCTTTAATAAATTCACTTCTTGAAGAATAAAATCCATTTTTAACTAAATTATCAATTGCCATTGCAAGCGAGTCTTCTACCTGAAAAGTTATCATTTTTACCATATTAATAAATTAATAATATGTTATTAAAAGGTTTTTGGTTATATTAAAATAAACAAACAAAATAGTCAATAAAAAATCAACTTTTCAGTTGATAAAAAATCAACCAAGCAAATAATAATCTAATAAATAAAATATTATAATGTTTACAAAAACTCAATCTAAAATAAATAAAAATTTTGATTCTTACAAAAAAAGCATTTATTTTGAAAAAGGAAACTCTGAAAATTTTCATAAAGTAATAAGAGAATTAGACGAAATAACAAAAAACAATTTACTGTATTAAATTAAATATTCTTTTCTAATATTATCCGCAACAAAACTATCATTAATAACAAAGACCTTTATTCTTGCTTTTATCTTTTGCATATTTTCTAAATGATTAATTAAATCAAACTCTTCAAGTTTCTTTGGAGACCTATTTTGTTTTTTCCATAAATTCCTAAAATCAGAATCATACCAAATATATGCAACAAAATCACCAGTCACTAAAATGTCAAGCAGATCAGTAGAAGAATTATTTTTTTGAACAACTTTTTTCACACCAAGTTTTTTTAAAGCAGAAGCAAAAAACAAATCCAGATTATTAAGCTCATTTACAAAACAATAAGTACGAGTCTTTTTGTATATTTGCATTAACTTATTACTTAAACTCTTATCAATACCAATTACTGAATAAGGAAAAAAACACAAATTAACATTAGGTTTATTACTAACATTTGGGTAAAATAAAAATTTATTTATAAGAAAATCAGCTAATTCTAAAATCCCAAAAAACTCAAATTCTTCAAAGTTATTAATTTTATTATTTGCCAAAACTATTTTTTGATGAACTAAATTACTTTGGTTTCTAATAGAATTAACCCAATCAATTGAAAGCAAATAATACTTATCTTCTTTTAACAAAACAATATCATCAAATAATTCATTAACAACCTTATGAACTCTCTGATAAGAAATATTTTTTGAATAATTAGTTTTTACACTAAAATAAATTTCTTTTGCAGAAAGTTTCTTATTTTCAAGCAACTCTTTAATAATGAGCTCTTTTAAACCACTAAACCCCAAAAACATACAAATATATTTAATAAAAAAGATTAATAATTAATATATTTGATGTGAAAAAATGAATTGTTTTGGAAATACAAACAAAATAGCAATAGTATCTGGATTTGGAGAAAGTGAGATAAGCAAACTAAATGCATTTGACAATGCATTAATTAACGCAAAAATACATGATTTAAATTTAATAAAAGTGTCATCAATACTGTCAAAAAATACAAAAATCGTAAAAAAGTTTGAAATTGAAAAAGGAAGTTTTTGCCCTTGTGTATTAAGTATAGCACATGGAGAAAAAAATGAGGAAATTTGCAGCGGGATAGGAATAGGATTTAACAATGAAAAATATGGTTATGTAATGGAAGCGCAAGAAGAAAGCCAAGCACACACTATACTGAAATTAGAAAAAAATTTATGTGAAATGGCGCAAAACAGAAACCAAAAAATAATAACAAAAAAAATAATAATAAAGAGTGGAAAATCCACTAAAAAATTTAGTTGCGCAGTAACTGCAGTAATTTACTTATTTTAAAAATAATTAATCTTATACTACAAAAATAATAAATTACAAATAACTATATATAGATAAAGTAATAAATAAGTATTTACACAAAGTTATTGTATTTATATTGATTTTTATGATAGAAATTGTAGTAGGCACAAGTCAAAACTGGGATCCTGAAGAAGCAATTAAAGAAGCATTAAGTGAATCACTAAAAAAAGATGAGGAAAAACCAAAATTTATTCTTTTATTTTCTACAACCCACTATAAAAAAAATGGCGGGTTTAAAAAGATTTTAAATACAGTTTATAACTCAGTCCCAAAAAATACCCCTTTATTAGGCGGGAGTGTTGCAGGATTTATGAATAAAAAAGGGTGTTTTACTAGAGGAATATCAATATTAATTTGTTATTCGGATGAAATAGAAATAGATATAGGTTTATCTAAAAACACAAAATTATTACCAAAAATAGCTGGAAAAAATTGCGCAAAACAAATAATGAAAAATTACCCAGATTTTCCAAATAAATATTTTATATTTTTAGTTTCAAGTGCAACAGTACCAAATTTTCCAATAATAAATAAAAAAATTGTTAATCTCCCAGGAATAAATTTGATTCTTAGTTTGTTTGATCCATTTAGTAAAATATTACAAATTGGGCCCAGTAGAGATGAAACTATTTTCTCAGAATTCTCAAATAGTTTAAAAGATAGTTATGGAATTGGTGGAGGAGTTTGTGATAATTTAGAACTTTTTGATAATGCTTTATTTTTAAATAATAGTATTAATAAAAACTCTGTAGCAGCAATTTGTATTAATACTAAAAGAGAATTGAAAATAAACTCAAGCAATGGATTAAGACCAACCAATAAAGTATTTACAATAACTGACATATCTAAAAGCGGATATATAATAAACAAAATTAATAATGAACCACCATTAAAAACATATTTAGACACAATGGGGTGGTCTGAAGATATATTAGATGAAAGAATTTATAGAAAAATATTTTATTATCCAATAATTAATGAAAATGATGAAAAGAAGGAACCACGGATGTTTGGTCTTATTTATGGAAATAAATTTATATTTCCAATGAAAGGAAAACTCGGACAATCAAGAATATATCAATCTACCGGAAAAGATATAATTAATTCAGCAACAAATCTTATAGATGGCGAGCCTAAAAATTTTGGGATTGGCATTTCATGTGGAACTAAATTAGAAACTCTTGGAAAGAATTCTTATATAATCCACGAAGAACTATCAAAAAAATTAAAAGAATTTTTAATAATATATACTGCCGGAGAATTTTATAAAAATAAATATCACTCATCAAATTATCAAACAGATACTATGTTATCAGGCTAACTTTATTAATTCAGATATGGGCATTTTATATAAGTTACTTATTTGATTACTAGATATTAGCCCACTAATAAGATAACACATAAGCAAATTACTTTTTGTAGAATTATCTAATGAATATAATTTATATATGGTGCTTAAAAGCTTATCAGACTCTAAAAACAATTCTTTTAATGGATTAATAAATTTTTTTTCAGTAATACTTTTTCCGACAGCATCACCAATTATTATCCCTGGTAATATTCCTTCAACAAATGGTTTTAAATTATCATTTGCAGCATCACCAACTGCAATAACATTACCAAAATATCTATTAGACAAAAAATTATCAAACGGAGCATCTTTACTTTTATTAGAAATATATACTCCATTTTTTACTTGGTTTTTAACTAAGTCGCTCTTTAAGAAATCTTTAAAGTATAATGACATATTTTTAGTTGGATATACTCCCCCAACTCCAATATTTGCTACTGAATCCGACTTAGGAAAAATATATGCATATCCTTTTGGAGTAAAGTCATCAAAAAATATTTGCTCGTATTTATTAAATTTTAAGTTTAGATTATTCATTTCCCAAGAATAGACTTTTGCATATTTTCCATACTTAGGCTCATAAACATCTAACAAGGTCAACATTTTAGAATGAACTCCGTCCGCAGCAATAACAAATTTTGGGTAAATTTCAATCCTTTTTTTCTTATTAAAAAATATTGCTTTTTTAACAACTTTTCTTGAATTATAATATATAGCTTTCAGATCAGTTTCTAATTTTAATAAAACACCATTATCTTCAGCATTTTTCCCTAGCCATTTTTCAAAATTGGCTCTGTCCAAAGAAAAACCGGACCAAAATTCGCCAGTTTTTTTTATTGAAATTCCATTTGAGTTTAGAATAATGCCTTTTATTTTAAAATCTATAAATTTATTTGGAATACTAAATGGCAAATAATCAAATAGATAACTACCAATACCTTCAGCACACTTAACTGGTTCGCCAAGTATTTTTTTTTTGTCAATACAAATAACTTTTAAGCCTTTGATTGCCGCAGCTCTAGCTGCAGATAATCCTGCCGGACCAGCCCCCACAACCAAGACATCACAGTCTAACTTTTCCATAATAATAATACTATTTTAAACTATAAAAACTATTCTTAAAAAATTGCTTTTCTTATCAATCTCAGAGATTTTAACGGTTTTCTTAAGACTGCATTTATTAAATATCTTAGTTTGTATTCATCTGAATCAACTAAATAATCTAAGTGTTGATTTATATGCAAATAATTTGCAGTCTCAACTAAAAAGTCAATGTCTGAATTAGATAAATTGTTGTAAATTTTTCGCATTAGATTATTTTGTCTTTCATTTCCCAATATTTTTTTTAATTCTTTATCATATTCAATTAAAGCATAATTATCTAACCCATATTTCAAAAGTGATTCTGCTAACAAATATCCTGATCTAATTGCTGGATTCACACCATATGCAAAAACTGAACTTAGAGTCCCGGCAGAGTCTCCAACAAATGCAATATTACCAACAACCCGTTTAGAAACTTTAAATATTTTTCTTTCACCAGCATTAAAACTTAAAGTTTTTGACCCCAAAATAATGCTATACACTTCTGGATTTTTTTCTATAAATTTATAAAAATATTTTTGAATAGACTTATCCAATTTTTTCTTGTTTGCAACAATCATAGCAATCCCAATATCATTTGACACTTTTCCAATAAAAAAATATCCCCCCGGCGCATAAATTTGATCAAAAAAAATGTTTGTTGTTTCTTTTTCCATTCTTAGATTTGAAATTAAAGCACCAAAACCAATAATTTGAGTAGTATTTAATTCAGATATTTTAAGTTTTTTATAAAAAAATGAATCTATCCCAGTAGCAACAACAATTATTTTTGGAAATATTACTACTTTAGATTTATCTTTAATAATTTTTACAGACTTACAATTTTTATCTAAAAAATCTAAGTCATCTATCTTAGAATTAAACCAAACATCAACTCCGTTAGATTTCATTGATAAAAATAATGAATAATCCAAAGAATTTTTTGATTTACCTCTTAAAAAAAATAAGTCATGAACTTTTGAAACAAATGTGAATTTATCATTTGGTGAGAACCAAATCGATTTATTAGATTTTGTTAAATAATCTAGTTTTAATTCTTTAATTATTTCTTCAATTCCTTTACTCTCTGTAATGTCAATTTTTTCTGAATGAACGCTACCAGGCATTGAACCTTTATCTATACAAATTACTTCTAAACCTTCTTTTGCTAATTTTGATGCACAAACTGCTCCCGCAGGACCCGCCCCCACAACTAAAATATCACATTTAAGATTTTTTTTCATAATAAGATATATTTAATCTTTAATTTATTTATTCTTTCCTATCAAGAATTGTTTGTACCTTTCTTTTTGTATTCTCAACCTCTACATCTATTAGACCAATATTGGATAAAGCTGGGATAATAACCATTAATGAATAAGTTTGGTTTATAGGCGCAAAGATTATTATATATTCTCCTAACTCAAAATTAAATCTCTCAACTTTATATAAAAAGAATTTTTCAATTATTGGGAATATTTGTGTTGTTGATTCTTTTACAAGATTCCAAAATTTGGCATCTTTTAATTTTATGTTGTTTGGAGTTACCCCGCCTAAATCTTTTCTTGCTAGCATACAAGCAAGAACATCATCTAGTTTAAGTAAATCTTCTAAAACTAACAGTACATCTTCTTTTTTTCCCATCAATAACTATTTGTTGTTTGGTCATAATAAAACTTTCGTTTGTGTAAAATATGCTTAGTATAATGCATTACTAACTCATAGCCAAGATCCCAAAAGAAGAATGCTATAAAAAATAATATGCTGTAAAAGTCAAGCAAAGCAAATATCAATACCATTAACTTCATTACAAACCTATATTCAAAAGACCAATGAATAATTTTTCCTAACAATCCTCTTTTGTAAATATTTTTTTTATCAATAAAATCATTACCAATTTCGTCGATTACTCCAGCAATAGATATTATTATCAATAATATTAGAAGAATCGGATCTAATATAAAATTCCAATCACCTATAAAAAAATAAGCAAAATATACACTTATAACAGCAATTATAAACGCAATATTATCTATTTTTCCTTTTATTAAAACCCCAATAATTATTGCGGTTAAAAGTAATGCAGCTATTGAATCTAATGACATTACATAAGCCCAAAATATTGCTGTAATTGGAGCAACAATCAATGCTAATTTTCTAGGGTAAGCTTTCTCATCAAAAGCATCATCAATAAACTTTACTAATAATCCTAATAAAAAGAATGTTATAATAAAAAAAAATCCAGCACTTAGTCCATTAGACATTATTTCGTTTAAAAACAAAAACATTTTTACACCAATTATAATTCTGATTCTTTAAACTCTATTCCTGATTGTGCTAAGTCATATGCTAAAGTTGATTTTGTGTGTTTTGTATATCTCATTTTTCTAACGTCAAGGCTCCTATATTCTGCAGAACCAACCCCCACATAATGAAGTAAAACAACACCATCTGCAATAAACTCACTTATTCCATCAGCACTTAATTGTTTGTGATCTTCTGGAAGTTCAGTAGTTAATAATGTTGTAACTTTATAAATTCTCAATTTTTTAAATAAATGATATAACATAGTTTTAGACATTATTTGTTCAGTCCTTGGAATTGGATTTATTGTTTCAGCAATCTGAACCATTGAAAAACCCTTGTCTTCTAAAACACCTGAGACAAGCATTGCATCAGATAAAGTAGTAAGTGAATCAATTACTAATCTAGTTGGTTTAAAATCTTCTACAAAAGTACTTAATTTTTCAAGAAAAGAATCTCCTTCGGTTACATCAAAATAAATTATTTTTAATAATTGTCTTTGCTCAAGCCCCTCAATATCCCAATTAAATCCTTTTGCTTGTTTATATAATTCTTCTCTATTTTGTTCTGTTGAAACATAAAGTGCTTTTTCTCCAAATAATGTTGCACCATTAACACAAAATTGTAAACAAAAAGTTGACTTTCCTGTTCCAGCTCCGCCAGAAATAAGAACAATATTTCCACTTGGGATTCCACCATTTAAAGCAGAATCAAGTCCTTGAATACCAGTTTTTGTTCTAATTAAATCTTGAGGCATATTATATAGAATAAAAAACTAGTATTTAAAGATTAACTATTACTAGAACTTGCAGATACTTTAAGAGAACAAACTTTAAAATATTTTAGATAGCCAAATCTGAATTTCTATTTTTTTTTAATTTTTTTTCTTTACAAAAATTTTTCTTCTTTTTTTATTAACCCAACACTTTTAAACAAGATTATATTTTTGAGAAATTAATGCTAATAAAAAATACTACAAAATAATAAAAACTTAGTTGACTTGTGAGAATAATTTTTTTACTTTATCTTTTCCTATTGTAAATATGAATCCTGATAATTGTGGACCAAAATTTTTATTTATTAAAACTAAATATGCTGCTCCAAAAAAATCTTTAAGACTTAGACTATTATTATCAGCTACTTCTTTAAATATTGGAATTATTTCTTCTTCTTTTTCAACATTCATCTTGTTTGAAAGTTCTTTTAAAGCATTTTTTTGATTATCACTTAATTTATCAAGAATTTCTTTTGAAATATTTTCTTGAACACTAAACTTAAACTGATCTTCAGCATAATTTTCAAGCCAATAACTAGCTCGCTTAAACATTTCTTCAAAATATTTTTCATCAGTAACAGATAATTGTTTTTTTATTTTTTCTTTATCCCCTTGAAATATTTGAATTAATGAAGTCATATGTCTAAAATCAATTTGTGAAGGAATTTCTTTTTTAATTTCAATAGAACTTAATTCATAAATTCTTTTATTTAATTCAAAGTCTTCTACGCTACAATCTTCTTTTTTAAAATAAATTCTTTCAAGTTTTTGAAACTCACTATATAATCTAAATACATCCATCCCTTCAAAACTTATTTCAAAATATTTTTTTGGAAGGCGTGTTGTAAAAATATATCTTACAAGTTCTGGAAAATAAACAGAAAGCATTTCCTCTAAATTTATAGTATTCCCTTTTGAGGAAGACATTTTTCCACCCATTCCTTTTATTGAAATAAATTCATACATTACATGTTTTGGTGGATTTTTATTCCAAATTTCTTTAACAATTTCTTCAGCAGTAGTATTACTTCCGCCAGCACTAGAGTGTTCTTTTCCAGAAGGTTCAAAATCAACACCTTCATATGCCCATCGCATAGGCCAATCTACGCGCCAAAGAAGTTTTATTATTCCTTTTTCTCTAATATCAAATTCATTTTCAAAACCACATTTACATAAATACTTTACTTTGTATTCTTCATCATAAGAAATTACTTTTGTATTATCAGTACCACATTTTTCACAAAAAATACTTACTGGAAACCAGTTTTCACTTAAAGCTTCTTTTCTATATTTATCAAGAATTTTTTTTATTTCTTTTCTTTTTTGCATTGCAATTTTTATTTGACTAGCATACTCACAAGCTCTATATTTTTTTACTTGAGAAATAAAATGTGGATTAACTCCAACTAATGGTAAAAATTTTTCAACAGTAACTTCATTATGTCTTGCATAACTTTCTTCTTTTCCAAAAGGATCAGGTACATCAACTATAGGATATCTTAAATATTTTTTTAACTCATCTTGTTTTGGCATATTTAATGGAACTTTTCTAAAAACATCATAATTATCCCAAGAATAAATAAATCTTACTTTTTTTCCTTTATTTAACAAAGCTTTTACTACTAAATCACTTGTAATAGTTTCACGAAAATTGCCTATGTGCACTACCCCTGATGGAGTAATCCCTGAAGCTACAACATAACTTTCTTTGTCATTTTCTTTTATTAATTCATCGGCAATCTTGTCAGCCCAATGTATTTTTTGTTCTTCATTTTCCATAAATAAAATCAACTACATTTAATTAAAAAAACTACCCATTTTTACAAAAGCTTTTATTCTATACTAGGCATATTTTAATTATGCCAAGAGTAAATGTAAAAAGTTTAAGTAAAGCTAGAAAAAAACTTAAAAAAGACGGCCCAATAGTTAGAACAAAAACTGGGTTAATTACCAAAAAAAATACTTTAAGAGTTATTAATAGGTGGAGTAAACAAAAAGGATATACAATTGAATCTCCAGATAAAATAATTAGAAATGTAAAAAATAAAGGTAAATTTTTAGATATTAATTCAGTTAGTGTAACAGCAAGGCTTGCACAAAGGGATCTTTTAAATGGACTAAAATCTTTTAAATTAAAAAAAGAAGAAATTTTAACTATTGAAAGATTACTTAGCCAAAGAATACAAAAAATACCAAATACAAACATAAATATTCGACAAGAAACGCCTATTTTATATATGAAACTTTTAAATCAAGTTGGGGAAAAAAAAACAAATGATATTTTAAGAAAACTTAATAAAAGAAGTATTGCAATAAGAGACTTGTCACAAAAAGAAATAAGGAAAAAAAATGTTAAAAGCGATGTTTTTATTAATATTAGCCAAATAATTAACCCATTAATGGTAGAATTTGAAATGGAAATGTATAATAAAAATGACTTTTTAAAAAGAATAAATTCACTTTATAAGGAAAAATTATCAGATATAGAACAAATTAAATCTTTAGATATACCTAATAAAAAAACTTATGAAACTATTTTAAGAAATCAATTAAAAGAAATTGTTTTTGAAAGAGTTAAATTTTGTATTGACCACAATTTACATGTATAAATTGTTACATATAAAAACAATTATTTATTATTAATAAAACAAAATATCAATATATTATGAAAAAGTTTGTCTGGAGTTTATAAACAATCTAATTTTAATAATAGACTTCAGACTAGCTCACCAAAATTAAATAAATTAACTTGTTTTTTAAAAAAATTATTTTTAATAAATGGTTTGACTTTTTGGCAACAATAACTAATTCTAAAATTTATTTAAATAAAAAGGAGATGAAAGAAATGAAAAAATATGGGGAATTTGGAGGAATGTTTGTTCCTGAAATGATGGTTAGTCCATTAAAAGAAATTGATGAAGAATTTGAAAAAATAAAGAAAAGTAAAGAGTTTAAAAAAGAATTAAATTTTTTATTAAAAGAATTTGTTGGAAGACCAACGCCACTTTACTTTTCGAAAAATATGTCAAAAGATATTGGTTGTAAAATTTATTTTAAAAGAGAAGATCTTTTGCATAGTGGAGCACATAAAATAAATAACACTATAGGACAAGCGCTTCTTGCAAAAAAATTAGGAAAAAAAGAAATAATTGCAGAAACTGGTGCAGGGCAACATGGCGTTGCAAGTGCTATAGCTGGAACTATTGTTAAATTACCAGTGAAAGTATTTATGGGCAGTATTGATATTAAAAGACAAAAAATGAATGTTTATAGAATGAAACTTTTTAATGCAGAAGTTATTAGTGCAGAAAGTGGATCAAAAACTCTTAAAGACGCAGTTAATGAAGCACTGCGATATTATCTTGCAAATAGTAAAAATTGTTATTATTTAATTGGAAGTGTTGTTGGCCCAAGTCCTTACCCAAAAATAGTTAGATATTTTCAAAAAATAATTAGTAAAGAAATAAAAAAACAAATCTTAAAAAAAGAAGGAAAACTTCCAACACACATTATTGCCCCAGTTGGTGGAGGAAGTAATGCAATAGGGGCATTTGATTATTTTATTAAAAATAAAAAAATAAAATTAATTGGAGTTGAAGCAGGAGGAGATAATATAAGACATGGTGCAACATTAACAAAAGGAAAAATTGGTGTTTTTCAAGGAATGAAATCATATATTTTAGCTGATAAAAATGGACAAATAAAAGAAGCACATAGTATTTCAGCAGGCCTTGATTATCCTGGAGTTGGAGCAATTCACTCTTATTTAAAAGATAGCAAAAGAGCAACATATGAAAGTATTACTGATAAAGAAGCAGTTAGTGCATTAAAATATCTTTCTCAAAATGAAGGAATACTGCCAGCGCTTGAAAGCGCGCATGCAGTAGCATATGTTCTAAAAAATAAAAAAAAATTTAAAAAAAGTGATATTGTAGTTATTAACATTTCTGGAAGAGGCGATAAGGATGTTGAACAACTTGTAAAGGAGGACATATAATGTTTAAAAAAAATATATTTATGCCATTTGTAGTTATTGGAGATACTGACTATCAAACATCAATTAAAATAATAAAAACTTTAATTGATAATGGTGCAGATGCTCTTGAACTTGGTTTTGCATTTAGTGACCCAATAGCTGATGGTGCAGTAATACAAAAAGCAAATAAAAGAGCTCTTGATAATAAAATAACTAATAAAAAAAACTTTGAAATTTTAAAAGAAATTAGAAATTATTCTTCTATTCCCATTAGTTTAATGCTTAGTTATAACCTAGCACTTTTTTATGGGCTTGATAACTTTTACAAAAAATGTAAAGAGCTTAAAATTGATGGCATTTTGTTCCCAGATGTTCCAATAGAAGAAAATAAAGAAATAAATTATTATTCAAAAAAATTTAAAATAAATCAAATATATTTAATTGCAACAAATTCTAGTGAATTTAGAATAAAAAAAATCTGCAAATTTGCAAAAGGATATATTTATTTTGTTTCAACACTTGGAACTACTGGAGTTAGAAAAAAACTTGATAAAAAAATATCAAAAAAAATAAAACAAATAAAAAAATACACTAAATTACCAATCTATGTTGGTTTTGGAATAAGTGAACCAAAACACATAAAAGAAGTAATTAACATGGGTGCGGATGGAGCAATAAGCGGATCTGCAATTTGCAAAATAATTGAAGAAAACTTAACTAATAAAAAACAAATAATAAAAACTATTGGAGAATTTTGCTATAAAATGCAAAAAGTAATAGAAAGAGAAAATTAAAAAGGACAAGTGAGCTGAGTATTATTAAAGAAAGTGATAATATGGGAAAAAAAGAAAAACCAATAATTGACCCGTGGGGAAAAACACTTATAGAAGACTATGCACGGCTCATAAAAGATTTTGGAATGCAAGAATTTAACATTAATATTATGCCAAACCCTAGCACTCAAATGAAAAGAGGAGTTATTTTTGGAGGACAAGATCTTGAAATAATTAGCCAAGCAATAAAAAACAAAAAACCATTTTATTGCTTAACTGGAATAATGCCATCAAATGAAAAAATACATCTTGGCACACAAAGTGTTATTGAACAAGTAAAATATTATCAAGCAAATGGAGCACAAGTTTTTGTTTTAATTGCAGATGTTGAAAGTCAAGCTACACGCGGAGTTAGAATAGAAGATGGAAAAAAAAGAGCTCTTGATTTTCATATACCAGCATATATTGCACTAGGACTTGATCCTAAAAAAACAAAATTTTATTTTCAAAGTGAGAATAAAGTAGTGAGTAATTTAGCTGCAATTTGTTCTCAAAAGATAACTGAAAATGAATTTAGAGCAATTTATGGATCAGTACATCCAAGTAAAGTTATGAGTGCTTTTACACAAATGGGAGATATTCTTCACCCACAATTAAATAATCCTATGCCTGGAGTTATACCTGTTGGAATTGACCAAGCACCACATATTAGAATGTCACGAGATATTGCAAGAAGGTTAAAAAAAGAATATGGGTTTTTTACTCCAAGTGCAAGTTATAATAAATATACTCCTGCAATTGATGGTTCTTTTAAAATGAGTAAAAGCGAAGGAATTGGTTCTATTGAAATACCTGAAAAAGATAGAAGTGTCCTTGAAAAAAAATTAAAAAAAGTTTTAACTGGAGGGCGTGCAACTAAGGAAGAACAAATCAAAAAAGGTGGACAACCAGAAAAATGTGTTGCATTTGAATATTGTAAAAATCATTTTATTAAAAGTGATGAAGAACTAAAAAAAATGTATGATGAATGCAAAGGCGGAAAAAATCTTTGCGGAGAGTGTAAACAAAAATATTTAATAACAAATGCAAATAAATTTTATGACGAATTTGATAAAAAATTTGAAAATGCTAGAAAAACAATTGGAACACTAAGGTTTGATTAAAATGAGTGGAATAAATAGAATACACAGGCAAGATAGAAATTATGAAAAAAGATTTGTTAAAGTACCACACAGGAAAAAAAATGTTAAACCAAGAATAACTGTGCCAAAAACAATTAAAGAACAAAAAGCACTAGTAAAGACTGTTAAAATAATTGCAAAAAAAATAGGACTTAAGCCAGCAAAAGAAGTTGGAACTGGAGTTGATTTTTATTTCACTATTAAAAAAGGAAAAACACTTATTAGAATACCAATTGATTTTAAGTTTTCATTTGGAAGTCATTTTGGAGCAGAGTTTATAAAAGTCAGAGTTACTCCTAAAGATAATGGCCCAAGACAATTAATTAATACTTCAAAATGGACTATGGTAGTTGATGAAAAAAAAGTTGTAACATTTTTTAGAACAAAAGCTATAAAGGAATACGTTTCAAAATTTTGGGGAAGAATAAATAAAACGCATCAAATTGATAAAATTGGATATGTGGAATACCCTGTTAATATTTCTGATATGCTTTATCAAACTGGTGAAAAACCAATCCAAGTTAGTTTAAATTCAAGAGATATATTAAATGCACTTAAAGAAATAGAAAAAACTGAATTACCAAAAGATGAACCTAAAACATTCCCAAAAACAAAAGTAATTAATAAAAATGGAAATGGTAGAAAAACAATTATAAAACCAACAATAAATAGAAAAGGAACTAGACATAAATAGAAATATTTATTAACTTTATTAACCTAATACTCACAAATAGAAATAGGTGATAATAATAGGATTTTTGTTTAGCAAAAACTACTTAGAAGAACAAGAACTCTATATCCCTAAAAAAAAATCTTTTAGAAAAAATATTCACAAAATCAACCCTAATTGTCTAAAACAAAATTCACTTAGATCTAAATTAAAAAAAATTCTTCCAAATACTATGAAATATGTTGAAGATAATATTTATGGCATTGATTTTGAATATAACGGAATTACTATTGACCAAAAATTTTGTTTTGGAGATCTTGGCAATAATGTAATAAAAATAAGAGTAAAAAATAGACGACTCATAAATAAAAGTGATTATACGATGTGTATAAACGAAAATGAAGATATTTTAATTTTCAAAACTTCTCAACTTTCTCAATTTGTAAATAAAAACTGGGGAATAATTCAAAAAAACAGAATAGAAGAAAAAAAAAATTATGTAACCCACAAAGTAAATTTAAATGATTTTTATAGAATAAATAAAACGATATTGCACAAAACAATATTTAATAAAGATGAATTCAAATATACTCTTGATGAAATAATTGCAACAAATAATAAAAAAGAAGACATTAATTTTAAAAATAATAATTTCACAAATCTAATTAATGAAAAATTAAAAAATACTTATAAAAATGTTTTATAACTAACAAGATATTATTTTATTATGATAAAAATAAAACTAGCAAACAAAAAAGATGCAGAATTTATATTAAAAATAATGAAAGATGAAGAAACTATTAATAACTTACCAAAACAGTTTCTTTTTACTAATTTAAAAGAAACGGAAGATAAACTTGAAAAATATAAGAAAATGTCTGCTAAAAAAAGTAGGTATTTTTTTATAGCTTTTAAAAATAATAAAAAAATAGGATTTTTAGACATATATAAAATATCTTGGGAAAACAAACATTGCTCAATTGGATATGCCATATCAAAAGAATTTAGAAAAAAAGGTTTTGCAAGTAAACTTTGTAAAATTGGAAATGACTTTATAAAAAATAATCTAAAATTACATGCCATTGAGGCAACAATAAATCCAAAAAATATTATAAGTAAAAAAGTTCTGAAAAAAAATGGATTTAGAAAAGTTGGATTGATGAAAGATTATTATTTTGAAAATGGTGTGTTTGTTAATAGAGAACTTTACTGGAAAACACTTGATTAGCAAATATATAAAAATACAAAAATTATTTTAATATTATGAAAAGAATAAACCTGGATTTAATTTCGTTTAAAACAAGTGATGGACTTGAGCTTAATGGTGGATTAAAAGAAACTAATAGTAAAAATGTTTTAACAATTCATATACATGGAATGACTGGAAATTTTTATGGTGGAATTTTAACACAAACCATTCTAGAAAAACTTTCAAAAAAATATAGTATTTTAACAATAAATACTCGAGGACATGGGCTTGTAAATAAAATATATGGAAAAAAGAAAATTCTTGGTGGAACTGCACAAGAAAAATTTGTAGATTGTATTTATGACATAGATGGTGCTATAAAATTTGGAAAAAAACTTGGTTATAAAAAATTTATTTTAAGTGGACATAGCACGGGTTGTCAAAAAATAACATATTATCAATCAAAAAAACAAAATAACGCTGTAATTGCACTAATATTACTCTCACCTGCAAGTGACTATGAATTAAGCTTAATTAATAAAAATTATAATAAATATTTTAAACTTGCAAAAAAAATGCTAAAAGAAGGAAAAGAAAATGATATTTTAAAGATACCAAAAAACACATATACTGTAAAGAGATGGCTTAGTTTTAGTGATCCAAAAAATATTGAAGCCCAAGTATTTAACTATACTGGAAAGCTTCATCATTTTTCAAAAATAAAGGTTCCAATACTTGCTACTTTTGCAGAATTTGATGTTTTTGGAAAAAATTTTAATGCTAGTAAGAGTTTAGAAATACTTAGAAATAAAACTAGGTCTGAATTGCTAATAACTCAAGTAATAAAAGGAACTGACCACATGTATAAGAAAAAGGAAATAGAACTAGCAAATAAAATTAACAAATTTTTGGAGATGTTTAAATAACAAAATAACTGTACATTTTGTCACACCCAAAATTAACTATAATATAATAATTAACTTGAAAGAATATAATTAGGAGTGATATATTATGAAAAAATACGATGTTGATATAGATTTGATTATTGAATTAAACAATCTTGATAACGAAGATTTTCTTGATATGTCAATTTTCAGCTAATTTTCATATAAAAAAACTAACAAATAACTAATAACCTGCAAAATGGTGGGTTTAAAATAATTGTTGATATTTGATTTAATTATAGGGGAAGATTATATGCTTGAAGCAAGAAAATTAAGAGAAAATTTTGATGTTATAAAAAAGAATCTAAAAAAAAGAAAGGATAAAAATATAATTTTAAGACTTGATGAATGGAAAGAAAAAGACACTATTTGGAAAAATCTAAAAAACGAGATTGAACAACTAAAAAAAGAAAGAAATGAAATTACAGAAAAAATTAAAATTGCAAAAGCAAAAGGAAATGATACAAAAGAACTTTTAAAAAAGGCAAAAAATATTCCTCAAAAAATTAAAGAAAATGAACCAAAATTAAAAGAACTTGAAGATGAACTTAAAGTAATACAAATGCGTCTGCCAAATATTATGCACGAAAGCGTTCCATATGGAGAAAGTGACCTTAATAATGTTGAAATTAAAAAATGGGGAAAAACAGAACATAGGCCAAATATAAAACACCACGCACAACTTGCTACTTCACTTGGAATTGCTGATTTTGAACGAGCAGTAAAAATAAGTGGAAGTGGATTTTTTTATTTAAAGGGAGATCTTGCAATGCTTGATTTGGCTTTACAAAAACTTGCACTTGATATGTTAATAGAAAAAGGCTTTACACCAGTTCAAGTACCACACATGATGACAACAAAAGCATATAGTGGAGTAACTGATCTTGCTGAATTTGATACTGTTCAATATAAAATTGAAGGCGATGACCTAAGAATGATTTCAACAAGTGAACATCCTCTTGCAGCAATGTACATGGACGAAATACTTACTGAAGAACAACTAAAAAATCCAATAAAATATGCAGGAATGAGTGCTTGCTTTCGACGCGAAATAGGAAAACACGGACTTGATGAAAGAGGACTTTTTAGAGTACATCAATTTAACAAAATAGAACAAGTTGTTATTTGTAAACCAGAAGATTCTTGGAAAATACACGAAGAAATGAGTAAAAATCAGCAAGAACTAATGGAAAAACTAGAAATACCATATAGAATTGTTAATGTTTGTACAGGAGATCTTGGAATTGTTGCCGCAAAAAAATATGACCTTGAAGCATGGAGTCCACGAGAAGGAAAATACATAGAACTTGGAAGTTGCAGTAATTGTACTGCTTATCAATCAGTTAGACTTAACATAAAATATAGAAAAGCAGACGGAGAAAAAGAATTTGTTCACACATTAAATAATACTATGATTCCAACTTCAAGAACACTTAGAATCATACTAGAACAATATCAAAATGATGATTCAACACTTACAATACCTCGCGCACTTGTGCCATATATGAATGGGAAAACAAAAATCAAATAATTATTATTCAACTCTTAATTGATCTCTTACAATTTTACTGTTAAAGTCACATTCGGTTTTTGGTTTTATTATAAATTTACACTTCTCATTACCCATTGCTTTACATTCACTTTCAACGCATTCAACATCTTCATTAAAAACATCGCTAAACAAAGATGCAAGAACTGCTTTAATTATAATATCAACTTCAAAATCAACTTTTGTTTTTAATGTATTTACAAATGGTGAATTTTCAAGAACAACAATTGATTTTTTACCCTCAAAATCCAAATCAATAAAATTAATATTTCCCCAACCAGATGCAATAAAAAAAGTTTTAACAAAATCAATTTGTTTTTTACCATCAATTCTTAACTCATCAAATTTTGGCATAAAATATTTCATAGAACTTTCTTTCACCCCATAATAAATATCTTTTCTTTGCTCAACATTACTTTTACTAATAAAGTCAATTAAAATATCTGTTGGGAAAATTACAAAAGGAATATTTACAAGTAAAAAATTATTTTGTTGATACTTAAGAGTATTTGTAAAAATGTATTTATCAAAAAACTGATTAAGCATTTTTCTCAACCCCCATTTTTTTCTTTTCTTTTAAATAATTTAAAAAATCAAGCGAATGGTCAAAATTTTCTCCTTTTAAAATCTCATGAACTACTCTATATTTTTCTACAAGAACTGGCCAAACAATTAAAGTATTCCCTGCTTTTTTTGAAATTAAAAGACCTTTATTTATTATTTTTTTTAAATAATAATTGTATTTTGAATTCATTCTTTTTTTATCTTCTAAAGTATTTATCTTTTCATTAAAATGACCTGCAATTTCAAGAGCTGTTGACGGCCAAAATTCTAAAACAAAATCATAAATTTCTCTTTCAAATTCATCCAAACTAGAAATTTCTGCAAATACAGAATTTTTATCAAACATGTTGTTAAAATAACATAAAATGACTATTTAATACTTACTTTTTCTGTGTGTACAGAAATAAAAGCTCTATTGAGTACCAAACAAGTATAAAAATAATAATCACTTATCGCCCAAGTGAGAGGGCGAAACACACAATAACTAGGACATTTTAAAATAAAATAATGCTTTATCAAGTTTCAAAGACACGAAGATAATGCTTCGTACCCACCAGGCGAAACTGGTGTGTCCGAGAAACAGTGTGTTTTTATATGAGTAATAACAATATTATTTAGATATTATGAAATGTGCAATTGATGAGAATACAAGTATTTCAAAAATACCAAAAGATATTAATGAAGTTCATTTAATTAGACCAATAAAAAAAGAAAAATTAAATGAATTGCTTGCAACAAGACAAATAAACAAAATAACTATGTCAGAGTCTTGTTATAAAAGAATTCCAAAAAAATCAATAAATAATTTAAAAGAAAAAGGAATACAAATACTAAGTGAAAAAAG
This sequence comes from uncultured archaeon, assembly GCA_964583285.1. Classification (GTDB taxonomy): domain Archaea; phylum Iainarchaeota; class Iainarchaeia; order Iainarchaeales; family JAAZKV01; genus JABIDZ01. Next base: position 55,655 of record CAZOVD010000001.1, read on the forward strand.
AAGAGGCAGACCCCTTAATGTTAGTATGGATAAAATGCTTGAGATTATAGAACTAAGAAAAGATTATCAAAGCATAAGAGAAATAGAAAAAATAACTGCAATTCCAAAATCAACAATACATTATTTATTAAAATATGCTGATAGAGGAAAAATAAAAAAAGGTTCAACTGTAATTTATTTAAAATAAAAAAAATATTATTTTTTATAAGAAAGTAATTTTTTTTCAATTATTTTTAAAATTTCTTCAACTAGTGTTTTTTCACTTATTTTTCCTTTCCATTGCGCAGCACCAGAATGGCCTCCTATTTCTCCACCAATAACATTTTCTAGAGGAATTAAAACATCTTTCATTAAATTAAAATTATTTTTTTCTTTAAAACTAGTTTCTGCTCTAAGTGACATTTTAATAATATTATCTTTTTCAGTACCATAAATAAAAGAAATATGTGCACCAAATTCAAGTAGTTTTGTTGCAGCAGCACTTTGATAAAAATTTATTTTACTATAAATAACTACAAAATGATTTATTTTTTTTATTTCTGCTCTGCTTGTTGCTTTTAAAAAAGCAATTTTTTCTCCTTCATTTATATGATGTTTTGCAAATTCAAAAACTTCAGAATAACTTTTAGAAGATTTTTTTAAACACTTAGAAAATTTTTCAAACAATTCGCTTGAAGAAACTAAAAATCTACCCGTATCTTCAAGTATTCCTATAGCTGTATAAAAAAACATTTTTTTGTCAAAATCTTTATTAAAAAAATCATAAATTACTTCTGTCGTTGAAAAACTTTTTGGAGAAATAAAACCACTTTGGGTAATGCTTCTTTTTTCTATTACATGATGATCAAAAGCAACTACACTAAAATTATTCTGTTTTTTTAGTAGCCTAAAATCTTCTTCTAAAGAACCAAGTTGATCATAATCATTAAAATCAAATATAAAAATTTTATTAAATAACTTTAAGTTAGGATTTATAACAAAGCTTATTTTTTCTTTTGATGCGAAATTTGATGTTTGTTCATTTATGTGCGATGGAACGCCAATTATTGATTTTATATTGTTTTTCTTAAGATATTTTTGAAAAATAGCTGCTGAACAAAAAGTATCAAGGTCAGCATTTTCATGAGTTAAAAGGAGTATACTACCCCCTTTAAAAGAACTCAAATTAAATTTTGTTTTTTTCATTAACTAAAGTATACTGTTATAATATTTAACATTTACTTTCTTGACTTTTTCTCATCTTCTTTTTTTTCACTACCTTCAACTTTTGCTTTAATTGAATTTAGTTTATTTATTAAAGTTTCTTCTTGTTTTGCAAGTGTTTTGTTTCTAAGTTCAAAAGATTCTTGTTGCTCAATAAGTTCTGCTTTCATTTCACTTACTGATTTACTAACTAAAATATTACCAATTATCTTCATAACTGATTTTTCTTTAGTTGCATTAAGTTCTTCAATAGAAGCTTTTATTATTTCTATTTGCATAGAGATTTGTTGTTTTTGAGAAGATACTCCTTGAAGCATTTGTCTGTTTCTTTCAAAATCCATTAACAGTTCCCTTTTTTCATTATCATCCATATTAATTCCCCCAAAAAAATTTACAAATTAACTAATTTCATTTAAATTTTTAAATAAAATCAATGGCTTTGTTATATTATTTAACGAAGCTCTTGCTGCTGATTTATCAGAAGCATTTATTTTAACTTCCATCAAATTTTTCTTAATAATAATTTTAGTTGAACTCTTTTTAAAATCTGTTAGTTCTGGTTTTATTGATTTAAAAAAATTTTTTGCATCCATTTCAGTATCAAAAATAATTTTTAAATCTAAAACAAACATTTTATTCAACTTTTACAGTTTTTGCAATAGGGTCTCTTTTTTTATAAAAAATCCTATAACCACATTTAGGACATCTAACAAGACCGTCTTCAACAGAATTTACTATTGTACTGCAGTTTCCACAAACATAACTCATTAGTATCACTTCCCCTCAACTGATTTTGTTACTTCATCTTCAATATCAGAATAAGATGATCTTTCTTGTAGTTCAATAAGTTTTGATTCTTCAGCAGCAAAAGATTTTTGAGAAACCATTTTCTTAATTGTTTTCCCAACTAAAGTTTCTGTTTGATAAGCTCCGCCAGTAAATTTTGCATCACATTTTTTACAAGTATAAAGTCCTGCAGCAAGTCTTTTTATTTTATCAAAACCACAAAATGGACAAACTGCCAAATTGTTTTGTTTTTCTTCTACTTTAACTATTCTTTTTTTTATTCCTACACCATATCTAGAACCAAATCTACCACTAGTGTGTACTTTTTTTGTGTTTCCCATTTTTTACTCACCTTTTTTAGCTGCTTATTAAGTTGTATATTAAAATTTTTAATTAGGAAAGTTTTAAAAACAAAGGTTTTTCACTTTGGTTTTAAAAAATTCAAAAAAGGCTATTTTAAGCCTTTTTTACAATTTCACGAACATTATCTCCTATTTTAAATGCAGTATCAATCATATAATTGATTTCTTGAAGAGAAAAGCTTCCACCTACTCCTTTTTGCATCGCTACTATTTTTCCGTCTTCTGTAGTTGCCAGTGAATATCTAGCTTCTGCAGCTTTTTCTTCTAAATAAGTTGGATCAACTAATATTTTTCCGCCAACTTTAACAAAAGTAGTTAATATTGGTATTTGACTCATTTTTATTTTACCAGAATATTCTCCTTTTATTATTCTATTTTCAGAATCAAGTTTTGGAATTCTTGAATTTAAAAATCCAACAAGGCATGCAATACATCCTGCGTCAAATAAATTTCCATCACTATTTAGTGCATAAAAATCCATAAAGCCAGTCCAAACTGCTTCTCCTTCTTTTATACAAAGTTGTTTAAAATCAATTGATTTACTTTCTCTAATTGATCTATCAACAACTCTTGCAATTTCAACTTCATTGTCACTTGGTCTGCCTGATTCATATTCAGGGTGTGCTAATGGAAGTGTTTCTGCACCTATTGCAAGTGATCCTTCATCTAAACTATCTGGATAAGGTGTTCCAACTGCCATTTTAAGTCCTGCAATTATTTTTGTACTACCAAGAGTAACAATTGCAGATCCTTCTGAATTTTGTGCAACATCTTTTTGTATAGTTATTTCTCTTATTTGGTCAAATGCTCTGCCATCAATCCTTTTTCCAGAACGAGCAAGTTGTACTATATTAAAAACTTCATTATCTAGTATTGTGTTTCTCATTTTTTCACCTTCTTTTTGTCAGATTTTTTTTCACCTGATTTTTTTTCTTTTGTATTTTCACTTTCTATTAAATCATTAACATTTACTTCTTCAAGAGAATATCTTTCAAGTAGTGCTTGTTTTTGAACTTCGTAAACTTTTTTACAACCTTCTATTCCAAGCTTTGCTACACTGTCCCATTCTTTTCTTGTAAGTGGGCCATCCATTTGAAGCAAAACTATTTCTTCTGAATTTGGAAGTATTGCAAGTGGAACATCAACTGCATCAGGAGCATCTTCTTCAAATTTATTTAAATCAAGAATTATCTCATTGTATGCTTTTCCTACTCCAGTAGCACTCACTAAATCTCTCATTGGAATTCCAGCATCAGCTAGTGCAACACTTGCTGCACAAAGACATGCAACTCTTGAACCAGCATCTGAATCAGTTACTTCAACATAAACTCCAATTTCAGTATTTGGAAATTTTTCAACAAACACAGCACGAGATAATGCTTCACCAAGTACTTTTGAAATTTCTTGATCTCTTCTATTTGGACCAGGTCTTTTTCTATCAGGAACAGAAAAGGAAGTCATTCTATATTCTACTTTTACTACAGCTTTATTTGCATTTGCAGAATGTTTTGGCAAAGCTTCACGCGGCCCATAAACTGCAGCATAAACTTTATTTTGGCCCCATTCAAGATAAGCACTTCCATCAGCATTTTCAAGAACTCCTGCCTTTATTTTTATTGGTCTTAACTCATCCATTTTTCTATTATCATATCGTTTTTTATCTACTTTATAGTCAACTACTTTTTCTTTAGTCATTTTTTACCACCACTTTTTTTAACATAAGCTTCAACAGCGTTTGTTAATTTACTTTTGTACGAATTTTCTTCAACAAATTTAACTATTTTTTTTAATTCATTTATATTTCCATTTTTTGCCCAAACTCTTCCATTTTTACCAACAAAAACTTCACAACCAGAAGCTACTGTTAATAAATCAAGCATTGAACCATTTTTACCAATTAATCTTGGAGACCTTGCTGCATTTAATTCAATTATTTCCCCGTCAAAAACTCTTTTTGGGTATGAAAGTTCTGCTTCAGTTCCTTCTTTTAAATTACTAACTTTTGCAAAAATTATATCTCCTTCATTTAAGTCATCTCTTAATGCACTTCGTGGAATAAAACTTTCAGAGAAAGAATTTATATCAACCATATACCCTGCATGAATAACTCTTGTTATTACTCCAACAACACTATCTTCTATTCTTGGTTTATATTTTCCTTCAAGAGGAACAACTGTTGCTGTATCATTTTCACTATCATACACTCCAACTACGTTAGAATATATTTTTCCATCAGAAACAAAAATATTGTTTCCAAGTTTTTTTCTCTCACTGGATAATAATTCACCAGGAAGAACTATTTTTTTAACCATTTTTTCACCTCAATAAAAATAAATTTTAAATATTTTTTTAGTTATAATTCTTTTAATATTAAATCTCCATGCGTAATAGAACTTAACTGCGAAATTAAGTCTTGCTTTAAACCAATTGGTAATTCAAATTCAGCTGCAAGAGAACCATCATTAAGCCATTGTTCTTTCTTAACTTCAAACCTATGTAAAATACCTGAACATTTTGCAGAATATTGCGGTGGAATTTTTACTGCAAATTTTACTTTATCCATTGATATTGGAATTATTTTTCTAATTGCATTTATAATTATTTTAACTTGTTCTTCACTACTTTTAAATGCATCAATATTTATTTTTGCTTGTTCCATTGCATTTTCAATTCTTTTTGGAGGATGTGGAGTTTGTGTTTGTGGATTGATTGCATTTTTTGAAATAATAGAAATTATTTCAGCCCTTTTTCTTTCAATAAAATTTTTTCTTTGTACAGTAGTTAATTGAACATCTCCATCTTCAATTATTTTTTTTACAACATCATTAACACTTGTTGTAGAAAAAACTGTTTTTAATAATTCAGGACTTGCAACATCGCCTTTTTTTGAATCTTTAAATATTTTATCATCAGCTAAAAGTTCTTCAAAATTAACATTCTTCCCCTGTTTTAAATTCATTGCTAAATCTGGATCAACTAGTACTTCAAATCTATGCCCATTTTTTTCTATTCTTGCAATTACTGCATCGTCAATTTTTACCATTGTGATCACGAATATTAAGTTAATCAGTATTATGTGCGACTGATTAAAATATTGTTAAATATAAATTATTTTAAGAATTTTTTTACATCATCGTTTGATATAAATCTAAATCCTTTATTATCAATTAATGCAAATTCAACTCTTTCAAGAGAAATTTTTTCTTTTTCAGGCAAACTTTTATCAAGAACTTTATATGCAAGTTGTATTGCTTTATCAATGCTCATAGATTCTTTGTATTCTTTTTCAAGTAAGTTAAGTGCAATATCTTTATTTCTTCCAACAGCAACCGCACTATATTCTGCAAGCGCACCACTTGGTTCTGTTTGAAATAAACCTGGTCCTTTTTCATCAAATCCACCAATAATAAAAGCTACCCCAAATGGTCTTAATCCACCATATTGTGTGAATGCTTGTTTTGTTTCAGCTATTTCTTTAGCCATAACTTCAACCTGGATAGGTTCTGAATAAACCATTTTGTTATCTTGAGCTTGTCTTCTTGAGATTCTTACAAGTCGTCTTGCATCTCCAACAAGTCCAGCAGAAACAACCCCTATATTTTCATCAACTTTAAATATTTTCTCAATTGATTCTGGTTTTATTAATTTAGAAGGAACACTTTTATCAGCAGCAAGTAAAACACCATCTTTGAAAACTATTCCAACACCAGTTGTGCCTTGATCAACTATTTTTGATGCATATTCAACTTGATAAAGTCTTCCGTCAGGAGAAAACATAGTGCTTGCTTTATCATAAGCTGGAGCTTTTGATTGCATTGGATACATAAAAAATAACCTCTTTAAAAAATAACTTATAACAATATTATTCAACTATAAACGATTTATAAATGTTGCCAAAATGGGAAAATAATTAAGAAAACTCTGCACTTTCTTTTATTTTTCTTATTGTCCCACTAACTAAAACTGGCGAAAGTATTACTTTCTTATTCCTAATTTTTTTAATAAATGCTAGCCCTGCAATAAGCTCTGTTTCTTTACCACGTTTACATTTTAAAATTGCTTTATTGTTTTTGTATAAAACCATTCTTGGATTTATTTCAGCAAGACCCTTTGAACCAAAAAAAGAAAGTAGTTCAATCCAAAAACCAAAATAAAAATCTTTTTCGCTAATATCAGCATTTAATATTTCAAGTAAAAAATATCTTTTTTTTTCTCTTTGAGAAAGAGGAATTGTTTTTTTCTTATTTTTTTCTATTTTAATAATACTCATTCACACTCACCTGAATATTTTGTTGCAAGTTCATTTGAAAGTCCAAGTGTTTGTGCAAGAGCAATTCTTATTTTTGGGTGTTTTAAGTTAAGTGGGTCGCGACACCCAGAAGCAACAACAAATTTTGTTTTTTTCTTATTACAGTATCTAACAACTTCTAAATAATTTTTCCAAAATAAATGTCTTTCAAAACTATTTTTATCAAGAATTTCTTCAAACATTAAAACAACAATAGTATTATTTTCGCTTAACTTTTTTGCAAGACCTAAATCAAAAAATTGTTTTTCATTTGAAGGTTGTAGTAAAAAATTAGCCTTAACTCTAACTGCTAATTCATTAGCTTTAACTGATCCGCCAATAACTGCAATTTTTTTATTTTTTAATTTATTAATGTCTGTTTTTTCATCAATTAAGTAACAAGGTATTTGACCAGCTTGTTTAACTTTTTTTTCTTGAACATCATTAGAAACTAAAACAATTAGTTTTTCTTTAAAATAAGTACCAACTTGTAACAACTCTTTTAGAGGTTGTGCGTAAACTATATCCATATTATCACTTAAAACAAAACCTTTGGCTTTGTTAAATAAAAATAAACAAAATTATTTACTTCTATTATTTTTATATCTAATATCTTTTTTTCTTTTTCTTTTTATACTATTCTTTTTATTTTCAATTTTATTTACTTTTCCTGAAAATGTCTTTCCTCTTTCAGCTCTTCCTTGTTGACCAACAGTTAGGAAAGATAATTCTTTATCATTTTCAATAGTAACTGCAACTCTATCTGCCATTATTACTTCAAAATAGTGAGTTCTTCCATCTTCAGCTATTTTATAAGAACCAATTACTTCAGCATTTTCATATTTTTTTGAAGCTCTTTCTTCAGCAATAGCTTTTATACTTTTTTTTCTAGTTAATTTAGCTTGACCTTGTCTTTTTGGTCTTCTTTTATTTTTTGGTCTTGAATAAGTCCCATGCCCTTTTCTAACTTTAACTCTTAAAACAAAAATTCCTTGTTTTGCTTTATATCCAACTTGTCTAGCTGAAATTAAATTAGATGGTTTTTCTACTCTAACAACACTTTCTTTTGTTTGTCTAAATTCAAGTTCTTTATTTTTCATTAATGCGTTATAATCGTAATTTTTATCCTTTTCTGATTTCCACTCACTTTTGAATATTTTTGAAAGATATTTATTAAGTCCCACTTTGCTCACCATTTATAAAATAAAGAAATATTCTCTATAATAAAATAAATTTCATAAAAAAGCATTTATAAAACTAACTATTTATCTCTGCCAAATAAACCATGTGCTTTTAACATTCTGCCTGTAACTGGGCCATTTGATGCTTTAATTGCTCTTCTAACAAACCAACTAGCAATATTTGCGTGTAGTCTTTTATTTGGTAAAACTGGCGTAGCTGTGTGTTTTTTTGCATTTTTTAAAAACTCATTTCTTGAAATTTTAGGCATAATATCAATAAATATTGTTAAAGTTTATCTATTTAAATATAACTAAATCAAGAATGTTAATGGGCTTGGCTTTAAATCAACAAGAAGAAGCAAATACAGAAAAAAAAGTAAGTATTTGTGATAAATGTTCTAAAAAATCAGTAATTAACTTAGCTTATGGCCCACATAAATTTTGTCAAACGCATTTTAACAAATTTTTTGAAAATAGATTCAAAAAAACAATTAGAAAATATAAACTGTTAAATTCTAAAGAAAAAATACTAGTTGCATTAAGTGGTGGAAAAGATTCTGTGGTATTATTACATTTATTAAATAAATTTTATAAAAAAAGTAATACTATTTTAGCATTGATAATTGATGAAGGTGTTAAAGGATATAGAGATAAATCAGTAAAAGTTGCAATTGATAATTGTAAATTATTTAATATTGAATATAAAGTAGTTTCTTTTGAAAAAGAATTTTCAGTAACAAATGACCAAATAATGCCTTTAATTTTAAATAATAATAAACTTGGTGGAACTTGCGCATTTTGCGGAACCATGCGAAGAAATTTAATGAATAAATATGCAAAAGAACTTAAAGCAGATAAACTTGCAACAGGACATAATCTTGATGATGAAGTTCAAAGTTTTGTAATGAATGTTTTTAATAATGATTTTACTAGACTAAAAAGAACTGGCGCTAAGGCTGGTGTTATAGAATATGATGGTTTTGTTAAAAGAATAAAACCACTTTATGAAACTCCTGAAAAAGAAATAATTGCATATTGTGCATTTAATGATATTAAACATTATTCACAACAATGTTGCCCATATAGTTGGACTGCTAAGCGAAATGAATTTCGTGAAATGTTAAATAATTTTGAGAATAGATTTCCTGGAACACAGTTTTCAATTATGCGGTTTAATGAAAAATTAAAAAATAATATTTTGCCTAGCGAAGAACAAAAAATAGAAATGAAATCAAAAATGAGAAAATGTGAAAAATGTGGTGAACCAACTGATAAGTTAATTTGTAAAACTTGTGAAATGATAAATACTTTAAAAAATGAAAAAAAAAGTCAAAATAAAAAAGAAAGAAATTTATCAAAATATAATTCTGCACTAACTTGCCACTCTACAAAATACAGTTAGTTATTTTTTAGCTTTCTTTTTAACATCATCAATTGCTAATATTTTTTCAAGTTTTGATGTAAATGTTTTTTCAAAATTAGTTAGCTCTTCAAGCTTTGCATCAATTGCAAGTGTTTTTTCATCAAGTTCTCTTTGAACATCAGAATTTTTTATATTTATTTGTTCAATAGCATCATTTAATCTTTTAATATTTTCTTCCATACTCCTTAAAAATTCTTTTTTAAATTGATCAAGAAGTGAAATTTTTGTTTGAATTTCTTCAACATTAATATTTTTTTCCATAGCACTTAAATTGTTTAATTTTACTTCAAGTTCATCAATTAAACTTTCTACTTTTGAAAGAGTCATTCTTTCTATTTTTTGTTCGGCTTCTTCAACTAAACCTTCTGCAATATTTTTTTCAAGTTCTAAAGTTTTATTTATTCTCTCATCCATTTCCTTTATTTGTTCACTTGATTTATCAATAAATTCTTGTGCTTTTGATTTGCTTTTAATAAGTTCTGAATTCATTTCTATAATTAATTGAGATTTTGTTTTTTTTGCATCATCAAGAGTAGTTTTTATTTCAGCAAGGACTTTTTGTTGTTCATCTTTTGATTTTTGCATTATTTCAACATATTCTGATAAATCTTTTGCTTGTTTTTTAATTTCTAATATCTTTGAATCAATAATAAACGATATTTCTTTTTGCTTTTGAGCAAGGGCTTCTTTATTACTTGAAACAATTAACTCTTTTTGAGATTCTAAAAGAACTTTGAATTGTTTTGTTTCTTTTTTAACTGCATCATTAACCTTATTTTCAACTAAAGAATCAATATCTTCTTTTAGTTTTTTCATTTCATTTAATTTAGAATTAATTGCAACAACAATTCCTTTTTTCCACATTTGTTCTAAATCAGAATCAGAAACTTGTTTTTTTTCAAAATTATTACTAAAAGCGTTAATGTTAGCAATTGGCTTTTTTTCAACAGTAGAAAAATCTTTTGAATTGTCAACATTTCTACTTTTTTCAAGTTCTCTTAATTCTTTTTCAAGTTCTTTTTTAAAATCAAGAGAAGTTTTTTGACTATCATCTTTTTCTTTTTCCAAATTATCTTTTTCTTTACTTTCTTTTTCTTCAATATTTATTTTATTTTCACCTAACTTATTTTCATTTAAGTTATTTATAGAATTGTTAGAATTATCTTTTTTTCCAATTAATTTTCCAAGTCTTTTTTCAATTTCACTATTACTAGCACCAGTAAATTTTTTTGAATCATCATTTAATTTCTCTTCATCTTCAAAATCTATTTCTTCAGCAGTTGGTTTTGAATCTTCGTCTTGTTCTATTTTTTTATTATCATCAGGAACTATTTTTGCTTGACTAAGTATTTGTTCATTAAAGCTAAGTCCGTCTGAATCATCAACTTCAACTTTTTTCTTTTCACTAACTTGATTTTCGCTAGATTTTGCAAGCTTAATTAAATCTTTTGCATCAATTTCTTTAATTCCAACTTCTTTTAAATTTTCTATTATTTCAGAATCCGTCACACCAAGAGTAATTAATTTTCTAATTGAATCTACTACTTCATTTTGTTTACTTGATGTCATAATACCAATATAGAAATAACATTTGTATAATAAAAATGTTTTTAAAGTCACTAAGGAGAGACAAGTATTACGCTATCGCCTCTAACTAAAACTTTTCCATAATTTGTTTTCATTTCTCCGTTTTCTATTTGAGAAGCATTTTCTAAATTTAAATTCATATGAATATCAAATGCTTTTAATTTTCCTCTTATTTGTTTATCTCCTTTTAAAACTACTAATATTTCTTTGTTTAATGCGTCATTTAACAAATCAAATGGTCTATTGCTCATAAAAACACCTCACTTTCTTTTGAACTTTGACAATATTCTTTGTAAGAACCCTAATTTTTTTTCTTTATTTTCAACTACTTTAAGTCCAGTTAATCTTGAAGCAATTTTTTGAAATTCTTTTGCTGCTTCACTATCAGGTTTTCTTATTGAAACTGGATAAACTTTTTGTTGCATAAAAGTTTTTCTAACTTCGCCATCAAATGGAACTGCACCATAAATTGGAAGTTCTAAAATACTTGATATTTCTTGTTTGCTTATTTCTCCTTTTTCATTCATTATAAAATTAACAACAACTCCAATAACTTTTGATCTTAGTCTTTGAGCCACAATTTTTGTTTTTAATGCATCAGCAATTGCTGGTGAAGTTGGCATTGTAACAATAAGAGTTTCTTGCGCTGAACTAAGAGCACTTAAAACATTTTTTTCAATACCTGCCGCAGCATCAAGTAAAATAAAATCATAACTATCTTCAAGTTGTTCAACTATTGAAATTAATCGTTCGCTATCAACTCTTTTATAATTATCTAAACTTAGTCCTGATGGAATAAAATGAAGTCCTTCTGGACCATCATAAATAGCATCATGAACTTGAGCTTCACCTAAAAGAACATCATGAAGTGTTATTGGAGAAGATTGCATTCCTAAAATTAAAGATAAATTTGCCATTGCAACATCAGCATCAATTAAAAGAACTTTTTTTCCAAGTCTTGATAAACAAATTCCAAGATTTGCAGTAAGTGTGGTTTTACCAGTGCCGCCTTTTCCAGATGCAATTGCAATTACTCTAGCCATTATTCTTTCACCGATTCAAATTCTTTTTTTAAAATATTTTTATTTTCATCAAGAAGTGCACTTAATTCAAATGCAAGCGCTCTTAATTCTAAATTGGATAATTCACTACCAGCTCTAACAATAAAAACTTTTTTATTTAAATTAAAAAGCATAAACCAACCATCTTCTTTTTTTATCAAAACTGTTTCTGTTTGCGGTAATTCGCTTTTAATGTATGAAAGCATTGCAGTACCAATCATACCGTCATTATGTTCACTTGAATCACTTGAAACTATTACACTACCATCAAAATTTGTAACAACAAAAGAGTCAACTAAATGTTTTCTTTTTAATATTTCTAAATTTTTTCCAAAATCTTTTGAAAATATATAATTGTGTTTTGACAAAAAATCTCTTAAAAACTCAACTTGATAATTTGACTTTGAATTATCAACTTCTTTTTTCTTAAAAAATCTTGAAAATAAATTTGATACCATTTAAATCACTTAAATATAATTAATTTTTTAAAACACCTAAACCAAACCTGTCTAAAAAATCATTTTTTTCATTTTGAACTAAAAATTTAGCTTCAAAACTATCAGGAATTAGCTTTGCAAGGTCTTTTAAAGATATTTTGTTTGAAAGTAAAATTTTTTCATCAAAAGCAGTTATTAAATCAACTTGACTTTTTGTTAGTTCTACTGCTTGAAAAAATCCTTCACCTTTTGTTTGATTAAAAAAATAATTTAAAGCATCATTTGACTTAAAAGTTTGCTTTAGAGTAAGACATTCAACAACACAGGCAATCATTTCACCATTTCTAAAAAAAATAACTCCTTCTTCAATACAATTCCCCTTAACTGTTTGAATAATATAACCATTAAATTGACGATTATTAAATTCTTGAGCAATAACTAAAAAATTTATTGGCAAAGGAGCTTTTGAAATAACTGTGCCTACTGGAAAATTCATCAAACCACTTTTTTTCCTTTTAAAAATATAACTTTATCAGCAGTATTTTTTAATGCTGAAGCACTCATTTCTTCAGCCATTATTGCAATAGTTTCTTTTCCCCTATTTTTTGCTTTTATTAATGCTGGTAAAAAATCACTATCTCTTGTTGCAAATACTATTGTATCTATTTCTTCATTAAAAACTGTTTCTGTCGCATCGCACGCCATTGCAACATCAACATCAGTAGTAGTTATTATTGGTTCAAATCCTTGATTTACTACTGCTTCTACTAATTTATTTGAAGCAAATTGATTTAGATAAACTCTGCCTATTTTAATAGAGCCATGTTTAACTGCCTCTTTTTTTATCATTTCAAGGTCAATACCAAACTCTTTTCTAAGCAAATTTGGTCCATCTACAAAAACAGCCATTTTTTTCTCACCATTTCCAAAAAGCTGTTTTAATTTACTTCGCAACATAAAATCACTACTAAATATTGTATAAATATAATCTTAAATATAATACTAATTACATTTATATTATATAAAATCTTTGAATAAAAGGCTTTAAAACAGTTTTTTTTATATATGATTAGTTTTATAAATTAAATTTAATTTATAATATCTAACAAAAAATATGAGGAATGTGAAATATATGGTTGATGAAAAAAAATTTGTAAATGCAGGAACACTAAAACCTGGTAATTATGTACTTATTGATGATGAGGTTTGCCAAGTTAAAAGTACTGAAAAATCAAAACCAGGAAAACACGGTGCAGCAAAGGTTAGAATAGTAGCATTCAATATTTTTAATGGACAAAAAAAAGGACTTCTAAAAGGAACTGATAGTGAAGTAGATCAACCAATAATAGTTAAGAAAAACGGGCAAGTAGTTGCAGTTATTGGAGAAGTTGTTCAATTAATGGACATGGAAAACTATGAAACAAAAGATGCTCCAAAACCAGAATTCCCTTTAGCTTCAGGTGATGAAGTTGAATATCAACAATGGGGAACTAACGTTAAAATTAATAGAAAGAAATAGTTTTGTAACTATTTCTTTTTTTCTATTTTTTAAAAATATTTTTTAATCTAAAAAAGTAAAAATATATATTACTAAATATAAATAATATAAATAAGAGTTGACTAAATGGAGCTAAAAGATTTTGTTGGAAAGCCTTGTACAACAAAAGTAAGTTATGAATTTTTTTCTAAAAAAAAAGTTGACATTAATTTAGATATTGCTAGTGAAGAAATTTTAGAAATTGGAGAAGTAGAAGTTGCTTCAAAAGTTTTACTTATTTCAAAGATTGATAACAAAACTGTTTCTATTTTTAAAAATGGAAAAATCGTTGTTCGTGGAGAAAAAGATGAAATAAAAGCTAGAGAAACTGCAACAAAGATTTGTAAAGTTTTAGATAAAAGTGTTACTGAAAAGAAAGGTTTATTTGGACTTTGAATTTAATTATTATAAAAATATAATTGATTATTATGAGTGGAGAAAAAGATTGTTTGTTTTGCAAATTTGTTAGAAAAGAAATTCCTTGTGAAATAATTTATGAAGATGAAAATTACTTAGCTCTTTTAGATATTAATCCAATGCACCCTGGCCACACTTTAGTTATTCCAAAAAAACATTCGGATTATATTTTTGATTTGAATGATAATGAATTATCAAAGTTATTTATTACTTGCAAAAAAATTAGCAAAATTCTAAAAGAAGCAATTAATACTGAAAAAGTAGGAATTGTAGTCGAAGGTTTTTTAGTAAGACATACGCACATTCATTTAGTTCCAATAAATAAAGGGATGGCTCTTGACCCAAAACTACAAAAAGGGGCTACTCAAGAAGAACTTGAAGTTGTAACTAAAAAAATAAAAGGTGTGATTAAATGAGACCAAAAATAAAAAAAAATATTCCATTAATTAGAGCAGTTAGTAAAAATCAAAAAGGAACTGGCGAGGGAAATGCCTATCGTACAAGTCTTGCAAGATATATTAAAAGAAAAAGAAAAGAACTTATTAACAAAAAAACAAAATAAAGTCAAAATTTTAGAACATTTTTTTAGTCTAGAAAAACACACTTTTTCTAGGACAATTTTAGTTTGAAAATCCTTTTAAAAAAGTAAAAACTGCTTCACAATCCAAACTATAAAAGTATTAATTGTAAGTAACCCTACTACTATAAAGAAATTAAATTTCTAAATTTTCCCAACACACAAGAACTTGAAAAAGTAATATAATGCCACTATTGTGCATTTAAAAAACGCACATAAGTCAATCGCATAATCATGACGAAGTAGGACCGGCAAAAAACCCTAAAAGGGCTTATAAATAAAAGAAAATAACAATACTTGAGTGATAAAAATGGAAATAAATTTAGAAGAACTTGAAAAACAAGAATCAAGCCCTTTTTCAGAAAAATTTGAAGAATTCTTTAATTTAGAATATAAAAAAGAAATTGAAAAAATTATTGAAGAATATCCTCAGGAAAGAAGTTTGGTAGTTGATTTTAAAGTACTTGAAAAATTTGATCCAATTTTAGCAGATGAATTAATTGAAAACCCTGACTCAATACTTGAAGCTGCAAATTCAGCAATAAAAGAAATTAACATTCCCTCACTTAATGTTGAAGAATTTAAACCACACATTAGATTTAATAACTTACCAAGAGATAGACAAGTAAACCTAAAAAATATCAGCTCAAACCACTTATCAAAAATGATTTGCGTTGAAGGACTTGTAAGACAAATAACTGATGTTTTACCAAAATTAAAAATGGCTACTTGGAAATGCAAACGATGCGGAAATATTTATAGAACCCCACAAGAAAAACAACAAATACAAAAGCCAAATATGTGTGAATGTCACTCAAGAGAGTTTGATTTACTTGATGAAAAAAGTTCTTTTGAAGATTATCAAAAAATACAAATACAAGAACCTCTTGAAAAATTAAGAGGAAATGAACAAGCAGTTTATATTGATGCATATGTTAGTGATGATTTAGTAAATAGAGTTAGTGCTGGAGATAAAACAAACTTTGTTGGAGTACTTAGACTTGTACCTCCGCAAAAAGACAAAAAACCAATTTATGGAAGATACATAGAAGTTAATCACTTAGAAGAAACACAAAAAGAATTTAGCGAAATTGATGTTAATAAAGAAGAAGAAGAAAAAATAAAAAAACTTGCAAAAAGAGATGACATTTTTGAAGTACTAACAAATAGTATTGCCCCATTAATTTATGGACATGATATTGTAAAACAATCAATAGTTTTACAGCTATTTGGAGGTGTAACAAAATATTTACCAAATGAACAAACAATAAGGGGCAACATACATATTTTGTTAGTTGGTGATCCTGGTTGTGGAAAATCACAACTTTTGCAAGCAACAACAAATATTGCACCAAAAAGTATTTACATAAGTGGAAAAACAACTTCTGGAGTTGGACTTACTGCAAGTGCTGTTAAAGATGAATTTGGAGAAGGTGGGTGGACTCTTAAAGCTGGAGCACTAGTACTTGCGTCAGGCGGAATTTGCATGGCAGATGAACTTGATAAAATGGATCCACAAGATAGAAGTGCCTTGCACGAAGCAATGGAACAAGGAATGATAAGTGTAGCAAAAGCAGGAATAATTTCAAGATTTAAATCAGACACTTCAATGCTTGCTGCTGCAAATCCAAAATTTTCTAGATTTGATAAATATCAATCACCACTTGAACAAATAGATTTACCACCATCATTAATTTCAAGATTTGATTTATTTTTTATGATAAAAGATATTCTTGATAGAACTCAAGACCAAAATATTGCAGAACACATTCTAAAAACACATCAAAGTGGAGAAAAATTAAGACAAGTAGCAAAACTTGGAAAAAAATTATCAAAAGAAGAAAAAGAAGAAATTGATGAAAGAACAAAGCCAATAATTGATTCAGAATTATTAAGAAAATATATTTCATATTGTAGACAAAAATGTTTTCCGGTTTTAAATGAAGATGCGATAAATGAAATAACTGATTTTTATGTAAGACTTCGTGATCAAGGAAGACAAGATGGAGCATATGCTGCAACAGCAAGACAACTTGAAGGGCTTGTAAGACTTGCAGAAGCAAATGCAAAAATAAGACTAAAAGATTCTGTAGAACTTGAAGACGCACAAAGAGCAATAAATCTTGTTAAAAGAAGTTTAGAAGAAACTGTAACTGATCCAGAAACTGGAAAAATTGATATTGATATAATTAATTCAGGAGTAACTAGTACAAAACAACACTCAATAAATATAACTTTAAAATTAATAAAAGATTTTGCAATTGAAATGGATATGGTTCCAGTAGAACAAGTATTAAGTGAAGGAATTGAAAAAGGGCTTGATGAAACTAAAATAAATTCAGCAATAGAAGATTTGATTAAAAAGGGAGAAATTTATAGTCCACGACATGGATTTGTAAAACCTACAAAAAAGGATAAAAATTTTAGCTAAATTTACTAACAAAAAGCAATGTAATAAAAAAAGGAAATAACATTATTAATCTATGAAAACAGAACTAAAAGAAAGTGAAAATAAGAAAAACTCACAAGTTTTTTTA
This sequence comes from uncultured archaeon, assembly GCA_964583285.1. GTDB lineage: Archaea > Iainarchaeota > Iainarchaeia > Iainarchaeales > JAAZKV01 > JABIDZ01. Next base: position 73,051 of record CAZOVD010000001.1, read on the forward strand.
TTACTTGCAATATTTTTCATTATAACCCAATCAATTGGATTATTTGTAACTAGTACTTTAATTTCTTTAAATGTAGAGGCAAAACTTTTCACAGAAGATGTTAATGATCCGATTAATGCAATATATCTTTTTTTAGTAATACTTTTAATGACTGGAATAATTCTTTTAATATTAAAATTTAGAAAGCAAAATAGTTTCTTGTGGATTATTGAAGGCCTTGCAGTACTTTCAACATCTTTAATAGTATTTAGTGCAGTTTTTCCAAACAATGATTTAATTGCAATAGCATTAACATTAATTATTTTTGTTCTAAGATACACAAACAGAGAAAATGTTTTAATTAGAAATATTGTAAGTGTAATTGCAATTAGTGGTGCTGGAGCAATGGTTGGAATTTCAATTGGATTAGTACCTGTTTTAGTGTTTATTTTTATTTTAGCAATTTATGATTTAGTAGCCGTGTTTGGAACAAAACATATGGTGTCACTTGGAAAGGCAGTGTCAAAAAATAATTTTGCATTTACTATCTCAATGCCAACAAAACAACATAAATTTGAACTTGGAAATGGCGATTTAGTAATTCCGCTTGTTACTGCAAGTAGTATAATTGCGAGTGGTTGGTTTAATAATAATTATTTAGTTAGTGGGTTTGTATTAATTAGTAGTTTTATTGGACTTGTTATTGCAATTCACATAGTTTCAAGTAAAAAAATTGCTTTGCCAGCACTACCCCCACAAGTGTTATTAATGATATTAGTAATAATAATTTCAACATTTATTGGTTTATAAAATGACTAGAAAATATAATATACTTAATTTAGGTTCTGGAAATAGACATTTAGAAGCTAAACATAAATTTGGAAGAAAACAAAATACTTTTGTAGAACCATTTTGGTATCAATTAAGAGTATTTGAGAGATTAAGACTAGCATTTAGAAATAGTGAGCTTTCAACTTTAACAGCCCATGAATTTTTAGATAAAGCAATTAAACAAAAAAGAACTTATAAAAAAATAGAAATTCATATGCCTCTTGGAGGAATAGTTAGCAAAAAAATGGATTTTTTTGGACTTTGTAGAAAAATGCACACTGTTTTAGAAAAAGGTGGACAAGTAGAGATGTTAATTGATTTTCACTCAGAAGAATCAAAACATGGTTTTAATAAACTTGGAATTTTTACTGAAAATGATCCAAGAAAAGGTCCTTTTGAAGGATCATCTCAAATACCGGAAGATGTTTTACCAGCACTTGAAAAAAATGGTTTTTTTGTAAAAAAAATTATTGCATATCAAATTCCTGATTCAGTAATAAACAAAAGTACAATTGCAAAAAATACAAATAAAGAAAGATTAACACTTTTAATTGCAACTAAAAAATAAAATTATTTTATTTTTGATAAATCTTTATTGATAACTATTGGTTTAAATGCTTTTAATTCATCTTCAAAAATATTTTTTGGAATATTATTGTACAGAAATATTTTTTTATTTAGTTCCCAAGCTTTAAAAATTTCAAGAAATGTTGCCCCGCCAATATAATTTTTTTGACCTTTTTTTTCTAAATTAATACATAAAACAGCATCAGACCATTTTACTTTTTCATCTTGAAGTTTAATCATATTTGCTTTCCAAGAAGAATGTGCAATAGGCTCTTCTTTTTTTATTCGCTCTTCTTCAAAAGGAGCATCAAAAGAATTAGGTAGTTTTGTTTCATGCCCAAGTAATTTGAGGGCATCACTTATTTTTGAAACTTTATGATAAAAATGTTTACTACAAATAATAAATATTTTCAATTTAAGCACCAAATAAATGAATCAAAAAAGTTATTCCAAAATAACCCGCGTATGCAAGAATTGTATATCTTGGAATTTTACCAATTAAGGTTCCAATAAAAAATTTTGATTTTGGATATTTTGCAAGACCTGCGGCAATTCCAATTAAATCAAATGGAAGTGGAGTAAAAGAAAAAAATGCAATAAGAGGAATTCCAACATCTTGTAATTTTTCTTTTAAAATATTAAGATTTTTTATTTCTTTTTTTGACATTGATTCAAAACTTTTTATGCCAGCAAGACCAATAAAATAACCGCTAAATTCTCCAATGCTAGCACCAATACCAACAATTATTCCAAGTATAAACGGAGTTAATATACCAAGTCCAAAAAAATCAATTGTTGAAACTGGGACAATGATTAAATCAACTGGAAGTGGTAAAAATAATGTTGCATTACCAATTATTGCAGCTATAAAAAGACCAATAGGACCTATTGAAATTAAAAAATTCATCAAGTCAGTTATCATTAAAGAAGAATGCTTTATTAATATAAATAATTTTGTATTAACCAAAAAAATTGCCTTTATATACCTTTTGAAACAGCAAATTATTATGGTATTAAAATATGAAGAAATGCTTGATAGAGCATATTTAAGCATCCCAAAAGAAGCTTTAAAACATGAGAGATTTGTTATTCCAAAAGCAGATTCTATGATACAAGGAAAAAAAACTTTTGTTAAAGGATTTAGTAATCTTATAAAAGAAATGAGACGCGATAAAAAACATTTTTTAAAATATTTAACAAAAGAAACAGGAACTAGTGTTACTGAATCTGGGCAAAATATTAATATTAACGGAAAAATTGGGGCAATAAAATTAAACAAAATAATTGAAGATTATTTTACACAATTTGTACTCTGTAGTGAATGTAGTAAACCAGACACAAAAATAATTTCACAAAATGGAATAAAATTTATGAAATGTGAAGCGTGCGGAGCAATAACTCCAGTAAAAGGTATTTAAGAGTGATTATTTGATTGCAAAAATACATGAAATACAAAACCACACATTACTTGCTATTTGTGATGATGAACTTCTTGGTAAAAAAATTGAAACAGAAAAAATAGAATTTAATGTTTCAGAAAGATTTTATGGTGGAGATGAAATTAATGAAGAAGAATTAGTAAACTTATTTGAAAATTCTAATTCAATAAATGTTATTGGCAACAAAAGTGTTGAAATTCTTCAAAAAAAAGGTTTAATAAATGAAAGTTCGATAATTAACATTAGCAACATAAAACATGTTCAAATATATAAGGTATGAGATGATTAAAAATGGCAAATTTTAATTCACAAAAAAGAAAAAACACTATGAGTAAAACTAAAGGAAATGAAACTACTGAAAACGAAGAATTTGTTGGAAGAGTAAAAACTCCAAACAAAAATAATTTAGAACAATTAGCAGTAGTTGTTCAATTAATGGGTTCTGATCAAGTAAAAGTATTTTGTGAAGATGGGCAAGAAAGACAATTAAGAATCCCTGGAAAATTAAAAAAAAGAGTATGGCTTCGTGAAAATGATATTATAATTGCAAAACTTTGGGATTTTCAACCAAGCAAGGGAGATGTTACTTGGAGATATCTTGGAAATCAAATCACTTGGCTTAAAAAAAATGGTTACTTAGATAAATTACCAATTTAACTAATTTTAAATAAATATTTAGCAAATTATTAATTAATATAATTTAATAATAAAATGATATTTATGAAAGATAAAAATGAACATAAGTTTGAAAGAACTGAAAATTACAAAGACAAATTAACAAAAAATAAAGATGTTAGAAAAATATTTGACTCTGTTTTTGACAAAGCCACTATTGATACAATTTATCAACTTGCTAGAAAAAAATATTTTGACGAAATTGAATTTGTAATTGCAACTGGAAAAGAAGGAAATTTTTTTAGATGTAAGGCCGGTGATAATTTTGTTGGGCTTAAAATTTATAAAATAGAAACTAGCGATTTTAAACATATGGGAGATTATATTTTTGGCGATGAAAGATTTAAAGACATAAGAAAAGATAAATTAAGCATTATTGAAGCATGGACAAGAAAAGAATTTAGAAATTTAGAAGATTTAACAAAAGCAAAAATTCGTGTACCACTCCCTATTGCGTTTAAACGAAATTGTCTTGTAATGGAATTTATTGGAGAAGATGGAATTGCTTCGCCAAAAGCAAAAAATAAAATATTTGAAAATATGCAAGAAAAATACGAACTTATTTGTAAATACTTATCAAAAATGGTTGAAAAAAGATTAGTGCATGGAGATTTAAGCGAATATAATATTTTAAACAAAAATGAAGAACTTGTAATTATTGATGTTGGACAAACAGTAACAACTATGCACCCAAACGCAGAAGAATTTTTTAAAAGAGACGTGTTAAATTTATCAAATTGGTTTAGAAAAAATGGTATTGATACTAATTTTGAAAAAATGTACCAAGATATAAAAAATTTAAAAAAATAATTAGAAACTAATTTATTTATTAAAAAATAAACTAAATCATATTTATAATAGTTTATGAAGTTAAATACAATATGGAAGAAATAATAAAAGTACCAACTAAAAGAATTGGAGCTTTAATTGGTCCTAGTGGAATAACTAAATCAAAAATTATGAGACTAACAAAAACTAAAATAGAAGTTGACTCTCATGAAGGAGATGTTATTATTACAGGCGAAGGAGAAGAATTTTTTAAAGCAAGAGATGTAATAAAAGCAATTGCAAGAGGTTTTTCACCAGAAAGAGCTTTTACTTTATTAAAAGATGATTATTTACTTTATGTTATTAATATACCTGATATTGTTGGAAATAATAATTCTAAACAAAAAGCAAAAAAAGGAAGAGTAATTGGAAGGGATGGCGCAGCTAGAATAGAAATAGAAAAAAGAACAAACTCATTAATTAGTGTTTATGGCAAAACTATATCTATTATATCAAGCCCTAGTAACTTAGAATCAGCAATAAATGCAGTAACTATGCTTCTTGATGGGGCAAAGCACGAAACTGTTGAGAATTTTTTAAATTATAAAGAAAAAACAAGGTTTGAACTTTAAAAATAACCTAAAAAAGGATTAGATTTAAATACTTTAGTAAATTTCATTCTATTAGGTTTTAAATTTAATAAAAAATAGTTGGTGAGCATGGCTAAAGAAAAGGAACAAAATCAGGATACTAATTATAGTGCAGGAACAAAAAAACTTGATTCTGAATTTAAAGAACATTCAGTTGCCGAATTTTTTAAGAAAAATAAGCAAATGCTAGGTTTTGTTGGAAAAATAAGAACATTAACCATGATAGTTCACGAATATGTTACAAATTCACTTGATGCTTGTGAAGAAGCTGGAATACTGCCAACAATTGATGTAAAAATTGATGAACTTGGAAAAGAATATTATGAAATTACTGTAACTGATAATGGGCCTGGGATAAGCCAAGAAAATATTGGAAAAGCCTTTGGAAAATTACTTGCTGGAACAAAATTTCACAGACTTATTCAATCAAGAGGGCAACAAGGAATTGGTTGTAGTGGTTGTACTATGCTTTCACAAATGACTACTGGAAAGGCTAGTAAAATAATAACTGGAAGAAAAGGAAAAAAACCTATTTCTCTTGAAATTACAATTGATCCAAAACACAATGAACCAAAAATAACTAATTTTAAAGAACTTGAAAAAGATTTTACTGGAACTGCAGTTCAAGCAAAATTTAAAGACGCTGTTTATAGAGATAGTGAACAAGGTGTTCTTGAATATTTAAGAAGAACTGCAATAGCTAATCCTCACGCAGAAATTAATTTTAGAGACCCAATGGGACAAAAATTCAAATTCAAAAGAACTACCAATAAAAATCCAGAGCTACCAAAAGAAGTAAAACCACACCCAAAAGGAGTTACTGTTGATGAAATTATTACTCTTGTAAAAACAACAAATGCAAGAACTGTTCAAAGTTTTATAACTAATGATTTTGATAGAACTGGTGCGAAATCGGTTGAAGAAGTTAAAAAAAGAGTTAATTTTGATTTAAATAAAGATCCAAAAAAAATAACTTGGGAAGAAGCTGAAGAAATAATAAAAGCATTTAAACACATTGATTTTATTGCACCAACTATGGATGCACTAAGACCTATTGGTGAAGAACAAATAAAAAAATCACTAGAAAATATAGTAAAACCAGAATTTTTAACAGTACTTACAAGAAAACCAACTGTTTATGCAGGAGGTTTTCCTTTCCAAGTAGAAATTGCAATAGCTTATGGTGGAGAAGCTGGAAGAAATGTTAATGAAGAGGGAAGAAAACTTGAAATAATGAGATTTGCAAATAGAGTTCCTTTGCCTTTTGATGCTGGAAACTGTGCATTAACACACGCTGTACAAAGTATTGATTGGAAAAGATATAATATGAAAGATGCTGAAAATTCACCAATCACAATTTTTATTAATTTTATTTCAGTACACATACCATACACTGGTGCTGGAAAGCAAAGTGTTGCTGATGAAGATGAAGTACTTGAAGAATTAAGACTTGCATTAATGAATACTGGAAGACGTGCAGGAATATTTATTTCACATAAAAGAAAAGAAGCGGAAAATCAATTAAAAAGAAAAATGTTTTACAAATACATTCCAGAAATAGCAAGAGCACTAAAAGCAATAACAAATGCAAATGAAGATAAAATAAAAGAAAATATGGAAAAATTAGTTCTTGAAAAATTAAAACTTGATGAAGCAAAAGACCAAGAAGAGCTTGCAAAACTTCAAGAACAAATGGATAATGATTCAAAAAGCAGTACAGTTAAGGCAACTGATGAAAAAGCAAAAAAAAAGAAGAGTAAAAAATGAGGATGATTTAACATGGCAGAAAGAAAAATGAAAAAACCAAAAAAAGATATTATTCGAAGAGAAATAGCCTCGTCAAAAGAAATAGGATCAAGAATTAAAAAAACTGCAGACGAAATGGTTAAAGAAATCAACTCACATAAAGATCCAACTTTTACAACTCAACAAAGAGGAAAAAGTAATGTTGTTTGGGATGATGATAAAGGATACTTAGAACTTGGAGAAAAAACAATTACTAGAAATTTTTTAAACGTTGCACATGCAAGAAAATTCATGCAAACAAGCATGATAATGTCAAAAGCTTATGATTATTTAAATCATAATAAAACTGCAAGTATCAGAGAAATTTATTACGAATTAAAACACACAATAGAAGGAACAAAAGAAAACACTTTTGAAGGACAAGATGAAAGTGACCCTATAATAGTTGATCTTGAACATAGTGTAAATACAATTAGAGAAAAATTAAATTTGCATGCAAATCCAAAAGGAACTTTATATGGAAATATAACTCTAAAAGATAAAATGCACTTTAATGATGTATTTAATGCCTCAAAACTTGGTAGGGGCGGATGGAGCATTATGTCAAGAGTTGAACCTGAAGAAATTGAAATAGTTGAAACTAATGCTGATTATTTACTTGTTGTTGAAACTGAAGCAATGTTTGAAAGATTAATTGAAGAAGGATTTCCAAAAGACAATCACTGCTTATTAATTGGTGTTGGTGGACAAGCCGCAAGAGGAGCAAGAAGATTGATACATAGAATTCACAAGGAACTTGATTTACCAGTTTATGTATTTACAGATGGAGACCCATATGGATGGTATATTTATTCAGTAATAAAACAAGGATCAATGGCGCTTGCTGCACACTCTGAATTTATGTCAGTACCTGACGCAAAATATATTGGAATGACTATTGATGATGTTAAAACTTATAAACTTGAAAATGTAACTGAACAAATGAAAGAAGGAGATATTAAAAGAGCAAAAGAAATGCTTGAATATCCTTGGTTTCAAAATAAGGATTGGCAAGAACAATTAAAAAAAGCACTAACTCAAAAAATTAGAATAGAACAACAAGCACTTGCAAATAGAAGACTTGACTTTGTTGCAACACATTACTTGCCTGAAAAAATTAGCAAAAAAGATTTCTTACCATAGAACTATTTTCTTTTAGGTTGATCACTTTTTGTTCGTCTAACAACAATATTACCAGTTTCACTTTCTACTTTTTTAATTGCTTCATTTAGTAAAAACCCAATGTTTTTTTTAGTCCCAGGACTAATTTTTTTTGATTTTAAGTATTCAATTAAATGATTTACTGATACACCTATTACTTCACCATTTTTATTTTTTAGCCCATACCTTTTAACATATTCAACAGCCACACTAAATCTTTTTATGTTTCTATCCCTTACTTTTGGACTTTTAACTAATCTAACACTAGCAAATAACTTTGCATTACGTGCGTTAAATTCTTTATTAATTTCAATTACTCTTGATTTTGAAACACCAAAATGGTCTGCAATTTGAGATAAAGTTTGAAAACGTAAATCACTAGTATTTTTTAAAGCATTAACTATCCTAGTTTTTTTATTTGGATTATTTGATGCAAATTTTCCACTAACTCTTCTAATTGACATACATAATTTATAAAAAAAAGAGTTATTAAATGAGTGTGAAAAAATAATTAATAGAAAAATTAGTTCTCATTTGGTTTAATTAAAAGATTTTCTGTTTTTTCAAGCTCGTTTTCTGCTAAAAGAGAAAATACTCTTCTTGTTTCAAAATTTTCTATTTTTGCCTCTTCAACATTTTTTTCTAAAATATCAATCCCAAATTCAATTATCCCTTTTTTTGTTTTTTGCATTTCTTTTAAGGAATCTATTTTTCGCTTAAAATCTTCAACTAAAAAATCTTTTGAAATTGAAAAGATTGCTTTATCAGCTGGCAAGTCAAAATTAATATCTTTTTGAGAAAATCCTTTTGCAATAGAACCAACTAACTTAAACCTAATTAATGGTTTTAAATTAAAATCTTTAAAGAGAAATTCTTTAATTTTTGATTCAACCTCAATTTTTACTTCTTCTGGTTTTGCATTTTTGAAAGAAATTTTTTGATAAAATAATTTTCTTTGTTCTTTAAATGGAAAAAAATCTAAATTTTTTGAATTTGTGTCAAAAATAAAAATACCTTTTTCTCTTTCTGCTTCAAGTCTTTTCATTTGTGTAAAAATTGTTGAACCAGTTAATAAAAATCTTTTATCATCAAATTTTTGTTCATCTTTCCAATGCAAATGTCCATTAATAATTAAATCAAAACCATTAGGTAAATCATTTAATGATAATGAAGCAATTGCATCATCATCAAATGGCAAAAATTCTTTAAATGATTGATGAAATAAAATAATATTACTAAAATTCTCTATTGGTTTTGGATTGTACTTTTCAAGAAGAGCTTTTGCATGTTTTTCTGGAACACCACTCATGCCGTGTATGTAAACTTTTTCATTATTTTTTTTAAGTTCAACATGACCAATATGAATGTGACACAAAGCATTTGCCTCTTCTAAAATATCAAGTGCATTAGTAAAATCGCGCCCTCTAAATTCATGTGTACCATGAATTGCAATTATTGGAATACCTTGAACTTTAACTTCAACTGAATCTTTTAAAAAAGGGAATTTTTTTATTGTTGAAAAACTGCCATTATTTTTATTAAAACATTCAAAAGATTTATGCCAAACTTCTTGGGTTGGTACTGCGTGATCAAATAAGTCACCAGCATGTAAAATAAAATCAACATTTAATTCATGAAACATTTCTATTGCTTCTTTAACTCTACTAAACGCTTCTAAATAACGCTCATCACTACCAAAGCCTAGGTGAGTATCTGAAAATATTCCTATTTTCATAGAATAATTTTGTTAGAAAAGTGTTTTATATTATTTAGTAAGTTTGCTGCCGCTAACATAAATTAAAAAATGATTTATTTACAATTCTTATATGAAAATACTTGCTTTTGGGACTTTTGACATATTACACATAGGACATTTAAATTATTTAAAACAAGCAAAAGAATTGCACAAAGCTGCTAAATTACATGTTATTATTTCAAGAGATATTAATGCTGAAAAAATAAAAGGGAAAAAACTTATACATAATGAAGATGAACGACTTGAAATAATAAAAAATATAAAATTTGTTGACTATGCCACTCTTGGCGAAAAAGAAGATATTTTTAAATCTGTGAAAAAAATTAAGCCAGATATTGTGGTTTTAGGATATGACCAGCTTCCAAGTAATGAAATTTTAAAACAAAAATTTATTGAAAATAATATTAATGCAACTATTGTTCGAGCAAAACCATTTAATGAACATAAATCAAAATCATCAAAAATAAGGGAATCTTTATTTTTAGTTGAATAATGTACGAATTGATTTTAATCAAGATTCTGTATTTATTTTTATGCAAAAATAGGTTCTTTTTTTAAATGTCCTGTTTCGCCATGACTAGACGATTCACTCTTTGTGCTATTTACAATACCACTTAGTGGTTTTAATAACAAAAGGTTCTTTTTTAAATAAAATGGAATTTAATTTTTTAAATGTGGTGTTGAGCCAAAGGCGAAGACAGCACCCAAATGCCGCCTGGCTGAGGCAGGCGCAGGGGTGGCAGAACGGTTATGCACTCCCCTGCAGAGGGAGTGAAGAGGGTTCGACTCCCTTCCCTTGCTTTTTTAAATCTTTTTAACTTCAGACACCTTTTTAAAGTTTAAATAAATTATTAATTTACTGAGTGAAAAAATAATGCGATTAATAATGGTGAGTCGACACTGGTATGAATACAGTGTTGGTGGAACTGAAACATATATAAAAAATTTTTTAAGAACAGCAAAACCTATTTTTGAAAAAATTATAATAGTAATACCTAGTAAATCAAATAGAAAATCAATAGAAAAATATGATAATGTGGAAATTCATAAAGTGCCGTTTATTCCAATTGTTGGAACACAAAAAAAGCCAACTCAAAAAAAATCAATTAAACTTTTTGAATATCTAGACTCTTTAATAAAAAAAGAGAATATTGATATTATTGAAAACCAATCAATTTCACCAGTGCCTTCTTTGTTTTTTTCTGTTTTTATGGCAGGAATGAAAAATAAAATACCAGTAATTGAAAGAATACATGCAACACCTAATAATCCAACATGGAATTCAATACTAAGCGATATTGGTTTTTCAAAAATTCTTTGTGTTAGTAAATACCTTTCTGAATACATTTATAGAATTGGAGTATTTTCAAAAAAGCTTAAAACAGTTTATCCTGGAATTAATACTTCAAAATTTAAAAAACATAGTAAAAATTTTAGAAAGGAACTTGGTTTTAAAAATAACGACATAGTTATACTCCATGCATCAAGAATTGCAACACTTAAAACGGATAAAAATGAAACTATTGAACAAAAAGGAATTACAACTTTATTAAAAGCATTTTCAATATCCGCAGAAGATGAACCACATTTAAAATTAATGATAGCTGCTGCTGTTCCATTTGAAGAAAATATGAAATATTATGAGTCTGCTGTTAAAAAAATAAATAATTATTCAGAAATATATGGAATTAAAGAAAAGGTAAAAATTATTCCAGTAAAATATGATGACATGGATAAGGCATACAATACTTGTGATATTTTTGCAATGCTTTCAAAAGAAGAAACATTTGGACTAGTTTATGCAGAAGCAATGTCTTGTGAGAAGGCAGTTATTGCAAGTTCTGTTTGTGCAATGCCTGAATTAATTTCAAACAATGAAACAGGTTATTTAGTTTCTCCAAAAGACCCTGTTGAAATTTCAAAAAGAATTAATTGGTTAGTTGATGATAAAGAAAAACGTGATTATTTTGGGAAAAATGGTAGACTAAGAGTTATTGAAAAGTTTGAAGAAAATAAAATAACAAATGAATTAAAAGAAGCGTATATTGAAATAATAAAAGAATATAAAAAGAAGAATAATTAGTACAAACATATCTGAACCAATTTTGATTTAAAAACAAAATAAAAAACTATTTCATGTGTGGAATAATTGGTTATATTGGAAATAAAAAAGCTCTACCAATTTTAATAAGCACTTTAGAAAAATTAGAATACCGCGGGTATGATAGTAGTGGCGTTTGCTTAAAAGAAAAAGAATTAAAAATAATTAAAGAAGTTGGAAAAATAAATCAATTAAAAAAAAGAGTAATAAAAATAAAAAGCAATTCAAAAATTGGAATAGGGCACAGTAGGTGGGCAACACATGGAAAAGTCACTAAATTAAATGCTCACCCACATTTTGACGAAAAAAAAGAAATAGCCATTGTTCATAACGGAATTATAGAAAATTATTTAGAACTCAAAAAAATGCTTAAAAAAAATAATATTAAATTCTATTCAGAAACTGACTCTGAAATAATTGCAAAATTAATAAAATTTTATTATAAAAATAATTTAGAAGACGCAGTTAGAAAAATAGTTTTAAAATTAAAAGGAAAATATTCAATTTTAGCCATATCTAAAAAAGAGAATAAAATAATTGGTGTGAAAAATGGCTCGCCTTTAATAATTGGAAAAACTCCTAATGAAAATTTTATTTGTTCAGATGCTAATGCAATAAATGATAAAACCAAAAATATTATTTACTTAGACAATAAAGAAATTGCAATTTTGGGAGAGAAAATAAGAATAACTGATTTTAATGGAAAAATTATTAAAAAAAATATTTCAAAAATAGAAATTAATGATAATAATCAAAACAAAAGTAAATTTAAAACTTATATGGAAAAAGAGATTTTTGATCAAAAAATTTCAATTAATAATTTTGTTAAAAAAAATTTAAAAAATAAAGAAATAAACTTAAATTTTAAAAATAAACTAAAAAAACCTAATAAAATAATAATTATTGGATGTGGAACTAGTTATAATTCTGGTTTAATTGGAAAACATTTTTTTGAAAAAATAAATAAAATAGATACCGATGTTGAGTTTGGATCCGAATTTAAATATGAAAACAAACTTATTCAAAAAAATGATTTAGTAATTGGCATTAGTCAATCTGGAGAAACCATTGATACTATTGATGCATTAATAAATGCAAAAAAAAGAAAAGCAAAAACAATAGCAATAACTAATGTAAAAAATTCTAGCATTACAAAAATTGTTGATGAATGTATTTATCTTAATGCAGGAATAGAAATTAGTGTGGCTAGCACAAAAGCATTCACTTCCCAAATAACTGCTTTGTTATTTATTTCTTTATATTTAAATAATAATAAAAAATTTAAAAAAATAATTCTAAAAGAGTTATTTAACTTAGATAAAAAAATTATTAGAGTATTAAAAATGAAAAATGAAATAAAAAGAATTGTTAGAAAATTTAAAAAATATAAGAATTTTATTTATATTGCAAAAGGAATAGATTATCCAATAGCACTTGAAGGTGCACTTAAATTAAAAGAAATTTCTTATGTTAATGCACAAGGAATTGTTTCTGGGGAATTAAAACATGGATCTATCGCAATAATAGACAAAAAAACACTCACTATTGCTATTGGTTCAAAACAAAGTAATATAGAAAAAATTTCAAATAGTACTGCAGAAATATTATCTAGACAGGGAGATGTTTTAGTAATTAGTAATTTAAAACTCAAAGAAAATCAAATAATTTTACCAAAAACTAGTGAATTTTTACAACCAATAATAAATATAATACCACTTCAACTAATGGCGCTTTATTTTAGTGAGTTAAAAGGTTTTGATGTTGATAAACCAAGAAATTTAGCAAAATCAGTAACTGTTGAATAAACTAGCAAATTAAAGAATATTTATAAAGCTTTCATAATTGATATTTTGTAATAGTGCCCTAAAAATGGTGAGCGGGCTAATTTATTTAATAAAAGTGATTATAATGGGTTTAAGGCCAGGAAGATGTTATAAGAGTCCAAAAAAAGGCATTAAAGGAAATGCTAGTACTGGGCGAGGTTTTAGAAAACCACAAAAACAAAAAAGAGCTTATACTAGAGTTGCTATAAAGGTTCCAAGAAAAAATTATATTGGAGCAGCACCTGCTTTAAAAGTTAGACAATTTAATATGGGAAACCCAAATGGCATATATGATACTGTTGCTGATCTTATTGTAAAAGAAGGTTTTGACTTGCGAGATAACGCTATTGAAGCAGTTAGAATGACTGCTAATAGAAAACTTGTAAAAGATCTTGGAAAAGATGGATTTTTTATGAAAGTTAGAGTTCAACCAAATAATATCTTAAGAGAAAATAAAGCAGCACAAGGTGCTGGAGCTGATCGTGTTTCTCAAGGAATGTCACTTTCTTTTGGAAAACCAATTGGAAGAGCTGCAAGATTAAGAGCAGGACAAGTTGTTTATAGTGTTTTGTGTAAAAAAGAACAAAAAAATGCAGTAAAACAAGCATTAATGAGAGCTAAATCTAAATTTGCAGTTAATGTTGAAGTAAAATTCCACAATGATATTAAAAGTTTAGGAACTTTACCATCACAAAGTAGAGATGATAAAATTGTTGAAACTAAAACTGAGACAACCACTGAAGAAGCAAAAGATGCTAAAGGAAAACCAGTGGCAAAAGCAGACGCTAAAAGTGCACCTGCAGCAAAAACTGAAGCTAAAAAAGATGAAAAGAAAGATGCTAAGAAAAAGTAACTTTCTTTTCTTTAATTATTTTTTTAAATTTTCTTTAATAAAACTGATTGTTTCATAAACAACTATTTTTTCTTCTTTTTTAGTATCATACCCATGGTTCATTCCATCAACTAAATATATTTTTAAATTTTTAAAATATTTATTTAGCTTAACACTATTATTAAACAAAACTTTATTATCTAAATTTCCATGAATTATTTTAATATTTATTTTATAATTTTTGAAAAAATTTTTATTTAAATTAATATCTGTAGTGCTTTTTATTTTAGAAAGATTAATATTTGATAATTTTTTTAAATTATTAAATTTTGACGCTGTAAAAGATGGTGCCCAAAGGCACATTGCTAAAAATGGCAATTTTGAAATTAAACCAATAGTTCCACCAAAACTTTTTCCAACAAAAAATATTGGTTTTTTATTATTTTTTTTAACAAAGTTATAAATAAATTTTAACTCATAAATTATTTCATCAATTGTTTTTTTATCAAGGTCTTTTCCAGAATCCCATAAGTTAAATCTAAATAATGAAAATTTTTCTTTAAATAATTCTCTTGAGAAATAATCATACTTTTTTCCAAAAATATCGCCACTAACCCCTGGCAAAAATATTATATTTGCAATATTATCTTTTGGAATTTTAAATAAATAAGCATATTCTTTATTTTTAATTTTAATTTTTTTAAATTTAACCATAACAATAAATAACTTAATTAATATTTATATTTTTTTAAAAAATAAATATTTTGCTTTTATTTATGTCCTAGTTTATGTGTGTTCTTAGTAGTTAATAAATTTTATTATTTTCAATTAGATTTTTAAAGAACTAAATATTAATATAATAATGATAAATTTCAAAAAGCATCCTATTGAATTAATTAATCCAAGACCACTAAAACACGCAAGTAAGGAACTTGAACATTTAATTAAGGATAAACTTTGGGCAAGTGTAATTATTGCATTAATATTTGGTTTAATAATTGGAGTTTTATTAAACCCCACAACAGGATTTGTTGATAAAGAAATTGCATTAATAATTGGAGAATGGCTTGCTCTACCAGGAAACATATTCTTAGCATTAGTACAAATGATAGTTATACCTTTAATGTTTGCTTCAATTATACGAGGAATTGCAGCAAGTGAAAATTTAGAACAACTAAAAAAGAGTGGGCTTTTTATAGTAATATATTTTTTATTAACAACAATAATTGCAATTCTAATTGGTTTTGCTTTAGTTTTTTTAATACAACCTGGAAATTTTGTAAGTATTGACTATCAACTGCCTGATGTAGTTCCAAACGAAAATCAAATATTAAATTCAAATGAAAGTTTACCGCAAAGAATAATACAAATAATTCCAACAAATATATTTAGTGCAGTTTTAAATACACAGTTTTTACAAATAATTATTTTTGCAGTAATTTTTGGAATAGCCCTTGTAAATATGAACCCTGTGCAATCAAAACCAATGCTTGAATTACTTGGCTCGCTTCAAACTGTTTCAATGATTATAATAAAATGGGCAATGATTCTTGTACCAATAACTATTTTTGGTTTTATGGCAAGAGCCATAATACAATTTGGTTTTGATATACTTATTGGAATGAGTTTTTATTTACTTACTGTAACTCTTGGACTTTTAATAATGTTATTAATTTATGCAACAATAGTTTTTGTAGCTAGTGGAGTAAAACCAAGAAAATTTTTTAAAAAAGTTAGAGATTTACAGTTACTTGCTTTCTCAACTTCAAGTTCAGCAGCAGTAATGCCAATTTCAATGAAAACTGCTGAAGATAAACTTAGTGTTAGAAGTAGCATATCTCAATTTGTTATTCCAATAGGAACAACAATTAATATGAACGGAACAGCAATTTATCAAGCAATTGCAATAGTTTTTTTAGCGCAAGTGTTTAGCATAGAATTAACTTTAGCAGCTTTATTCTTGATTGTAGTTACAGTTGTTGGGTCAAGTATTGGTGCGCCAGGAACACCAGGAGTTGGAATAATAATTTT
Source organism: uncultured archaeon (assembly GCA_964583285.1). Lineage (GTDB taxonomy): Archaea > Iainarchaeota > Iainarchaeia > Iainarchaeales > JAAZKV01 > JABIDZ01. Next base: position 89,449 of record CAZOVD010000001.1, read on the forward strand.
AACTGCAATATTAACAAGTGTTGGAATACCAGTAATAGGAATAGCACTAATAATTGGTTTTGATAGAATCTTAGATATGCTTAGAACAGTAGTAAATGTAACAGGCGACGTTACTGCTGCAGTTGTATTAAATAAGTTGATTAAAAGTGAAAAAACTGATAAGGAAGTATTAAAAAATGAGAAAGAATTTGAGAAAATAAGACAAACAAAACTAAGTGATATAATAATAACAAATTAACTAAACTAACATAATAATAATTTAAACAAATTTTTCAACAGTTAGAAAGCTTTTAAATAGCTTTTAGAGGCTCATTTCTTATGAAAATTAAGGGAATAACCATTACTGAAAGTACGTGCAGTACTACTAAAACAAAAACTCAAGTTAGTGATGCGCACAGAGAAGAACTTGAACATCAAGCATATAGAATTGTTGGAACACACTCAGCAGTAAAAGTTTGTGGATGGACAAAAAACCTACTAAAAGGAAAGGGCGGATGTTATAAGTTAAAATTTTATGGAATACAAAGTCATCAATGTATGCAAATGTCTACAAATCTTTCTTGTGCTAATAGATGTGAATTTTGCTGGAGGGGAAGTAAGGCACCTGTTGAAAAAGAATGGGTTTGGCAAACTGACGAACCTGATTTTATAATTGATCAAAGTATTAAAGAACATCATAAATTATTAACTGGTTTTGGCGGAAGAGAAGGAACTAGCAAAGTGTTAGTAGAACAAAGTAAGCATGTGGGACATGTAGCACTTTCTTTAACTGGAGAACCAATAACTTATCCAAAAATAAATGAAATTTGTAAAAAATTTCATGCTAGAAATATTTCAACTTTTATTGTAACAAATGCTCAATACCCTGATGCAATAAAAAATCTTAATACAATAACTCAACTTTATCTTTCTCTTGATGCTCCAAATAAAGAAATTTTAAAAACACTTGATAAACCTCTTTACCCAGATTATTGGGATAGATATATAAATTCAATAAAAGAAGTAAGAAAAAAGAAATATAGAAAAGCAGCACGTTTAACTATTGTTAAAGGAATAAATGATGTTGAAGAAGAGAATTATGCAAATCTAATTAAATTAGGTGATTTTGATTTTGTTGAAGTAAAAGCATTTATGTATGTTGGAGAAGCAAGAAATAGACTTGCAAAAGCTACTGCTCCAGAACATGATTATGTTAAAGAATTTGGTTTAAAAATTTTAGAACACTTACCCGAGTATGAACTAGCAAGCGAACACTTACCAAGTAAGGTAATACTTCTTGCAAAAAAGAAATATCATAAAAGTACTTGGATTGATTTCAAAAAATTTTTTGAACTTGTAAATATAAAAAGAAGTCCAAAAAATCTTGATGCACTTAAATATGCAACAAAATCTAAAAAAACAAAAGAATTTAAAGAAGATATTGGTGTAATGCAATAAAAATTATTAACACTTATTTACATTGGCACTTCTAAAATTAATATATAAGAATCTTCTAAAAAATTTATTTTTGTACTTTCTATTTCAGTAATTTCAAGACAATCTCTTTTATTTAAAATTTCTTCTTCTAAACTAACACTACCATCAACAACTAAAATAAACAATCCTTTTTCTTTTGACGTAACAAAATCTATTTTTTTGTTTTTATCAAATTTTCCTAAGTAAAGTTTTGCATCTTGATGAATAAAAAGTTTTTTTGAATTTTTATCACCAGAAACAATTAATTGCAATTCATTTTTTTTAAAATTAATTTTTCTTTCATCATGCCTTGGATCTACATTTTTAACGCTTGGATCTATCCAAATTTGAAATAATTTCAAATCCTCTTTACTTGAATTATTTATTTCTGAATGAAATAAACCATTGCCAGCAGACATTACCTGAATAAAATCTTTTTCTAAAATTGTTGAGTTTCCCATACTATCTTCGTGTTTTAAATATCCCTCTAAAACAATTGTAATAATTTCCATATTATCATGCGGGTGCATACCAAAACCTTTGCCAGACGCAAATATATCATCATTAAAAACCCTTAATTTTCCAAAATTCATTCTTTTAGGATTATAATAATTAGCAAAACTAAAACTAAATTTTGATTTTAACCATGCAATATCACCATTTCCTCTATCGCATGATAAAACTAAATTCTTTTTAACCATAAAATTAATTCTTATTAATAAATAATATAAATAAGAATCAAAAAAAGAAATTTTTCTTATAATATTCACGACTAAAAAGTTGATATAACAAAAAGCTTTTTATAACCTAATTACTTTCTTTTATTATGACAAACATTTTATGGTTTAACCAAGTAACAATGAAAGATGTTAATAGTGTTGGTGGGAAAGGAGCTTCACTTGGTGAAATGGTTCAAAATAATTTTCCAGTACCAAATGGTTTTGTTGTTACAAGCGATGCATATTTTGAATTTGTAAAAAGTAGTGGAATACAAAAAACAATTCTTTCAAAAATTAATTCACTTAATGTTGAAAACACAGCCCAACTTGAAAATATTACAAAAGAAGTTAGATTACTTATTAGAAAAACTCCAATGCCAGATCAAATAAGAAAAGAAATCCTTGAAAGCTATGATAAATTAAATAAAGAAGAGAATAATGGAGCAAATACTTATGTGGCTGTTAGAAGTAGTGCAACAGCAGAAGATCTCCCTGACGCAAGTTTTGCAGGACAACAAGATACTTACTTAAATATTTTAGGAAAAGAATCTGTAATTGATGCTATTAGAAGATGCTGGGCATCACTTTTTACTGCAAGAGCTGTATACTATAGAAAAAAACAAGGTTTTGCAACAGAAAAAGTTGGGCTTTGCGCAGTTGTACAAAAAATGGTTGATAGTGAAATAAGTGGAATAATGTTTACTGCTGATCCAACTGGAGATTTAAACACAATTGTTATTGAAGCAGGCTTTGGCTTAGGAGAAACAATTGTAAGTGGAAGTGTTACCCCAGATAATTATATTGTTTCAAAAAAAGATTTTAATTTATTAAATAAAAAAATGAATCATCAAGATTTTATGCTAATTAGAGAAAACGGAAAAAATGTTGAAATAAAACTTGGTGACACAAAAGCAAAAATTCAAAAATTATCTGATGAAAAAATAATTGAACTTGCAAGAATAGGAAATAATATTGAAACTCATTATAAAAAACCAATGGATATTGAATGGGCTGTTGAAAAAAATAAAATCTATATTGTACAAGCAAGACCAATTACAACTCTTGACATTGGTAAAAAAGAAAATACACAAGAAGAAAAAGATGAAAAAGAACAATTGAAAAAAATTGAAAGCGAAGGAATAAAAGCAGTTATTGAAGGACTTGCAGGTTCGCCTGGAATAGTTAGTGGAATAGTAAAAGTTGTTCCAACAATTGATGATATAATAAAAGTTAACAAAGGAGATATTTTAGTAACTACAATGACTTCACCATCTTGGGTGCCAGTAATGAAAAAAGCTAGTGCTATTATAACTAATGAAGGTGGAAGAACTGCTCATGCTGCAATTGTTTCGCGAGAACTTGGAATACCAGCTGTTGTTGGCACAAGAAACGCAACTACAGTTTTAAAAGATGGACAAAAAGTAACAGTTGATGGATATAATGGAAAAATTTATAACGGTGAAGTTAATATCAAACATACTCAAGAAAAAATAAACGTTATTGAAGAAAAAGAAATTGATGAAATTGAAAAAGCTTTAAGCAAACAAAATCAAAATTTTAACTCAGAAAATATAAAAGAAAAAATATTAAATATTAAAAAAGAATTTGGTTCAAAAAATTTCCAAACTATGACTAATGAAGAAAAAAACAAAGAAGTTGAAGAATTGAAAAGCATTTTAAGTGATTTAAGCATCAAAGTAAAAGTTAATGTAGCTTTGCCAGACGCTGCTGAAAGTGCAGCTGCAACAAAAGCATATGGAGTTGGACTATTAAGGGCAGAACACATGGTTACAAGTAGTGGAATGCATCCAGCAGAATTTATTAGACTTGGAAAAGAAACAGAACTTAAAAATGTTGTTAAAGAAGGAATAAAGAGAGTTGCTGAAAAATTTGAAGGCCCAGTTTGGTTTAGGACATTTGATGCAAGAAGTGATGAATATAAAGAACTTATTGGTGGAGAAAAAGAACCACGTGAAGACAATCCAATGCTTGGGTGGCATGGAATAAGAAGAGATCTTGATAAACCAGAAATGTTTCGTGCACAAATACTTGCAGTTAAAGAATTAAGACAAAGTGGAATAAAAAATGTTGGAATAATGTTACCATTTGTTATTAATGCTAGTGAAGTTATTGAAGCAAAAAAAATTGCAAAGCAAGCAGGACTTCAAAAAAATGTTGATTTTGGAGTCATGATAGAAACGCCAGCAAGTGTTTGGATAATTGATGATTTAATACCACACATTAATTTTATTTCATTTGGAACAAATGATTTAACCCAGTTAACTTTGGGCCTTGACAGAAATAATGAACATGTTCAAAAACAATTTAATGAAATGCACCCAGCAATTTTAAAACAACTTGAGTATGTAATTAAAAGATGTAAAAAAGCAGGAGTTGTTACAAGTATTTGTGGACAAGCAGCAAGTAATCCAGACATGGTAAAAAAACTAGTTTGGATGGGAATAGATAGTGTTAGTGCAAATATTGATGCAGTTGAAAATATTCGTAAAATAGTAATGATAGAAGAAAAGAAAAAATTACTAGAATTAATGAATAAAAAAGAAAACAAATCAATTTTACAAAGACTACTTAGAAGATAATTAAAAAACAAACAACTTTTAGGACACTTTTATTTTATAAAAAAACAATAATTGCTTTATCGAGCACCCACAAGTGCGATGATAATGCTTCGTACCCATCAGGCGAAACTGGTGAAACACACATAAACTAGGACACTTTTTTTGAAAATCTTCCCTTTTTGGTTAAATATATAATACTTCTTAGAGGGGTTTATTTTATGCTTAAAATAGATCTTACTCCTGCAATAAAGGAACTAAAAGAAAAGAATGCAAAAAAAGTTTTAGTTCAAATACCTGAAGGTCTAAAAACACAAACTGATAAAATAGTAGAAACTCTTGAAAAAGAAGGTTTTGAAATAGTTAGTGAAATGACTCCTTGTTTTGGAGCTTGTGATGTTAAAGTTAGTGAAGCAAAGCTATTAAATTGTGATACAGTTTTACACATAGGCCATAATGCATTTATGCAAATAAAAGATATTCCAGTAGTTTATTTAACACTTAATTATGAACTTGAAAATTTTAATGAAATTTCTTTAAAACTTCTTAATTATTTAAAAGAAAAAAATGTCAAAGAAATTGGACTTATAACAACCGCACAATTCCTAAACTATATTCCAAAAATAAAAGAAATTTTAAAAAAAGAGGGAATTAATACTCTTACAAAATCAGGACCTCGCGTAGTTGAAGGACAGGCATTAGGCTGTAATTATAGCGCAGTTCCAGATACAAAAGAAATAGTTTATTTTGGAGATGGATTATTTCACCCACTTGGAATTCATTTTTCAGCACAAAGAGAAGTAATACTTGCAAATCCATTTACAAGTGAAATAACAGAACTTAAAGAAGAAAAAAATAAATTCTTACGACAAAGAATTTTACTAATTGAAAAAGCAAAAGAAGCACATTCTTTTGCAATAATAGTTTCTTCAAAAATTGGACAACAAAGACTTCATTGGGCAGAAAAAGTTAAAACAGAACTAATGATGCAAGGAAAAAATGCAAAAATATATACTATGGATCATGTTAGTGAAGATAAATTGCTTGGAATAAATGCGGGCGCATATATTAACACTGCTTGCCCTCGCTTATCAATAGATGATTTTTTTAACTGGAAAAAACCAATGATAAATTCAAGCGAAGTAAAATATCTTCTTGGAAAAGAAAACTACGAAAACTATAAACTTGATTTAGCGTACTAAAAAAAATTATTAACTTTAATTATTTTTATTTTCAAAAATTAACTCAACTGTTCTGATATATTTTTGTTCAAAGTCTGGGCCAGAACAAGAACCGTAAATTATATCGTCACATTCAACATCAATATTTCTATCACAAATAAAACTTTTTTGTGAAAAATAAGTAGAAATCTCTCCACGCACAACAATTTTTTGAGGATTGATTTCAATAATATCAAGACCATTAATTTCTTTTCCACTATAATCTTTCTTACACCCAGCAAAAAAATCAGAAGATCCACTAGAAAACCTGTCTGACTCAAGTTCAAGTTTATTATTTTCAATATTCAAAATATTAATATCACAAAAATAACAATCTCTTATAAAATATTCTTCTAAAAAATCACTTTTTTCACAAATGCCACTAATACATTCAGTAAATTCACTAATATTTACTTCATTATAATCAAGTATTGTACTATTAAAATAAGTATTAATACTAATTTTCTGAGAATTAGTCAACGCATAATCACTATCTAAAAAATTATTATTTAAAAATTCTCCATTTTGAATACATCCAAAAAATAAAAAACTTAATATAATCAAAATTAAAATTTTTAATATTTTTTCCATATAAAAAACCAACAAAACAATATGAAATTAACAACTAATTTAATTAATAAATATATGCACATTTTTAATGCACTTAGCAACTATCTCCCAAAATCAATCTTTCGTGGGTCAATTTCCTCATCTTCATCATCTTCTTCAAAGTTATTTTCACTAGAAAATTCTTCATTACTTTCTTCTTCATCACCATATTCACTAAAGTTTTCTTCATTACTTAAAATATTTTTATTTATAACATCAGCCACATCATTAACCAAAGTTCCCTTATAATCATAACCTCTTAAACAATTTTTAAAATTCTCTAGGTGATTTCCATTTAAAAAATAAGATTTAATTTTACTTCTTGATAAAATTAAAGCTGCTTGCTGGTCAATAAATAAGTGTTGTCCTGGAATTAATAATTTTTCTCTTAACAAAAAATTCATGTCATTAAAAGATAATTCTTTAAATAAAATTGCATTTTCATTTACACTTGGATCATTATCAAATATACCATCAACATTACTTAGATTAACAAATTCAAAACCGAGATATTCTGCTATTAAAGAAGCAACCGCATCAGTTGTTTGACCTTCACTAAGTCCGCCAAAAATAGGGACTTTTCCATTTCCAATTATTCTTCTTGCTTCTCTCACATCAGTTAAAACAAAATTATTTGCATTTTTTATTTTATTAAAAAAAAGCATTGCATTAAGTCTTGTTGCATTTATTCCAATAGTATCAAGTTCAAAATTATTTGCACCAAGTTCCCTTGCAGCACTTTGATAATTTCTTGCAGTTCTACCCCCTCCAATAACTAAAACAAAATTAAATTCATTACTTAATTCATTTATAGAATTACAAAAATCAATTATTTTATTAACTAAAATATCTTCAGAAATAAAAAAACTTCCACCAACACTAATAACAAAACCTTTCTTGTTTAAATTATTTATATTCAAATTACTATTACTAGTATTATCCACACTAGAATCATTTAAAGAATTTTCAGCATCATAAGTAGAAGAATTATTTTCATTAAACATATCGAACATAAATTCACCATTTTTAATTAATTAAAACATTAAATTTTTTATTGTTTAATAAATCTTAAAAAGTGTATATTCACTCTGCAAAGGCTTATTAAACTATTTTAACCGAATTTATTAGGTAAACCTAGTTTAAATATTTTTGGTGAACAAAATGGAAAAAGACTCAAATTATGATGCAGAATTGTCAGTTTTTAAGAAAAAACTTAAAACTTTAGGTGCATATAAGGGAAGACACACTGAACTAATTACACTTTATATTCCAAATGGAACTGATCGAGGAACAGTAATGAATCAGTTAAATGAAGAAATTAATCAAAGTTCAAATATTAAAAGTCCAACTAATAGAAAAAATGTACAGGGGGCTCTTAGAAAAATAATTGTTTTTTTAAAAAAAATTGATTTTAAATTACCACAAACAGGCCTTGTTATTTTTAGTGGAAATGTTAGTGAAGTTGAAGGCAGAAGTGATATACGCTTATTTACAATACACCCATTAAAAGATTTAAAAACAAAATTATATTGGTGTGATTCAAGTTTTCACTTAGATCCTCTTCAAGAAATGGTTATTCCAGATGAATATTATGCATTACTTGTTCTTGATAAAAACGAAGCAACACTTGCACAACTCGTTGGAAAAAATTATCATATACTTGCATCATTTACCTCGCTTGTTCCTGGAAAAACAAGAGCTGGCGGGCAATGCTTAGCACCAGATACGCAAATAATTCTTTGCGATGGAACAATTAAAGATATAGAAAAAATAAAAGAAGGCGAAATAGTTAAGAGTATAAATTTTAAAACAGGCCAAACAATAAACTCAAAAGTTATAAAAAAATGGCAAACAAATAAAAATACTATAACAATAACTACTAAAAATCCAAAATTCAAGATTTCTTGTTCACAAGACCACAAATTTTTTGTTTGGGATAATGGTGTAATAATTGAAAAAATGGCAAGTGAATTAAATGAAAAAAGCATATTATTATTTAATGAAAATATAGAAATAAAAAATTCTATTTGCGAATTAGAAACTAATTTTTATAATTCTTATTCAATAACAAAAAATGGCAGTACACTACTTGCAAAATTAAGGCAAGAAAATAATTTTACACAAAAAGAATTTGCAAAAAAAATAAATTTAACTCAAACTGAAATATCTTCAATAGAACTTGGAAAAAGAAATCCTAGAAATGAAACAATTTCCAAAGTTTGCCAAGAATTAAATATAAATTTTAATGAATTCTTGAAAAAAAATTGTGAAAAAAAAGATGTGCAAAATTTACCAAATAAAATAAGCCCCAACTTAGCACAATTTTTAGGCTATTTTGAAGGAGATGGGAGTTTTGAAAAAGAAAGAATTAGCCTATTTGATGCAGATAAAGAATTATTAAGTTTTTATTCAAATTTAGCAAAAAATATTTTTGGTGCAAAAATAAGTATAACCCATAGAGAAAATAAAGGCCATTATCAAACAAGAATTTACGGCAAACAAATAGTTAAATTTATTGAAAATAACTTTTCAGAAATAAAAAATGCAACAAATTCTACAATCCCAATAAAAATATTGAATTCTTCTAATGAGATTCTTAGTGCATTCTTAAAAGGACTTTACGATGCCGAAGGATATGTATCAAACACGGAAGTTGGAATTGGATTAAATAATAAAATATTAGCTCAACAAATTCAGCTATGTTTACTAAGATTTGGAATAATTTCTTCTTTATCAGAATACAACAATAGGAAAAATATTTATTCAAATAATATAAGATACACTATAATAATATCTGGAAAATATTCACTTGAAAAATTTAAATCTAAAATAAATTTTATTAGTACACACAAAACAAAAAAACTAGATTTAACTATAAAAAACAAAAGTGAAAAAGATAATTCAAGACAAATACTGGCACAAGGAGATTATGTAAAACAAATTTTAGTTGAAAATAATAATAGATTAAAAGACTTTTATGAAATTAATATGTTTTTAAATAATAAAAGAAAAATATCAAAAGAAATATTTAAAAAACAGATAATTGAAAAAACAAATGAAAAAGCTAAAGATATTTTAAAAGAAATTTATAATTACGCTCTTCTACCAACACAAATTTTGTCAATAGAAAAATCAAACTCTCAAAACATGATAGACATAAGTGTAGAAAGTCAAAATTTTATTGCGAATGGATTAATAGTTCATAATAGTTCACAGCGTTTTGAAAGATTAAGAGAAGAAGCAATGCAAGATTTTTTTAAAAGAATCGGGGAGAAATTTAACAAATATTTTGAAGCTGATGTAAAAAAAATAAAGGGAATAATTATTGGTGGCCCAGGAATGACAAAACAATATTTTGTTGATAAAGAAGTAATACATCATGAACTTGCAAAAAAAGTTATTGGAGTAGTTGACACATCATACACTGATGAGGGAGGAGTTCGTGAACTTGTTCAAAGAAGTGAAGATTTATTAAAAGACACTGAACTAATAAAAGAAAAATTAATACTTGACAATTTTTTAGGACAAATTGCAAAGGGTGGTCTTGCAACTTATGGATATATAGAAGTTGAAAAAGCAATAGAAGAAGCACGAGTTGCAACAGTAATACTTTCAGAAGATATAGAATGGATTGTAATTAAAAAACAATGTGGACATTGTAATAAAGAAGAAATGGAAATAATAAAAGATACTATTAATTTTAACGAATCAAAAGTAACTTGTAGTTCATGTAATTCAAAAGTTGAAATAATGGAAGAAATTGATTACATAGAATATATGGTTGAAAAAGCAAAAACAATTGGAGCAAATGCACGCGTTATTAGTACTGAAACAAATCAAGGAAAACAATTTTTTGAAGGTTTTGGCGGAGTAGGCGCAATACTTAGATACTAAAAATATAAAAAATAACATTTGATGATTAATATGAATTTTATAACAACAACAACTCCACTTAAAGGAAGAGTTAAACAAAGATATTCTGATTTTATTGTTGAGGAAATTTATTTAGAAAATAATGAAGAAAAAATTTGCAGAGTTGAAAGATTTAACATTCCTTTTGAACAAAGAAAAAAAATAGATACAATAAAAATACCAGAAAATAATGAAAATAAAGAAAACTTAGTTTTTATTTTAGAAAAAATAAATACTGATACTAATAGAGCAATCTCACTTCTTGCAAGAGGCACTAGCAGCGGGCGAAATAGAATTGGCTACGGCGGACTTAAAGATAAACGTGCAATAACTTCACAAAGAATGAGTATATATAAACCAAATTTGGATAAAATAAAAAATTTTGGAGTAAAAGGTATTGAAATTAGAAATCCTATTTGGGGCGAAAGAGTGGAACTAGGAGATTTAATAGGAAATCAATTTCGAATAATTTTAAGAGACATTGATAAAAGTGATGAAGAAATAAAAAAAATTGTTGACGAATTTTGTGAGCAAATAAAAAATGGTATTCCAAATTTTTTTGGAACCCAGCGTTTTGGCGGAAAAAGAGATGTAACTCACTTAGTTGGAAAAGCTCTTTTAAAAGAAAATTTTAAAGAAGCAGTAATACTTTATTTAACAAAAACTTATGCTGAAGAAAAAGAAGATATAAAAAATGCAAGAATAAATTTAGCAAAAACAATGGATTTCAAATTAGCATTAAAAGAATTTCCGGTAGAATGTCGTCAAGAAAGAGCAATTTTAAATTCACTTGTAAAAGATGAGAGTAATTTTTTAAAAGCTTTTAAAAATTTACCACTTAAAACACAATATTTGTTTACACACGCCTATCAAAGTTATTTGTTTAATAAAATAATAGAAAAAAGAATTGAAATTTTAGGAAAAGATGCACTAAAACCAATTGATGGAGATATTTTAATAGAAAATATTCCAGCAGCTAATTTAATTGGTTATGAAACAAAATTCTCTGATGGGTTAATGGGCGAAATTGAAAAAGAAATACTTAAAAGCGAAGGAATTGATTTTAGTTTTTTTAAAATAAAAAGTCTAAGTGAATTAAGTAGCAAAGGAAGCATAAAAGAAATTGCACTTTTTCCAAAAAATTTTAAACTAGAAAATATTTTTAATGATGAGTTTAATGAAAACAAAAAAGCTATTGAAATTTCTTTCTTTTTAACTAAAGGAAACTATGCAACTACAGTTTTGCAAGAGCTATTAAAAGAAGAAATTTATTAAATTGAATAATCTAAATTTTGATAAGTTAAAATTAGGCACATAATAATTTTGATAAAAAATAAATAATTGAATTAAAATTTAATTACAATTTAATGCAAGTTCAAGTTCTTCTTGAGAAGTTACTTGTTCAAATTTTTTATTACCAATAATTATGGTACCAGATTTTTTTACATCAAATTCTTTTTCAATAACACTTGAAAATTCAAATTGATCCCAATTATAAGGAAATGCAAAAACTCTTGCATTTTCACAACTAAGTTTTAATTTCTCAAGTTGATTTTGCATAGCACCACATTCAACATCACAAGATTTATCTTCTGCATAAAAATAAACAATTGGTTTTATTGTTTGACCACAATCTTCATTCATTTTAATTACATTATAATAAAGTAAAAGATTTGTTATCAAAAATGCTTTTTTTGTTTGAACATAATTTCCTAAAAAAGATTCTCTTTGAGATTTAAGTTCAAGATCAAGTTGTTCTAAACGTCTTGAATTATTACTAATTTGAATACTTCTTGCTTCACAATAAACAACTGGATTATCATTTAAACTAGAAAAAATCAAATCAAATTGATTCTCAAGTTGTATTTGTCTTAACTGTTCATTAATTAAATAAAATGTTTGATCTTCATATGCTTTTATTGAAAATATTGTAACAAAAAAAATTGCAACAAGTGCAACAAATGCAATTAAGTAGATACTCTTACCCATTTTGCTCTAACTCCAAATAGTTCTTTAAAAAATCCTTGCCCATAAATTACAGTTATAAAAAAAGGATATAATAAGATATTTATTAATATAACCCCAATATCTGAAATTGTTGGCTCATAATTAATTGTTTTAAGGCTAAAATATATGTATAAAAACACAAAAAAGTAAGAAAATAGGAAAAAAATGACTGTTGATGTTACAAAAAACGAAGGTATTGCAACAATAATGGTTTTTGTTGCTGAGAATGCTATTACTTCCGAAGCAAAGAAATTTGACAGGTTATTTGCAAATAAAATAGCAAGTCTAACAAGTAAAACCATAGATACAAGCTCAAGAGAAAAAAGATAAGGTATTGAAAAAAAACCAAGGTCTTTATTATTTTTATTAAAAAATAACTCCCTATAATTCATTAAATTAAATATTCTACCACGATACCATCTATCTCTTTGTTTGAATAATTTTTGCCAAGTATCAGGAATATCAGTATAAGCTTTTGCTTCATAACAAACTCTTATTTTATAACCATATTTTTGAAGCCTTAAACCAATTTCCATATCCTCAGTTAAATTTTCTGCATCATAATAACCAACTTTATCAAAAACACTTCTCTTAAAAATAGTCATGGGCCCTGGAATCATAGTCATAGAATTAATGTAAGATAAAATTGTAGTCCAAAGTCCAAAACTTGTTGCATATTCAAAAAATTGTATTCTTTGAAGTATTGAACCTTTTTTATCAGGAAGTATTAAGCACGTAACTGCCCCTACATCTTTTTCTTCAAAATAACCAAGAGTTTTCATTAAAACATCAGGCTCAGGATAAGTGTCAGAATCCATACAAGCAACATATTTTGTACTAACTTGTTTTATTGCAGTGTTAAGTGCAGTAGCTTTACCAACATTTTTTTTCATTTTTATTAATTTAATTCCTTTTTGTTTTTCAAGAAATTCTCTTGACCCATCAGTACTACCATCATCGATAAAAATAAGATCAAGTTTTCCAGAATACTTTATTTTTTTCATACTACTTACGCAATTTTTAATAGTTCCCATAGAGTTGTAAACTGGAACTATAATACTAACACTATCAAATACTTTTGGATATCTTGCTTTTCCAAAATCACCCTTATCTAAATAAATTAGTAAAAATAAAACCATTACATAAAGTAAGAAAAAATTAACTATTGCTAAAGTAAAAAATATTGGCATAAATAAACTAACAAAAAGTAAAATAATTAATGCGATTAAAATTATTCCAAGCGCAGCTCTTTTAAGAAAAGAAAGTTTAATCATAATAACTACAAGTAAAAACTATATTTAAACGTAATTGGTTCAAACTAGATCCTTTTTAAGAATTTTTTTAGTTATTTCAAAGTATTCCTCTGCTAAATCTTTTACAAATTCACTCATTTCAAAATCAGCATCAAGTCCAGAGTATTGAACTTTGTGCCTAGTTAATCTTAAATCATCAACTGAATTTAATAAATTAATTAATTGTTTTTCATTAGTAAATAGTTCTCGAATAGCAATAACTAAACAATTGTGGCTTCTTTCACTAAAATCTTTACTATATAAAAGAGCTTTGTTACAACAAAAAATAGAATTATATCCTGATATTACTGCAACATCAAATAAGCGAGCATCTAAATTAACTTGAATTGCTGTTAAAAAATTTTTAGCTTTTTTTAAAGAAACTAATTCCATATTCTTTTGAGCATTATTCTTTTTAATCAAATTTTGTTTTACACAATCTTCTAAATTCATAATCTATTTCCAACCAACAATATGTGTTTTTTTTGGATTTCTTCAACAAAAATATGTTTTTCTTTTTCCATTTTTCTCCAAGTTACCCAATTATATATTGTTAATTGAATTGGTCTTTTTATATCTTTTTCTAACTTCGTTACTAGTCGAATATCAATATCTTTTTTATCACCAATAATTAATAGATCAAGGTCACTTACATTATCAAATTCCCCGCTAGCAAAACTACCATAAATTGCAAAAGAGTTAATATTATTATTAACAATACCAGCAATATTTAATTTTTTTA
>CAZOVD010000002.1:0-69133 GCA_964583285.1 uncultured archaeon
TGAAAATAAATTAAAAAATATAAGTTGGCAACCACCTGTTTCTATAGAAGATTAAATTAAAAAAGTAGTTGATTGGTCTTTAAGAGAAGAAAATATTAGATGGATTGAAATATAGCCATTTAAATTATATTTATAAATAACAATAATATTAAATAATATATGATATTATATGGATAAGTTCATCATTACAAAAAAATTAGCTCAAGTTGGTACTAGTACAGGTGTTGTAATAGAAAAACCTTTTTTACAACAATTTGGATTAAAACAAGGAGACAATATAAAAATAATATTAGAGAAGGTGAAAAGATGAGTGAAGATTATAAAATTTTAATCCCGAAAGGATATTACTTAAAACATAATAAAAAAAGAGGTTGTCCTCTTTGTCAAAGACCAGAATTTAGAGGCGAAGTTGATACAATGGTTTGGTCAAGAAAATACGACCCTATGGAATTAGCAAATTTAATAAAAAAGAATTATAATTTATTATATTCTCCAAGAGAAATACAAGGCCATAGCTATCATTTTGATTTATATATAACAGATAAAAAATTACAAGAACAAACAGATAATGAAGAAATTGATGATTTTATAAAAAAAGAAGAATATTTTTTAAATCTTAGCAAAAAAAGAACAGATTTAACATATGATGAAAATGCAGAATTATTAAATAATTTAAAAGCATTATCAGCAGAACTAATGGATTTAAAATTGCAAGGATATGAGAATGATGATAAGTATTTAAGAAAAATGGAGTTATTTAGAAAAATGCTTGAATTAAGATATAAACAAAAAGGAGATATTTCTGAACAAATAAATATTAGTCTGCCAGTACAAGAAATTGATGAATTATTTAAAGAATTTGAAAAGCGAAAGAGGCAGAATAATGAGTCTAAAGAATGAAGATATTGTTCAAATGGCAATACTACATAAAGATAAATTCTTTTTTAAATACGGATTAATAATGCAAAAAGGCCAAAAAGAATTTAGTGATTCTGTTGTCCGAAATGTATTATTAAAAACAGGAAAAAATATTGTTTTAAATGTTGCAAGACAATCCGGAAAAACAACTATTAATGTTTGGTTATGCGCTTGGTTACTTCTTTATACTCAGCAATTTTGGGCAAAAATGGATTTTATTAATAGAGGAATATATGAATTAGGTTGGGGTGCGCCACAATTTGGTCAGGCTAAAACTGGTTTTGATAGATTAAAAGATGTCCTATCAAAAGTATCTGAAGATATGAAATTAACATTTGAAGAAGCGAATGGTAATACCTTAAAAATAAATTTAGCTCCTTATAAAAGTGTTATTTATATTTTTCCTGTTACAAAAGGTTCAAAAATTGAATCTAAAACACTTGATACATTTTTTGGTGATGAAGCTCAATACTTTGATGATGAAAGATTAAAAGTTGCTGTATTTCCAATGACTGCTTCTACAAATGGATGTAAAATATTTTCTGGAACTGCTTCTAATACTCTATGCCATTTTTATGAATTATGCATTTCAAAATCTGAAATAACAGAAAAATTTATTTATGATGCAGATGAAATTGTAAAACAAAAAATAGAGCTATTTAGAAAAACTAGAAATAGTGAATTTTTAAATTATAAAACTCATTATGAAAATGAAAAATTAATGTTTGGAGAAAATTCAGATTATATTAAAACACAGTATAAATTAGAATGGATACTCGGAAAGGGAATGTTTGTTACTCCAGAACAAATAGATAAAATTTGTCTTAATATTCCAATTATTAAAGAAGATAAAATTAATGATGTTTATATTGGAATTGATTGTGCTAAAGAAAACGATGATATGGTTGTCACTGCTTGGCGTTGGCAATTATTTAAAAGAAAAGAATGGAAAGAACCAAAACAATGTCTTCGTATACTTAATTGGTATGTACTAAACAAAGAACTTTATAGTGACCAATGGGAAATTGTTGAGGAAGAATTTTTAAAAAATTATAATATTAAAGCAATTAATATTGATTCAACTGGACCTGGAGATGGAACTGCTGATTGGTTTATTAAAAAGTATGATAATGTTTCATATGATACTTATAAAAAAAGAGAAGCTAACGGACAACGTGGAATTGTGCGTGGTGTAAAATTTACTTCTCAATCTAAAAACAAAATGTATAGAGAACTTATGAGATTAATTGATAATGATTTATTTATTGTTCCTAAAGATGAAACTTCTGTTGGTTTTAATAAGTTTATTAATGAAAGCAAAATACTTTTAAAAGAATATAAAGGCGATTTGCTTTCGGTGCATCATAATGATAAAGTTGGAGCAACTGATGATTGTTGGGATTCTATTGCTTGCAGTTTAATTGATAATGATATTGAACCTATTAGAAGCAATCAAAAAATTGTAACAGCAAAATATATGAATACTCCGCAAATTATTGGAAAACAAACCACTATTACTGAAAAATGGTTAAATAAACGCCTAAATTTAGGAAAATCATCAAGAACATATATTTAAAAAGGTTTTTATCTAATATATTAATATGAAAACAATAGTTTTCAAATGAAAGGAAGGTGTATAAAATGATAGTAGATAAAGTAAAAGTAATGGAACCAATTAATTTGGTTGCAGAAATAGAAACAACAAAAAGGAATATCATTAATAATAAATATGAATTATTACAAAATGATATTGCTTTAAAAGAATTTGAAAAGAAAATAATGGGTGAAATTGCTAATGAAATAGATGAAAAAACAGCGAAACCTGTTTATTCAAATGAAGCAAAAAGACAATTAGAATTTACTCTAAGGACAGAAACAGACCAAGATTATATAAATTTAAAAGACTATATAAAAGAACTTCAAAGAAAAAGAGACGAGTATTATATGGAACTTGAAGTAATGGAAAAAGTATATGAAATTAAAATAGAGGAAGCTAAATTAAAGGTGAGATAAATGCCATTAATAACAAGCAGGAGATATTTTACAAAAAATATATCTCCTGATACTCTCTTTAATCATATAACTGAAAAAGAAAAAACTAAGCTAATTAAAGATAATGAAAAAGATTTAATTATTTTTGGTTTATACGGTGATTATTTTGAAAATAATAATATTGTTGAAATAGATAATGCAACAGAAAAAGCTCTGTTGCAATTGGATAATGAAATAGACCAATATAAAAAAATGATTAGGCAAATAAAAGTTACCAAAAGAAATTTAATATTAAATAATTCTAAGGATTTTAGAATATGTAAAAAAGAGGAGTGGAAATAATGACTGATAAAGAAATATATCAATTTATTAGAGATTTTGAAGATAATGGATTTAATTATAAATCTGATATCTTTAGAAAAACTCTTATGGAAGAATTTAATTTAACAGAAACTAAAGCAAAATATTATATTAAATTTTATAAAGACCATAAAAAAAATACAGTATCGCATGTAGTAGATATGCTTATTGAAAATAGAAATAAAAATAAAGGGCGATTAAATTGAGTTTTTTAGTAGATTTTAATATTGATAAACAAAGAGTTGAAGTATTCTTTAAATATAATCCAGAATATGTATCATTAATTAAAACCTTATCTAATAGAAGATGGGTTCCAGATGATAAAGTATGGGTAATTGGTTTATCTGATATTGAAATGCTTATTGAAATTGCTGATAAAAATGGTATTAGAGTTATACTTGGAGATAATTATTTAAATACATTTAAACAAAATGAAAACACTTTAATTAATACTTGGGAAACAAAATTAGAATTACATAAATATCAAAAAGAAGGTGCAACTAAATTATATTATAATAAAAATTTTGCAATTTTTGATGATACTGGTTTAGGAAAAACAGCACAATGTATAGCTGTTATCTCAAAGCTTTATTTAGAATCTGATTCAAATAAAGATTTTAAAGTATTAATAATTTGCCCAAGTTCTTTAATGAAGCAATGGCAAGAAGAATTTAAAAAGTTTTCTTATATTGATGAAAAAAATATTATATTAATAAAAGGTACTAAATTAAAAAGACAACAACTATGGTCTGAAAATAGTATGATAAAAATAATGAATTATGATTTAATTAGATTTGATAATGAACCACTTGAACAAGAATGGGATTTAATTATATTAGATGAAGCAACTAGAATTAAAAATTTAACAGCAAAAACTACACAACAAATAAATAAATTAAAATCAAATAGAAAAATTGTTGCTACCGCAACTCCAATAGAAAATAATGTTAAAGAGTTATATTCTATTTTTAATTTTTTAAATCCTGACTTATTAGGAAAATTTTATAATTTTAGAAATGAATATTTTGTTGAAGAACTAATGGAAGCATATGGAAGAACATTTAATCAATTAGTTGGATATAAAAATCTTGATAAATTAAAACGTATAATATCTCCATTTTATATTCGTAGAATTAAAGATGAAGTTATGTCTGAATTACCTAGTATTATTAATGAAAATATATATATAGATTTAAGCACTAGTGAAAAAACAATATATAACCATATAGAAAAATTAATAGAAGACCAAAAGCAACCAGAAAATATGGTAGATGGTGGTGGAATAATAGGTCTTTATCAATTACAAAGAGTATTATGCAATGGAGAATATTGCTTTAAATATTCACAATCAACTAATCCTGATATTATGGCTCTACAAATGAAAGCAACTGAAAAAAGCACAAAAATTAATGAATGCTCTATACTTATAAATCAAATACTTTTAAACAATCCCAATGATAAGATATTAGTATTTTCAGATTTTACTATTCCATTTGAATTATTAAAACAGAAATTAGTTGATTTAAAAATAGGATATTCAGAATTATTTGGAGATGCAAAAAAAGAAGAACAAATAAAACAATTTAAAGAAAATCCAAATATAAAAGTTTTCTTAATTCAAACAAAAACTGGAGGTGCAGGATTGAATTTACAAGAAGCAAATCATGTAATATTTTTAAATAAACCTTTTAATCCTGCAACAGAATATCAAGCATTATCTAGAAGCCATAGACAAGGGCAAACAAAAACTGTATTTATCTATAATTTTATTGTTGAAGATGGAATTGAAGAAAAAATTATAGATATACTAAAAAAGAAAAAAGATTTAAGTTTAAAGGTTATTGAAAAAGATATCTATAAAACAAGTGAGGTGATACAATGATATCAGAAAAACCAAAAATAGTAGAAATAGTAATAGTTGAAAAAGGAACAGGTTATTTAAGAAAAAATGAAATAATAATTCCTGCAGAATTAATAGAAAGTAAAACAAGAAACGAAGTTCGTAAGCATTTAAGAAAAGAAATAGATAATGCAATAGATATGATTCTTAAAGACGAATTTGTTAATCAAATATTAGGATATAATATAAGGTAGGTGATTAAAATGAAAGTAAAGTTAATTGAAATAGATACAAGAGAAGGTTTTGTTAAAAAAGAAGAAGAACTTAATAAAGAACTTAATAAGATAAATAATATTGAAAAAGTAGATACTATCATTGAAAATGGTAAACTTAAAACTATTATTTATTATAATGAAACAAAAAAATTTAAAGAATAAAGGATTTTGTTTTCCTTTATTCTAATTCAACCCTTGAAAAATAAAAATCAAGGAAACTTAACACTCTTGTTGTTACATAAGTTGCTCCACCAAGCATTGCAATTATGGCAGCACTTTCTGGATATAAAACAGCTATTGAAACAACTGCTCCTGCAACTATTTTAATAGCAGGTTTATGATTTTTTAGTAATTTTGCTAGGTCATCAAGAAGCCATTTTTTCAAACTAAATCCTTTAATACTTCCTGCTTCACTAACTTCAACTTTTTTAGCCATATTTTATTCACCTCATCATTAAAGCTATTGAAATAAATATTATTCCAATAACAATAAATATAATTTTTATAATAATTTTTGAATTAACCATAATAAAAAACTCATAACAATTGGTACAACTACTGCAATACCAGCTACCTGAATTTTTAAATTCCAAAGCATTGTTTCAATATTTTTAGCTTCTTTGTCTTGCTCTTTATTTTCTTTAATAAAATCTTCTCTTAACTTATTAATTTCTGTTCTAAAACCATCTTGACAAGCTAACCTACCATTATTATAACTAACAAAATTATTATCAATACTATTAAACTTTTTTTCATGCTCAACAACTTTACCATTAAGAGTTTTCAAATGTTCTTTAATACCAGCAGTTTCAACTTTGATTTCAGTAAGACCTTCTATAATCTTATCAAATCTAGTATTAATTGCATCAAACTCTTTCTTTGCCATATAACACACACCAATCGCCTTCACTTGTATTCAAACAAGTTATCCCTGTCCACTCCATCTGTTTCAAAAGTACTCCAAGCATACAAATCATTATTAGAATGCCACACTCTATAAATACCAATAACATCTTTATCTTGAGCATCTTTACTTGTATAAAAATCACTTAAAGTAGTTTTTCTTTGAAAATTACCACCATAAGTACTATTCAAATGATGCCATTTACCAGTTTTCTTAGAATAAACATAAACAGTAGAATGACCACCTATTTTAGTATCACCCACAACTACTCTTCCTAAATGAGCTGGTAATCCAGCTGCCCTATAAAAAGATAATTGAAAATGAGCCCAAGAATCACAATCAAAACCAGCATCTTTATCAATTTCTTTTCTCTCAAGAATTTCAAAAGGAAACTCCCAAAATTCAGAAACTTGATAATTATTAGAATCATAAGTATATTTGTAATAATTAGTTTTAATCCAATTATAAATTTTAACAACATCTTCTTCATAAGTAGATTCTTTAATATGTAATTTATGTTTGTCAATTAAATTATGAATATGAAAATCTTGAGGAGTAATCAATAATCTAACATCAATAGGAATACGCTTATCATTATCAATAAAAGTCCTACCTCTATACTCAATATCTGACTTTGGGTACTTATTATTTAATTCTTTAGCAAGAGGGTCATCTTCTTTATTCAACAAAGCAAAGTATTGTTTAGATAACAAATCAAGTTCATTCCCAAGCAACTTAACTTTATCAGTTTTTGACTCAAGATTTTTTTCAGTATTAGATAACTTAACCTCACATGTATTAGCTCTATTAAGTAAATTGTTAATTGTTGTATCAAAACCGAAAAGGTTAGCAATAACATCTTTTAAACTCATTCAATCACCCTTCCTGCAAAAATACTTAAATAACCTGAATTGGTCCACGACGAATTTCCACCACTATCTGTTTCTTTTGCTCTGGCATACATATTAATATATAAATTTGTGGCATCTAAATTCAAACTACTAATATCTGTTGAATCAGCTAATTGTGTATATGAACTTCCAGCACTTCCTCCAGAACTAGGGCTAACAACTGCAGTGGTTTGATAATATTTTCCTCTTAAAAATTCTAAATTTTTTAAATCAATAACCATCACTGTAGAAAAACCAGTTACACTTGTACTATGTGATGCAGTATTTGAACCATCAGTACTCACACTTGCATTTCCATAATATAATTGATAATTTGTAGTTCCATCATCTAATTCTATTTCAATATTTCCATTAGCTTGTCCAGAATAACTTCCGGCAGTTCCACCTAAACTATATCCTAAAGATATGGTAATACTTCCATTTTTAGAAAATGTTCTCAAAACTGACCAAGGAATACTCCATACTGCAGTGTATGATGTATCATCAATATCAGCAGTACCATTATTAGCATTAACACTAAAAACTACTCTATTATTAGAAGTAAAACAACTAGAAATTCTTTTACTTTCATTTAAATCAAATAAAGTTAATGTACCATGCTTTTCAGGAACTATTAAATTTTCATTAGATATAGAACTAAATTCAATAGGCATTATCAATCACCCACCGCAAACACTCTTATAGTTGTTGTGCCACTAGAAGTTATTCCATCTAATCTATTAGAATTATAATTAATTATTAAATTATCTCCAGCTGGAATTTTATAATCAGTAGTAACAGCAGTTGCTGAAAATCTAATATAAACATCTACAGCACCATCATTACTGATTAACCAATTATCATAAGTTTGAGTATCATTATAAATTTCTGTACTAGTTGAAGAAACTGAGACATTTGTTGATAAAAATTCAGGGTATCTACTAACTGCTCCAACACCTCCAATTACTGATAAAGTTGAACTCAATCCAGTATCACAAACAAAATTAAGTTGAGTTTCCCTTGCTTGAAATTTTAATTCTTCAGTTGGTTTTAAATTAAAGTTATTTGTTGTTGCTGTTGCTCCAAAATTGATAAATACATCATTAGCACCAGTATTTTTTATTAACCAAACTGTTGCTCCAGTAACTGTTTTTGATGCGTTTGTATCACTTACATTTTGCTCAGAAACATCAATACCACTAGAAATATTATTTGAATTAAAGATATTTACATCTGTAGAATATAATACATCTCCGTCTGCCTTTGGAAATTCTCCTTCTGCTGCCATCTATTTCACCCTCATAATATAAACAATTTCATAATATGGAGATAGTGTTGATACTGTGTGTGAGTGTGCTGGTGTTGCTTGGGTAGGATTTCCATCACCAATATTAGCTGTTCCTGCAGTACTTGTTGTTGCTGTATCTACTCCTCCAGAACCACCACTTGTTGTATCTCCTCTTAAAAATCTTTGATATTTTTGACCATCTGATAAAGCTGCACCTGTTGCATCACCATTAAGATTAGGGATAACTTGACCATCTAATAAACTTTCAGCATCAGATAAAGTTTGTCCATTGCACTCAACAAATCTATCATCAAGAGCAGGAACACCTGTTAAAGATTTAGCCCAAGGTAAAATAGTTCCAATAGGAACCATTCCAGTCCAAGCAAAATTCTCATTCACTTCTGAACTTTTTGCTAATGTTCCTGATGTAAATACATTTGGTACTGCCATAATAATCACTTAATCCTCATAATATAAACTACTTCGTAATAAGTTGGTAAAATATCTTGCGTAGCACTACCAGCACTACCAGTAGTAGTACTTGTCAAAACATACTGCGCACCAGTACCAGTGAATCCAACAGTAGTTGATAAACTATGTGTGTGAGATAAATCAACAGTATCATTACCACCAGTACTTCCAGAAGTAGAACTACCTCTTAAGAATCTATTATCCCCATTCAAATCAGGAATAGTAACTCCATCATAAGGACTATCAGCATCACTAATAGTAGACCCATCACACTCAACCCAACCATCAGGTAAACTAGGAGTCCCAGTCAAAGTCTTCAACCAAGGAATAACACTTCCTATTGGGGGAATAACACTTTTTACATAATTAGCATTTGTAGTAACACCATTTTTTATAACAGTATTATAACCATTAGTTTCATCAGTATTTCCATTTAAAGACATATCTTATTCCTCTTTATTAAATTTATTTTTTTATCATTTATAAATATAATTTAATTAAATTTTTTGTGTATATTCAATCCTTAATTCTAATGTATTATCTTTAGTTATTTTATCAAATGTTGCTCTGCAATATGCAGTTCCAACTGTTGCTCCGGTTCCTGTACATAAAATTATTTCTGTTAAATCTGTTGATGTTGTTATTTGTGTAGAACTTAAATATCCTACAAAAGTGATTGTTTGAAAATCGTCTTCTGTAAATTCTTCATATGTTTTATAAATATTTGAACCACCATCATAAATTACAGGTATTTCAAGTCCTGTATCTGTAACAGCTGGTGGTGTGGTTCCTATTCCTACACCAAATGCTTGTAAATAATTTGTAGTGTCTTCTCCTGTTAATTTATCTCTTAATAGAGTTCTACCAATATTTAAAATCAAGTTATCTTTATCAACTAATAAATTCCAGTTATTTTCTCCAACTTTTCTTCCAAATATTTTTATATGTCCTTTTAACATTCCTAATTTTAAATCATCTTTCATATTTATTCCTCCTTTTTAATCACTAGGATTAGTTACTAAATTTCCTGAAAATTCACTTGGTATTGTTCCAAGTTTTGAAGTTCCAAGTATTCCTCCTAAACTATTTCCAAGTAAAAATGATGTTGTAACATCTTCCCCCCATTCTGCTACACCCCAAACACCTAATAAATCATTGCCCCAAATTCCTGCTCCACCTGCCCAATTATATGTATCCCATAATCCAAATGCATCATTATCCCATATTAATTGATTCCCTGTAATACTTCTAGTTCTTATTACAAGTTGTGCACTCGGATTATCAATTAATTCTAAATCATCTAAAAATTCAATTGCTTCAATTAAAACATCTGATTGTCCTTTTTCTTTTTCTTCAAGAGCATTAATTCTTTCATATAAATTATTTAAGTAATCTTCAACTGTATTTGGCAATGCTGATAACTTAAGAGTAGTATTTAATTTTCCTCCAATTAAAATACTTTTAGTACTTGTAACAACAAAAGTTTGTGGCGTTGAATAATATTTATCATTTATATATTGTACTGTTTCACCTACATCTATTAACGGATTTATTTTTATCTTACTTGTCCCCACTGGAATAGGGTCTTTATATCTTGATACAGTTTGTCTTGCTATTGTTAGAGCATCATCTTTACTAAAAATATATTCATTTTCTATTTTACTTTCTCTTAATCCATAATTACTAATACTTTCAGTATCTTTATATGTTGCAGTAATTGGAACAGAATATGTATAATTTACAACAATATTATTTGTTCCAACTCCTGGTACAGAACCAGATTCAAAAATAATTTGTCTATTTTTTTGGTCTGTTTTATAATCAAATGTTGTTCCAGTCATTCCTGTTTGATAACCTAATTGCTCTGTTCCACCAACAGTTATATAAGTATCTACAGGTTCATATGTAAGTGTAAAAGTATCTGTAGAACCATTACCACTAAATTTTTCTTCCCAAGTAAATAATTGCCTTGCTCCATATACTGTTACTTTATTAATAAGATTTGTATCATCATCATAAAACTCATCTGATAAAATATTATTTCCTCTAGTTAAGGTTACTCCAGAACTAATTGTTCCTTGAATACCAAAATTTAAATCTTTATTGATATCAACATAAAAATCATAATCTACTGGTCTTGCATTTGCTATTTTTTTAATTGCTTCATGGCAACTGACATTTTTGAATTGTACTGTTGTATAATTATTAGTAAATTCTACTTTATCTGTAGTAAATCCATCTGTTTCATCATTATGCGGGTTTATTCTCATTTCATCTAAATAAAAATAACCAGAATCAGTTGATGCAACATCTATTGATAATCTTACATAATCATTATTAAACAATGAAACAGTTCCAATATCTGTTTTATTTGCCATATCAAATATTAAATAATTCCAACCATTTACTAAAGTTGCTTCATTAGACATTTCATAATAATTAGAATTATCTTGTCCAATTCTAAGAGTTAATCCACTAACATCTGATGCATCTTCAATATAAAAGTATATTTGAATTCTATCTGTAGGTTGTAATTGATAACCATTGGTATAAGTTTTTTCTATATATCCTATTCCAGTACTAGCTGTTATTACTTTTAAACAAGCTGTTCCAAATCTAGCATATAAATGATTATTCGCATCTGTTCCAGTTTCAGAACTAATAGTTGTTAGTATACTACTATCAGAAGTCCACCCAGTTGTTGCATCAAAACTATCTATAATAGTTCCTTTTAAGATATATTTATTAATAATATCTCTAACAATTATACTAAATTCTTTATCATTATATACTTGTGCTCTAACAAGAACCTGATTTAGATAAGTTGTATAATCACCACCAGTTATAGATAATTCAAATGCTTTTCCAAGAGTTCTTTCAACTGTTTCAATATATCCACCAAATATTTTTGCATTATCAGAAGTTCTAAATGCTTTTAATTCATCACCAGAACTAACAGTATTATAAAGAGTATTTGTTGGGTCACTTATTAATAAATTAAATTTACCAGATAATTTAGTAAGATTTCTTTCCCAATCAAATTGTTTTACTCTTGTTAATGTAGACCCATTAATAGTTAAATAATATCTAGTACTAGAAAGTTCCCCGTATGTTGAACTATCATATAAGTCTATATCATATCCTGGCATTTATTAATCACTTCTATTCTTCATCTATTGTATAATCATTGTCCTCGTATGCTTGCCATTTAGTATTAAATTCTTCTCTTTTTGCTTGTACTAAATCAGAAATCACACCTTCGTTAATTTCTCTTGCTGAATCCCTTGCTTTATAAAATTCATTTTTTCTTTTTTGTTCTGCATTATCTTGTGCAAATTCTGCAATAGCTCCAAGTAAAGCACTTGCTTTTTCTTGTTCTCCTAATGCTAAATAAGCATCACTTGTTATTAATTCTGTTATTTTATCTTCTAAACTCATATTAAATCACCTCACTCTATATAAGTTTTTTTATAAAGAGCTTTAATTTCATTATCTGATAAAACTCTTTCAAATAACATAAAATTCTTTATATCTCCATTAAATTCATAATATGTTCCACCAGCAATGGTAGAGCCAAAAACATTATTTCCATTGCTTAAAGTCTGACTAGTATCAGCACCCTCGTCTTCTAAAATACCATTGACATAAAGTTTTTGATATGTTCCGGTATTCATACTTGCACAAACAAAATACCAATCAGTAATATTAAATGTTGTTGTTGCTGTCACCTTTGCTGTTCCACAACCTATACCAAATGTTAATTCATCTGTTGTTGCATCAAAATATAAATCAGTAGAACTTGGATTACAACCACTTAAAACTCCATTATGAAATAATCCTCTTTGTGTTCCACCAGCGACAGCGTCTCTTTTAATCCACATACAAATAGTATAACCAGTAGAAATACTTAATGCAGTTCCTAAACTAATATAGTCACTAGTTCCATTCTGACTAATAGCATAACTACCATCTTTAATTTTAATCCAACTACTAGAACCACTAGTATAAGTAGAACTACCACCTTGTCCATAATTATTTAGAGTAGTTCCTGTTCCTTCAGTCATAGGCAACCATATTTTTAAATTTGCATCATTAAACAAAGTCATTTTTTAACACCTCTAATAATTGGAGTTATGTTATTATTTTTAGTAAGATTATATAATTCAAGAACTTCGTCTGCTGAAAGAGCTGAATTTAAAAATCCAACATCTGTAACTTGTCCATATAAATATTGCTCAGCAGCATTACTTGCTTTTCCTACAACAAAATTATTATTAGTTGTTGGAAAAGTTCCACTCCAAGCAGTTTGTGTTACATATTCTCCATCTAAATATAATTGTACATTTGAACCATCAAAAACACCAGTTAAAAAATACCATTGTCCCTTAGTAATGGTTCCGCTACTTACTTCATGGGTTGTACCTGAAGTATTTCCAACTCCAAATCTAAAAGTATTATTATCTGCAAACACTAATCTATATCTTATATCGGCCCAACTTGAACTACTCCCTTTTCCACATATTTGAGCAGAATTTGATGCACTTGGATTAATGTTTACCCAACAAAATAAAGTTAAATTATTTCCACTTGGAACTAAGTTAGTAGTAGACCCCATATCAATATAATCTCCACTTCCATCAAAACTATAAGCACTATTTACTTGCCCTAAATGATTTATTATTAAAACAGCATTTGTAACAGTCCCATCATTACTTCCAATTAAATCTTTAGCATCATTTCTAAAATCATAATAAGAAATACAATCATCAAAAATAGAATATTTTTTTGGAACAAAATTTTCATAAACAAAAACATGATATGTTATTTTGCTTGTTAGAATAATAAATCTGCCATCATCTGAAATTGCAGAAGTATCAACATCATTAACATTATCAGGTTCAAGAGTTATTACACGACTATTGCCTTTATATACAAATACTTCTGTTCCATCTCTGATAAGGAAATAAGGACTATAAAAACCATTATCTATATATATACCACTTGTAGAAAAACCACTTTCAGAATATGTTTCAGTTCCGCTCATATCATATTTTTTTAAAACACCATCATCCCATACAATCACAAATTCATTATTAATAGTATCTAATCCACAATCTAATGGATTTACTCCTACTCGGCTAATGCTGGCATCAACAGTATGTGTGGCAGTTTCATAAATACTAACTGTTCCTGAAGCAAAATGAACTAATAAATAATCACCAGTATTATCATAAACAACATTGTCAGTATCTCCGCTTGCAAAAGTTGTCCTGCTCCAAGTAGAAGTATCATATTCATATAATGTTTGTGTTCCGGTGTATGCATAAGCTGTTACTACTTTGCTTAAATCTTTTTTGTAAATAGTTCCTGTATTATAATCTGAAATATTTTGGTTAATTGTACTTAAATTATCAATTTCATATCTTCTAAATTCTCTGAAAGTTCCAGTAACAATCACTTCTGTACTATCTGGTGTAAAATCCATAGCATAAGGCGCATTACTTGAACCTAAATTAAGACTATCAGACAAAGACCATGTTGATGTATTGTATGAATAAATACCATATGGACCTCCTGACCATGGACCACTTTCATAAGTAACTAGTCTAGAGCTATCCCAATTAAATCTATTTTTAGATACTGAAGCTGATGCATTTGTTAAAGTTGTTTGTAAATTTAAATCAGCCAAGTTAAAAATATATACATTATCATCTTTAGAACCTACAGCACACCATTTATTATCGGGCGATATATTTGCTTGATTTGCTTCGTCTGTTAAATTGGTAAATGTTTTAACTAATTTAAAGCTCATTTTATCCCACCACAACATTTACTCCTAAATCAGTTCCAGCAAGTGTTGAACCAACTTGTGTTACAACAACCCATAAAACATCATCATTAGTCAAATCATCTCTTGCAGCATCAATTGTAGTTCCTGGAGTTCCAACGGTTGCTCCTGAAGTGTCACAACCAGTAATATACAAACCATTAGTAGCACTTTGTGCTGTTCCTATTTCTATTTCAGTATCACTAGTAAATATACTATCAGTTGAGGCAGTTCCATTTTTTCTAACATCAACTTTTAAAGCACTTCCAGTTGGAAGACTTGTTAAATTAATTCTAACTTCTTTAACAACTTTTCCTGCTAAATCATCTGGTATTACAATAGGCATGAATGTTGTTGTATAAGCATCTCCTTCAATTTGCCTTTCATAAATCATTGAAGCTCCACCACTTCCACCAGTAGGGTCTTGCCAACTAATATCTGTTCCATCGCTTGTTAATACTTGCCCGTTAGTTCCAACTCCTAACCTATCAGTAGTATTACTAGAATTTCTAATAATAATATCTCCACGAGTTGTCATAGGGTCTGAAAAACCACTACTTGGTGTAGCCCATTTAACACCACTAGATTCAGCACTATCAGCAGTTAAAACTTGGTCATTAGTTCCAACACCAAGTTTTGTTAAAGTGCTTGAATCAGTAGCTATTAAAATATCTCCTTTAGTAAAACTAGTTTGACCAGTACCACCTTTGGTTTCATCAATTTCAGTAGCACTCCAAGTTCCTGTAGAGACAGTACCAAGTGTTGTTATATTTACTGAACCTGCCCAAGTGCTTATTGCTGTATTTTCTACATTATCAAGTGATAAATCTGTTTTTACTTCAGAATATGTTCTTTCAACTATAACTCCTGTTCCATTTCCTTTAATATAACTATTTGAAGTTATTGAAGAAGCTCCTGTTCCGCCATTTGTAACGGGTAAAGCTCCAGTTACTTGACTTGTCAAATCAACAGTTCCAAAACTAACATTTGTTATAGTATTATTATTTCCATCAATGGTTAAATTTGAAACATTCCTACTATTATCAATTACTTCTGTTCCAGCAATACTTAATGCGCTTGTATTAATATTATCTGTTCCATCTGTTAATTTATCTTTTATAATATTAGCTCTTGCTGATGTAATTGTATCTCCTGAACTAACTTCTGTTAAATCTACCATTTTTAATCACCTTTTAAATTATAAATACATCCCTTATTTCTCTAAATGAAATATTATATGTCATATTCGGTCCTTCTAAATCAAAATTAGAAGATTCAATTATAACAAACATTAATTTTTCTGTAGTTGTACCATTATCTGGCATATCTATACCAAGAGCATAAATTCTTTCACCATCTGAATTGGAATAATCAAATTGCCCACCTGTTGGATAACTTGTTGCAATTGTATAATAAGCTTCAAGTTTTTCAAAATTTTCCATTTGTGTTTTAATACTTTCATCTGGATTTAGATAACCACTAATAGTAATTTTTCTGGTTTGATAATAACTATCCCATGCCTCAGGCATAAATTCAAGTGGTATTTCATCCATTTCAATTGTTTTTGTATGAGAAAAACTAATTTTATCTGGAGCCTTATCAAATGTATATATTGCTGAACCTGTTTTATTTAAACTCGGATAAGTTCCAGTCGTATTATAAATTCTTACTGCCATTTAATCACCTTTATGCATATTTCCTCATAGTATCTCTTACAAATTGGTCTAGATATTTCTTCATTTCATTACCATCATTTGCATTAACTGTAATATTAAAAGTCATATTACTTCCATTTCCACCTGCTCCTGGAAGATTATTTCCAAATCTTGTTGCTATAATAGTATCATTTGGATTAGTATAAATTGCTTCACCGTTAGGCCTTAAAATAACATCCTGTGCTGTTTTTGATTTACTACTTGAAGAATCATTTGAAGCTTTTTTTGCTGCACTTGCTGCTTTCCTTGCTTGTTCAGCAAAATTTTTGGCTTGACTAACAGCACTATCAATCGCTTTAATTGCTCTAACTGTACTTTTATTAAAATCATTCATAGATGATGTACTACGAATTACAATTTCATTATTTTTTCCAAACAGACCTATACTTTTTGATACTTCTGTTTGCAATTCAACAAAACCATGCCCACCTTCTCCATGTAAATTCATTGTTGCTGTTTGTAATTCTGTAAAACCTGTAATTACAAGATTTGCTATTTCAAATAATGAATGTATAGGATTAATTAAATTTATTAATTCTTCAAATACTTTACCTATATCTCCTGTTACTGCTCCTTGGAATATACCAAATAATTCATCTAATGGACCAATTTGTAATCCTGCTCCTAATAAATTTGCTGCACTATTTGTAGTTCCATCTTCATTTCCAAACATTTCTGGAAACATATTTTTTAAAGCTTCTGCAAATGATTTAGCTTTTTCTGAACTTTCATCTAAACCAGCATTTACAACATCTGTGATGTTTTGTATAAAATCAAGTCCTAATGATTCTGAAAATACTTTAAATGCATTATTAGTTGTATTAGTTTGCAATATTAAATCTTCTAATGCAATATTTAATTTTTCTTGCGCTGAACTAACATTTTCTGTACTTGTATTTAATGGGTCTAATCTATCTTTTAATTTTCCTATATCTTCAACTAATTGGTCTTTAAACCCATCTAATCCTTTACTTGCCTGCTCAACACCTACATCAACCATTGCTTTTAATACATTAGTTCCTGCATCAATTTGATTCTTAAATTCACCCATATAAGAATTCCAATTATCTATTGATTGTGAAGATGCACCAAGTGCACTTAAAATAATAGTTCCTAGTCCAGCAAAAACATCAACAATAAGTTTTTGTTGATTAGCAAATATATCTACTAAAAATTTTGTAACTTCACCACCGACAACAACAAGCATTTTCATTAAACCTGTACCTAAAATTAATGCACCTTTACCAAGAGCTTCATTTGCTCCTTCTACATCGCCAGCTTTTCTTAATTGTGCACTTACTCTCATAGCATTTCTTGCTTCTTGTATATAAGGTTTCATCAAAGCATTAATAAACATCGCCATTGGTTTCAAAAACATAAGTAATGGCATTAATAATATTGATAACATATCTGCTATCGGTCTTAAAAACATTAATAATATTTTTCCTATTCTATCTAGCATCATTTGTAATGATTTAGAAGACATTACAAGTCCTGCAATACCTGTAGCAATTCCAAGTAAAGTAAACAAAGGCTTTGCTAACACCATTATACTTCTAATAACTCCTGTAATTCCTGAACCAACTTTATTTAAACCTGATTGAATAATTTTTGCACTTCCTATTCCTGCATTTGCTGCACCAGAAGATGCAGACTGAGTGGCAGCTTTAACTGCTCCAGAAACTGAATTAGTATTTTTTGCTTTTACATTTAAAATAATATCTTGCTGTATTGTCATTTTCTACCACTCATCATTTTACTTTTTTCTGCCTCTAATTGCATTTTCTTTTCTCTATTTTCTTGGTTTATTATCTTTCCAAAATAATACATTAATACTGCATCTTGGTCAGCTAATCCACCATCTGCGGGCAGACAACGAAAGGTTTTACAGATATTATATTGTTCAAATATTGGAACAATATCTTCATCTGTAATTTCCCGTCCTCTCCTTACTGCCCATTCTATTTTTCCACAATCTCCTGCTTTGGATAATTAAATTCATCAATGAATTTATCTAATTCTTCTCCATCTTCTGCTTTTATATTATCCAAGTCTTCTTCTGTACATTTTTTTCCTTTTTGAAGCCAAGGAGCCTCTACAATACATCTCCAAGCACTTTCCATACTTGCAACAGCAGAATCAAATGTAGCAATTCTTTCTGCTACATTCTTATCATCAGCAATCGCCTGTGTTTTTAGAGCTTTGCTCTGTATTATTTTCTTTTCTCTATATGTTAATCTTCTTATAAGATATTTATCGCCACTTGGTGCAATAAATTCTTTAGTCTCTGTTTGAACCATTTATATCTCCTCCATTTAGAACGGGTCACTAGCATTTTCATCAAAATCTGAAAATCTTACCCCTTCTGCATTAATATTATATGTTTCTTCAACTGCTGAACCATCTAAAGGTAATCTTTTATCTCTTGTTCCAAGTTTTGTTCTTAGAATTTGCCCATAAACTCCTCTATATGCTGCTGCAGTTGTTGTTTCACTATTATCTAACAAGAAATTTGTTTCAAATTCTGTTCCTGCATCAAACAATGAACCAAATTGTTGATAATCACTATAATTAATTGTTATTGAACCATCAACTGTTCTAGTTCCTTGTAATATAGCATCAACTGTTCTAACACCATCTCCGCCACCTGCTGAAAATGTTCTTTTCATATTATTATTTACAGTAACAGATAAATTTGTTAGATTTGCAACTGATTCACTATTCACATTTATTGTCCCCTTATTATGGTACATATAAGGACCTGTACATAATTGAGAATAACTTTCAAGAGAATCTTCTTGTATTGCTGTTTGCGCATATATATCTGCACTTGCTCTTAATGGTTCATTAAGTGATAATGTCAAAGTTAATGAATTAACTTTACACCCTGTTAACTTAATTACATCATCTGTTCCACCGTTTTCTAATCCAAACATTAATGAAAAACTCTTAGATTTATATTCAACTGGCGCTGCACAAGTTGATGTACTATCTTCAGTTCCTCCCATATGTTTATAATTAGACCCATTTGTTACAGGAGATGTTGTATCATAATCTCCAAGTGCTGCAATTATAAATGCTGCATCTTGAACAAACCAATCTACTTTAGCTCCTACAACTTTACTTCCTAATAAAATTGCTCTTGTATTGATATTACCTGCGCTTGAAACAGGAACTAAAGCATTATCAGCAGTAAAAGTTGGGTCAGCTTGAACCTCACCAATACTTCTATAACCTGTTCCTGGGTCAGTACCGTAGGTAGATTCAATAGCATAAGCAATTCTTTGATTTACTCCACCTATTGCCATTTTTTACCACCTTTTTTCTTTTTATAAGTTTGAGCCTTTGCTTCATCTTCATATTCCTGTATAGGAACCTTTTCAGTTTTAGCAAGAGCTTTTTTCTTAATATAATTATTCCATTGGGAATCATCAACCATTTTTAACACACTCCATTATACCATTGTTGAAATTGGAAAGTTAAAGATATTTCTCTTCTATTTAATCCAAAATCACTATCAAAAGGTATATCTGATACATTCGTTACTCTAGCTTTAATTAAACCATGTATTGTATTATTGTATCTAATATATCTTATTTTTTGATAAATATCATTTTCTATAA
The DNA here is from genome assembly GCA_964583285.1 of uncultured archaeon. GTDB lineage: Archaea > Iainarchaeota > Iainarchaeia > Iainarchaeales > JAAZKV01 > JABIDZ01. The sequence goes on from CAZOVD010000002.1 coordinate 20,104, forward strand.
AATCTAATAACTTATCACCTGTATATTTAAACGAATTAATAGTATATGAATCTGTATTTCTTGCCCATATACTTACTCTTGTATCAAAATCAATAAATTCACCTTGGTCTCCAACACCAGAAGGAACACTCCCTCCACCTGTTCTTAAAAAACCAATTCTTGGAAGTTTTTTATTGTCTTCCACATTTGGTGTTCCTGGGTATATCCAATTTTCCCCATAATAATAAGTTACAGAAATATTATCTGTTCCCGAAGTAGGAGCAGTAACAAAAGTAATACTTGGTTTTTCATTACCTCGTCCAAAATCTAAAGAATATTCTCTATTTAATTTTTGTTCTGTACTTGAAATAGATACAGAATCAATATACATTAATGCTTGCATATAATTATCTGTTATATCATTAGGTGGTGTTAATTCAAATTTAGTAATTATACCATTTCCAGAAAAAGTTTCAGTTCTTGAAGTTCCTCTATTTGCAGGGTCCTCTAAGTATTTTCTTAATTCATTAATAAGTGCTGTTTTAAATTTATTTGAATCTACCATTGTCTTTCGCCACCTTGCGAATAAATGCAATCACCACCTCGCAATTACATTCTTTAAAAATATTTATTTTTTATCATTTATAAATATAATTTAAAGTTCTTTATTCTTTGCTTTATTTAGTGTTAAATTAATAGCTGGTTCAACAAATGGAGACGCTTTAATACCTTTAACTTTATGCCCTTTAGAAAACCGTCTTTGGCCTTCTTGTATCCAAGAAAGTGCTTTTTTATATTTAGGAAAAATAGAATGGTCTTTTGTTCCAAATTCAATATATGCCGCATATTCAGCTTCTATATGTATTTGGTAATCATGTTTACCTATTTTTTTATAAGAAATAGAATTAATTAAATTACCAGTTTTAATATGGCCTTGCACTCTAAGATTATTTTTCATTTCAGTAACCATTCGTTTAGTTAGTTCTTCCATAAATAAATCTAGCCAATCATCAAATACTTTTTGTATTTCATCAATATTGTTTATATCTTTTTCCATATTATCATGCTGTATCTTGTTTTCTTATAATCATGTAACTCTTTACTGCAGTTGAAAAATTATAAGATTCAAGAGCATCTGAAAAAATAGGCTTTTCCATTAATTCTTTAACAATATATTCTTGTCCACCTATTATTAAATGGTCATTAATATTAATATCTGCTTCGCCTTTAACTGTTAAATTAAAAGTATTTTCATCAAGAGTTGTCGGATTCATTATTCTTTCTCTTTTTGTGAAACTATAAATAAATCCTCTTATACTAGATGTTGTGTATGTTTCAATTGGGTCACCAGTTTGATTATCAAAATATCTAGTGGTATTTTTTAAAGTGATTAAAGTTCCAAATTCATCAATAAACGCATCAACATCATCTTGTGGGTCAAAACCTGACATTTAATCACCTAATTCTTTGATTGTAATAATTAAACCTATTAACATCATCTGGATTATCTAAATTATCTCTTTTCGCAGGTTGTCTAATACTATTTGGAAATTGTGTTGCGCCACTATTGCCTTTCCATAATACAACCCTTCTTGGTTTGTATTTTCCTAATAATTCCATTTTTCTTTCAATTTGGTCTTTCATTAGGTCTTTAAATGTATTATAATCTCTATTAATAGAAAAACCACTTGTTGATTGACTTGATACACCTCTTTTAAATGCTCTAGTCATTTGATATCTTATTGCATACTCCATTGCATAGCAATAATTTAATTCTTCTAATTCACTTGTTACTTGAGAATCCGTTATTGGGTATCTTGTCCATCTATAAGTAACATATATATTTGCTCCTGAAGTTGGGTATCCTGAGTTTAAAGTAAAATAGCCATCAATTAAATCTATTGATGCTACCTGAGCTGTAATATCGTTTTCAATTGTTCCGTCAGAATTAATTTCTTCAACTTTAATATCATCTTTATTAACAGTACCATCTAAATTATCATCTGCTAAATACTGATGAGAAAAATAATATCTGTCTTCCCCATCTACAGTTGTTTTACCTATATATTCACGTCTCCTTAAAATATAACATTCATCTCTTAAAGTTCGTGCACCTCTATTAATAAAATCTGTAATAATTGTATCACTTATTTCTGCTGTTGAAAAAGTACTATCTTGTCTAAATTTACTAATTGTTATATAAGCCATTATTTCACCTTATTATAAAATTTTTATTTTTATCATTTATAAATATAATTAACTATTTTTTATCAAAATTCTTAGTAATATCATAACTCAATAAAGCCAAACAACAACCAGCAAAAACGGCAGGCAAACCATGTATAAAATATAAATAACTAATAAAAAATAAAAAAAGAATTAACCTAAAAATTAAATTAACATTCATTCAACTTCACTATCCATATCTTCAGGAACAATAGACTCATCCCAACCCTGTTGCTTACAAACTTCAACATAAACTTCCCTATGATTATTCCATCTTTCATAAAAGTCAGTTCTTTCATCACCAGAAAGAATAACCATATAATTAGGATTAACTCTTTCTCCATTAATAAAAGTACCAAAATAAAGATTAATAGTTTTAACAGGAACATCTAATTCAAATTGCTCAACTTTAGTACAAACAACATTATTTTCAACTCCATTAATTTCAACAAAAATCCCAGCCATAATTAAATCACTCCCTATAAACTTAAACTTGAACTCTCCTCAATAACCAAAGTTGGACTACTAAAATTAGCTTTTTTAGGAAAACTATAACCATTTCCAAATTGAGCATCTCCAACATTTTGAAACTTTGTAACAAAGTGTAAATCAAAACCAATAGTAACAATTCCTTTCATTATGTATCATCTGTATAAAAATTAAGTTGTGTATTATTACTCTCAAATTCAAACTCAAGAGTCAATAAACCATCTTCACTAATACTTCCAGCACTAGCAGTAATATTATGAGTATCCCAACTACCATTACTAATACTAGTAATAGCACTTAAAGTAGTAACAGTAACTCCATTAAGTTTTAATTTAGGAATAATACTTCCTGTCCAACTACCATTTGCTCTAACATAAAAATTAAAGTCTTGTGCTTGTCCTGCAGAAACATATCTAGAATCAACAATCCAATCAATATCCAAAGCACTAACTGTTGTTGTAAATGTAACAGCAACAGTATCATAACCACTAGGAGTAGTAATAGTACTATCTTTCATAATAGTACCTCTACCATAAATTTTTCCTGTTTTTCCAAAACTATTTTGTAAAACATATTGAGGAACAACATATTGGTCAATTGCAGTTAAAGCATAAGCTTTTGATAAACTTGGAGCATCAATACTACAATTAATTAAAGTAACATTTCCAGCCCTATAATTTGATTCATAAGCCCAAGTACTTGGAGTTGTATGAGAACAATTAATTACTTTACAAGAACCACTATATTGGTCTAAATAAACATCTTCTCCATTGGATTCAAAAGTACAACTATTTACTTCAATATTAGATGTTGATGTAAAATAAATAGCATGTCCTGTATTTGAAGTAAAAGAACAATTTTTAATAATAATATCATTAACTAAAGTTCCTATATACATAGCTCTAAAATTTCCTTCAAAATCACAATTATCAACAACAAGATTATATTTTGAAGTATTAGAATTAATACCATAATAACAATTTTTAATAGTTGCATTTCTAACAGTTATTGATGTAGCTTCAAATTCTATACCAGCACCATAACAAGAATCAATAGTAACACCCGAAAAATCATAATCACCACTAGATAATTGAAAAGCTGATGCAGCAGTACTTGTACCAAGACTATTAACTTTAACATCATTAAAAGAAACTCCAGTACCAAAACTTAATCTAATTGAACTATAACTTGCATTACTATTTGAATTAATAAATACATTATCTAAAGTTAAATGTGTGCTAGTGCATTGTATTGTATAAACTCCTCCACCAGCAAAAGTACAATTTGTTATGTCAGCATTTGGATTTAAAACATAAGCACAAATATATGATTCAACAACATTAATTTTATTAAGACTACCACCTTCAGTATTAAAATAAATACCATACCAAGAAGTTGAAGTTCTTGTTCCTCTACCAAGTAAAGTTGTACCATCTTGAGTACAATCTTCAACATCCCACCCGCCATCAATATTTTGACCCCTAGTATAAAATATAACTGTTCCAGTAGTTCTATTCATATTTGTAGCATAAGGGTATTTGTAAATACTTGAAGTATCAGTACCAGTTGTTCCAACATAATTAGATTCAAGAGTAATTGTTGTAGAACTAATTGCAGTAACTCTATAAATAGTTTCATCATCACCATCTAAAGCAGTACTACTTCTACTAATATAATTTCCAACAGCAATACTTCCAACCAAACTTGCACTTGTTGAAACAGTTCTTGAGCCTTTAGTCCAAGTACAATTAGCAGCAGTGTATTGAGTTGGTCCTGAAGTTTTTTCAACTCTAATAAAATCATAAGGAATTTTTACATTACTATATGAACCATTTGTAGCAGCATCAATAGTAGCATAAACTTCTCTAACAAAAGTATTTTCATTATCAACAAAAGTTCCAAAAACACTTGAATCAATTCCACCACTAGAATTAGCTAACTCAAAAGTATTACCACTAACATTTTGGACTTTATAACTTTTACCATTAACTTCTTCCATATCTCCAACATCTTGTCCATTAATAAAAATATAATCTCCATTACTAAAATTATGTCCATTAGCAGTAACAACAGCAGGATTAGCATTAGTAATATTTGTAATCAAAAACCCATCATAAATATAAAGACTTCCACCAGTACCATTATAAGCTGAATAAACAGATGTATTAACATCAGTTCCATTATCAACATCTTTTATTGAAATACTATTTTCTCTAACTGCTTTAACTCTATAAAAAGTACTATTATGTTGTGACATTCCACCAATACCAACACAATAAAATATTTGTCCAACACTAAAAATATCTTCAGCACCAGCAACAGTAAAACTACCTTCAGTATATCTAGTAGCTCCAGGCTGCCGCATTACTCCACCACTTGTATAAGCAGTATACCCAGTAGTATTATCACTAATAGTAAAATTAGTAGAATCAACAACACTAACAACAACAGTTTTTGTAGCCCTTGTTTCATACTCTGGTTGTGTAGAATTTAATTGTGTCATACCACCAAGATTATTAAAAATAATATGGTCACCAGGACTTAAACCATGTGCAGTAGAAGTTGTAACTTGTCCATTACTGGCTTGAGTAACATTAGTTACACTAACTTCCCTAGTTGCAATAGTATAATAAACATCAGTATCATTACCATTTGTTGAAACATACGCATTTACAGTCATTTATATATCATACTCCTTTCTTATTAATAAATATATTTTTACTTTTCAATATCAATTGTTAAAGTAAATTGATTCACCCCACTAATAGAATCTATATTAAAACATAAAACATCTCCTGCACTAACTGAAGTAGTCCAAGTTCCAAGACTTGTATCGCTATTCAAATCATTAGCACTAAGAGTTGGTTTTTCTGAACCAGTGATACTTTGTGCTGAACTAGTTGGTTTTGCCCCACTAGCTTTCCAAATATCAACAACAACATCTCCAGCAGTTTTACTCACAATTCTCCAACCTTTAATAGTACAATCATAACCTATTACACCATATTGTTTAATTCCAGTTCCATTACCAGTATAATTAAAAGTCCAAGTATCTTTGCTAACAGCATTTAATTCATTTTGTAAATCTGTTTGGTCAGCAAGAGTTCCACTTATTGAACCCCAAGTAGCACTCCCAGTACTTCCAGCGGCATTAAGAGTATTTCCACTTAAACTTAAATTAGAACCAATAACTATTTCTTGAAAAACACCACTACCAGCACTATACCTTCCTAATAATACTTCATTAGTTGTAGCATCAACTAATTTACTAAGAGTAACATTAGAATTAGCTATCTTACTTGTAGTCACAGCATCATTAGCAATAGTTGTAGAAAAACTTCCTGTTCCAGTTCCAGTAACATCTCCAGTTAAAGTAATTGTTTGGTCGCCAGTGTTTGTGCCTGATAAGTTTGTAGCACTAATTGCTCCAGTAAATGTTGCACCACTTAATTGAGCATAAGCAGTTAAGTCACTATCAACAACAACATCAGCAATAGCAACACCACTATCTTGAATGGTCTTTCCATTAACACCATCAAAAGTAACTATGTTATTATCAACACTACTCGCAGGTCCATTAACATCTCCACCACCAGCCGCATTAATTGCTTCTCTTACTGCTTGTTCAGTTGGAATATTCGTATCAGTTCCTGGACTTCCAATTGTAGTAACCTTTGTTCCTTCAACATATCCACTAAGGTCTTGGTCACCTGTATTAGTTCCAGATAAATTATTTCCTGAAATATCTCCAGTAACTTGTAATTCTCCTTGTTCATTAAAAAATGCTTGTTGAGTCCAACTGCTAATAGGATTACTTCCACTTGTTGCAGTTAAAAAAGTCATTATTGCATTTCCACTAGTATCAGTTTGAAACTTTAATCTAGTAGCAGGTTTGCTTGTATCAATTCTATTCCATTGACTTCCAGTCCAAACAGCATTGCTTGTAATCTCAGAATTATCATTATCACTCTTATTAATACCTAATAAATCTTTAACACTAATTTCTCCTGTAAAATCAGCACCATCAAGTCTAGCATAAATACCATCTAAATAAGTTCCTAAAGCACTAGTATCAATATCAACTTCAAGAGTTTCATCACTAGCATCATCTACTTCTGTTAAAGTAATATAATCACCAACAACTAACTTTCCATTCAAATAACCAGCAGTAGTATCATTAGCACTAACCTTTACTAATTCATCAGTAATAGATAAAGTTTGATTAGTCCAATAACTACCATTATATCTAAGAACTTGATTACTTGTAACACCACTAATAGTAACATCACTTAAATCACCAATACTTTCAGAATTAATATTAGCAATACTATTATCAGTAATAGTAAAATCAGGATAAGTTCCACTAATTGTTACATTAGTTCCACCAGTAAATGAAACTGTTTTATCAAAAAGATTTGTAGCACCTTCGCTAATATCATCAGTATCATCAACAGCTTTTTCAAAATATTCACTAAGTGTTTTTGTAGAATCTTTTAAAATTTTTCCAGTAGTCCCATCATATAAAGGTATAGCATTATCAGTTGCACTTGCAGGTCCAGTAACATCACCACCGCCACTAGCACTTATTGCTTCACGAACAGCTTGTTCACTAGGTACATTAGAATCACTACCTGGAGTTCCTACTGTAGTAACTAAAGTACCTTGTATATAACTAGATAAATCTTGGTCGCCAGTATTAGTTCCACTAGTATTTCCAATAACAGTTTTTTCAGCATCTGTAACATATCTTCTGTTAGTAGAATCATTAATATCAGCAGTAGTTGCATTAGCACCAGCAGTAACTAAACCATCAGCATCATAAGTAATCTTTGTTTTTGTACTCGCAGTAATAGGAGTATTTTTATCTAATTTATCATCTAACACATTTTGTAAATCTGTTTGGTCAGCAATATCTCCAGCAATTCCACCCCATGTAGCAGTTCCTGCAGCACTACTTGCATTTAAAACTCCAGCTGAAAAAGAAAGTCCAGTTCCAATTTGTATTTCTTGAGCATCACCACTAGAAACATCATACCTTCCTAATAATCTTTCACCAGCAACATTTTGAAGTTTAGCATAAGTAATTGCATCATTTAAAACTTTGGCAGTTGTAACAGCATTGTTAGCAAGAGTAGTTGAAATACTTGTTGTTCCACTCCCAGTTATTGCTCCACTAAGAGTTATTGTTTCATTATTTGTTAAATAAGTATTTGAATCAAGTGAACCATCGCCCTTAACAAAATCACTACTAGTTCCACCATCAGTCACAAAACTATTAGCCTCAATATTATTAGTAGTAACACTACCATTATCAGTCACATCTTGCAAATCTTGAGTTTCAGGAGTAACATTACCAAGAACAGTCCAATTAGTACCATTCCAAACAACTTCATCACCATCAACAAAACTCTGCCCAGTATTAGTATAAGTAACCCCAGCATCATCAGTTACTGAAGCAAGAACACGATAAAACCAACCATTCTCAACACTTGCAATTAAAGGAAAATCAGTAGAAACACTAATAGTGCCCTTGAAAATAATAGGGTTAACAATACTTGTTCCACTTGTATCAATATCAAATTGGCCTGTGAAAGGATTAAATTTCAATGACATTATACCTTCTCCGCACTACTTAAATTATTTTTTGTTGAATCTGTATATGCTAAATTAATTGTAGCTACTGTTGTTCCAGAAGACCCACCTTGTTTAAAAACATATGATTCAGTTGTTGAACTTGGATATGTTACAGAAACATAATCATAAATAATTCCATTTAATAATCCACCAACACCAACAGATAATGGATTATCTGAATTAATGGAATTACCATTTGAATCAACATTTAAAACTTTTTGTGCATAATTAGTAAATCCATTTTCAGGTACTGGTATTTCTGCTTTAACCATAATAATAAAATTTATTTTTTATCATTTATAAATATAATTAATAAAAAAGTAGTATTAAAGAAGAGGAAAATAATAACCTCTTCTTTAATACTTTCAGTTTAATTTATCTAGCTTGCTGCCATTACTACACCAGCAACAGCTAATACAGATTGTATTCCAATTCCGTATGATTGTACTGCAAGTATTTCAGTATCTAAACTTCCTGAAACTCTTCCATCTACAACTTCAACATCTGTTTCTTTTACAAATGTTCCAAGTTCATTTGAATCAACTATTAAAGTTGTTCCACTTGTTACTTGTGATGTTACAACAATCTTCATACCTCTAAAGTATTCAGCTGTTGGGAACACTCTTGCTACTGCACCAGCATCTGCTACAGCATTTGAAATAACACCTCTTGATAGTGCTTCTTTGAAATCTGTATCTTTACTTAGTGCTGCATAGTCAGCAGGATTAACTACCAAATGTGTTGGTTTATAATCATTACCTTCTATAATAGCAATAGCATCAATTAGTTTATCATAACTAATTCTTGTACTTGCTCCACCTGTTGCAACTCTATTTGCATTTCCTGCAGTTACTACAGCTTCAATTCCTGATATGATATCAGAGTCAATTTTTCTTGCAAGTGCTTTACCAGCTCTTTTAGCTTCTAAAGCAATCATTGAAGTCATTCCTCTTTTCATCATTTCCCAAGTAATTTTACTTGCAGCAACTTTCTTTGTTGGAGTTACAGTTATTGAACTATATCCTACAGATGTATAAGAAATACTTCCACCTTCTGAAACTTCAGCAGCAGTTATTCTTGCATCTTTTGGTAGTTTAATTGCACCTTTTCCTCCACCATTCATTAAGTCATCATTAACTTGTAATAGTTCTAGTCCTGTTAAATTTGGTTCAACAGCTTCTCTAATTATTGTAGCCAAAGCAGTTGTATACAGAGCACTAGCATTACTTGTTGATATATCTTCTTTAAATCTAATTGATTCTGCGTAACCTTTAGAAATTGAGTCTTTTAATAGAGCTTTTCCTACAGCTTCACATAATCTTGTTCCACTTTCTTCAAAGTATGCCATGTTAATACCTCCCTACATTTTTAGCATATTCTTTCATCATTTGTTCAATAGTTGCACCATCTTCTTTCAAAGTTGACACACTACCAATAACAACTCTTCTTCCTAATAAACTTTCATTTAATTTTTGAACATTATTTAAAGGTTCTTTAGGAATTGCTTCTTCTGATTCTTCTTCTGTTTTATTTGTTGAATCTTGTGATATATCTTTATTTAATAGACCACCATCAACATCAGATTTAGCACCATAACTTGGGCCAGATGGATTATCGCCTTCAAAACCAACAGCATCTTCTTCCATTACTTTAGGTTTTGTTGGGTCAATTTCTGGTTCATCATTAGCTTCTTCCATTTCTGTTGATTCTTCAGCTTCTAATTTAGAAAGTCTTGCTTCAATTCCTTCTAATTTAGCCATAACTTGATTCAAAACATCAGAATTATCATTTACTTCTTCTGTTAAAGCTTTTGCTTTGTCCAAAGGTTCAGTTGGTTCAGCATCACTAGCTGGTGCATCTACTTTTGATACTACAGCAGGTTCAGCCATATCTTTTTTAAGAATTCCACCTTCATTTGTATCGGCTTGTTCTTTCTTAACTTCTTCTTCGTCTTCAACTACTTGCTCAACAAAATATTTTTTTGTCTTAGCCATAAAATGCCCTCCTTTTCATTTTATAAATATAATTATACTTGACATGCTTTAATCACTTCAAGTATTTCCTCTAATTCTTTTTTTGTTGGTTCAACATCTTTTCTAATTGTTTTTGTTAATGCTGGGCCACCAACTAATGTTCCTGCATTTATTGTTGATATATCTTCTTTTTTTTGTTCATCTTCTGTTTTAATTTCTTCTTTTATTATTTCATCTTTTACTGGTTCATCTTCAACTTTTATTTCTTCTTCAACACCATCATCTAAAACATAATTAATATTTCCACCTTCTCTTGTTTTAGTATGAACTTTTAATTTATTCTTTTTAATAATATTTTCAAAAAAATCTTCATCTTTCTTTTCAATAGACGCTGTAACTAATTTTTCTTTCCCTATATGAGATAGTTTTAAAGCTTCTGCCATATTAATTGTTGAATCAGCATAACCAGGAATAGTAACAATACTAATTTCTGCCCAATCATTTGGAAACGCTCTTGTATATTGTTTTCCATCAATTGATTCTTCGTGTGAAACTTCATCAACTAATGCTTGAATTGAAACATTATTAATATCTCCTCTTTTAATTTTTCTAACTAAATCTGTTTCTTCAGGGTCAATATTTCCTCTATATTTTAAAATTGGTCCTTCCATCCATACTTTTTCAATATGCCCCACTGGCAATTTTGCTTCATCATGGTTTAAAAGCATTGGTCTTCCTTCAAGTTTTTTATGTGAATTCATTACAGAATTATAATCATACAAAATCTTATTTCTTGTAGGTTTAGTTGTATCAAGTGCATCTCCTTCAATTATAACACCATCAACTTTATTAGTTTCTGGATTAATACTTTCTTTTAAAACATAACCATTAACTGGCTGAAAAACAGTTTCTTTAAAAACAATTCTATTGGACATTATTTACTCACCTCAACCCGCATGTATTCAATAGGAGTGATTCCTCTCTGAGAATTTGCTCTTTCTTTATACCTATAATAAACATCCCCATTTTTCTTCATTTGGAGAATTTTTTTATTTACTCTAGCTATATTCTCATTTAATTCATCTGCGAGTTGAGGCACAGTTTTCCATTCATCTGAAATACTATTTAAAATTTCATCATAAATGTTTGTAATCATTAATTAAATTATTATATTAAGTAGTATATAAATGTATAATATAAATAAAGCAAAAAACAATATATAATAGGGTATTTTTATAATGATTTCTTTAAATCATTTAAATTATTATATATCTTAACCTTGTTATTTATGATGACGCCGTAGGTATTTGATTTATCATCAAAATATATATCCTTATTTCCTATTTTATCAATTATTTTATAATTCATTGAAAATTCTTCCTTGTTCCTATTTAAAATTTTAAGAATTAACCAAGAAACAAATAATATCTTAGCAATACTCCATGAAGGATTATTGCTCCTTATAAATGCTTTAATTGTTTCAATATTAACCATTATTCATCACTTTCCATATTTTTTAGTAATTCAAGAGCTCTTCTAGCAATTTGCTCATTTGGAGTAAATTGTTGAGTTTGAGGATTTTGCACTATTTGTGGTTGTTCTTCTTTTTGTCCTAATTGACTAAAATCTTTATAGAAAATATTTCCTTCTGGTAATGTAGATTCTCCAATAGCTTTTCTCATTTCATTATAAGTAATTTGGTTATTTAACCATTTTTCTCTAATTTCATTATTTCTCTCTTGTGGTGTTCTAAAGTCAATATCTCCAAATCTTATCTCGCATTTTTGTAAATACTGTAATTTTTTCTGATATGGTTTAATTATAGCATCTGTTAATAATTTACTCCATAATCTTCTCTTTGTTTCAAGTCTAAGCATGAATGCAATTAAGATTTGTTCAGCAGTGGCTCTGTTTACATCCATTCCATATCCAATTAAAAACTCTGGTGCTAAACCAGAAATAATCTTTCTTCTAACATGGTCAGTAAATCCATCCATTGAAACATCTTTACCACTATAAGATAAATCTTCTAATTTTACTTCTCTATCAAGAACAGCATTTTCGTCATCTTCAAGCCCTTCAAAATAAGTGGCTAAATCAACTATATCATCCTGCGAAAACTTTTCACCTTCTTTTGGCATAATAAGTTTTTTTGGAACAGCTTTATATTTAGCAATAATTCCAGAAGCTTTTTCAATCCTCTTTAAAATTTCATGGTCATCAAGAACTGATGCAATAAAAGAACGACCATATAAACCATCATCTCCTTTTCCCCATCTAAAATGAATTAATTTATCTTTATGAATAGGGATACCAAATATCTTTAATTCTTTATATCCTGAAAATGTATATGATAAAGTATAAAATCTTGGTTGTGGGTATCCAGGAGCACTTCTAAAACCTTGGGGTACTTCTTGAATATAATATTCATCTAAATTTGGAACTGTTATTAAATTACCATTAATATCCGTTTTAGTAGTAGTTAGAGGATTTCCAAATGGGTCAGTATTTAAATAAATTCTACTTGAATCTGAAATGGCATATAAGGCAATAGGAAGACCATCATTGCTATATTCTATTTCTAAATAACCATTACCGGTTTTAATAGCTTGTTCAACTGCTTCATGAACTTCTGAAAATAAATCTGGTTTAATTGTATCAATTATTTTTTGAAAAAACTGTTCTGTTTTATTATCTTGTGAATAAACAACTAATTCACGACCCATTGTAAAATCCGTAAAATTATCTACTGCTGAAGAAATAAGACCATTATTATTAAAAGCATTTCTGCATCTTACTTGTAATTCAATAGGATTATCCCAATATTCGCCAAATAAATCTGTATTATTCTTTTTTAATTTACCTTTTACAGTTCTAGATTTTTCTTTGAATACCATTGGGCTATTTCCAAAAATTTCTTTTAATGATTTCATATCTATACACTCTCCAAACTACATTTACAATTTTTATGAAGTGGAGGTCTATCAACAGGGCTAAATGCTCCTGTTGGGTCAGTAAACTTTTCTCCAACTGCTCTCACTTGGCCACCCATCGCTTTACAAGATTTACAACTATTTTCACTTGGATGAAAAACCCATCTTCTTTTAGCTTTGCTACCAGACTTTCCTCTACCATATTTCTCTTTAAAATTATTAGCAACATATTCTTTAAGTAATTCTTTTAAAGATTTTTTATTCATAATGATGAGACACCTTCTGTTTGTTCGCCAAGTTCTTTATCTATAATTAATTTCTGGTCACCGTTTAATTGATGATAAGATTTTCCATATTTCTTAAATGATATAACATCTTGTGGTTCTAAAATATTTTCTTTTTCTTCAAGTTCTGCAAGTTTCTTTTTAATTCCATCAGGATTAATAATTACTAATTCATCATCTTCAAGAGTTATAAATTTACCATCACCAAAAACTACTTTATTTAATTTCTTTACTTGAACTTCGTGAACAATTCCGATGTCTCCTTTTTTATTCTTAACAATATCTCCAGCAACATATTCTTTAAGAGATTCCTTTCCTTTCATTTTTTGAAAAATTCCCATAATATAGTCCCATTCCTCTTCATGACCTTGGTCCGCTGCAACTTGTTTAGCTTTATTCCAAAGTTTTTCATCTTCTGCTGTTTTAACTACATTTGCTGGCATTTATAAACCCATCCATAAATCTAACATTACTTCATCGTCAACTTGTTTCTTTTGTTGGTCATTTAATTCATCATATGATTTATTAAACATTTTTTTAGCAGTTAATTCAAGACTTCTTCCTTCTTCTTTTAAAGATTCTTTTAATTCTAATTCATTTGCCTTAAACCATCCAATTAATCCTGTTTGTGGTTGTGCTGTCACTCTAATTTCATCGTTTTGAATTTGATAAACATATCCAACTTTTCCGCTAGGTGTAATTACTTTGTCTCCACCACCAATCCATTTACCATTTTTATCAACAATCTTTTTAGCATAAGAGCCTTCTTTTAAAGATTCTTTTTTACTAATATTTCTTGAACCACATTTAGAACATTTATCATTATCATTGCCTTGAAATTGGTTTCCACAATCTAAACATTTTTGAATTGGATTTCTTTCAAAATCATCTTCATTATATTCTTTTTTATATCCTTCGCCCAATTCCTTTTGTAAGTCATTCAATTCAACTTGAACCTCTTTCTTTTCATCAGGAGTACATTGAGCATAATTTTTCTTAAATAAGAATTGTGCCATTTCATCTGGTGTTCTTGCATACTTTTCTGTTTTTTGCGGGTCAGCAACTAATATTTTCCATTCTTCATCTGGGCCGTCACCTTCAGCTTCTTTAGGATATAATGTTTCTCCTTCTTCCTTATCATAATAATTTGGGTTTTCTTCTAAATGGTCCATTACTAAATTTTTAATAGCTTCATCATCTAAAGTTGGGTGTTCTGATTTTTCTATATCAAAACCTTTAGAAAAATTATCATCAAGTGCTTCCACTTTAAAAGTATTTTCATCATCTTGTGAAATAACAGCTTCAATTCCTTTTAATTTTAATTCAGCATCTATTTTTGCTTTATTCTCTGGAGTACAATCAGCATATCTTTTTTTATCAAACATTGAATCTGCTAATTGGTCGCGTGCTTGAGTTAAAGAAATAGTTGCTTCACTTCTTAATTGTTTTTGCATTAAAGAATCAAACTTATATTGGTCATCAGAATTTAAATCATCATATTTTTTCCCACCAAAATATTTTTTTGATATTATATCTTCTGCAGAACTTTCTTTATAACTTTCAGCATTTCTAGCCATATCTATTGCATCGCCAGAGTCTAAATTATATAAAGATACTAATTGTTTAACAATTTCTTGTTCAGATTTTCCTTGCTTTTTTAATACTGTTGCTGTTTGCATAGCAGCATTAAATTGAGCTTGATTTACTTCTTTTAAACTTTCTTTTGTTGTTCTTTTTTTTGCTTCATCATACTTCTTTTGAAGTATATCTCTTTTATTCTTCCAAGCGTCATAATCTTCTGACTTTGGATTTAAAATTGATAATAATTCATCAATTTTATCTATTTCTGCTTTTATCTGAAGAGCCTCATCATAATCCCCAGATACTAATTCTTTTAAACTAACCATCTATAATCACCTTACATTTCTATTTATTTCTCCTAAAAGTTGTTTAATTTTAAAGTAAGTATTTGGGTCTTTCGTCCTATCTATTTCAATAGCTAATTGTTTTAATTCATCAGCTTGCTGTGCTAATTGATTAGGATTAGCAACCCCAGCTTCTTTAAATGTAAAATTATTTTTAAGATATTCTCTCATATATTCTTTTAATCGTTTATTCATCTCTTATCGCCTTTTTTCCAATCATAAAATAATACAAAGTTATTTTCTCTAAGAACATTAATAAAATCAACTAAAACAAAATATGCACCACCAAACCCGAGAATTCCAATTATTGAAAATTCAATGCCATTATGGAGGATAGATATTATTAAATTAATAAATATACCATAGACTACAATTTCAATACAATTAATCAATAAAGAGTTAATTATATCTTTTTTCTGTACTAAGTATATCTTTAAGCTTTTTGTCCAAGCAGAGACTTTTTTCTTATAAACTTCCAATAATTGGAATCTTTCCCAGATTTGTTTCATTTGCACTCAACTCTTACAAACTATAATTATTATTAAATTTTAATCATTTATAAATATAATTTATTTCAAGTGACTTGCTAGTTTTTCAATTGCTGCTTTTTCACTAATAATATATGTATTAATCTTATTCGGCAAATCTTTTATTGTCTGTACTGGGCATAATCCATATATAGATATTAATTCTCGCCTACGTGAATGAAATTCTGTCTCAGTAACCATTTTATCTTCAATATAATATCTTACTTTCATTTTATCACATTATTAATATCAAATATCGGTAATCGTTTTTCTATTGTTGGTTCATGTTCTTCAACACAAATATTAAGGGTTGTTGCGCATGAATTATAAGCATCCGTGCATGCTACTAGTGTCGTTTCTAATTTTTCTGTTCTATCTTTATAATATTCTTTACCAAATTCAGAAACTACTCCCCAAAAAGTAAAATATAAAAATAAAAAAATTAATACTATTGCAATTATTTTCATATCATTATACTTCTTTTTATAATCAATTGTTTCTTTTTTCATTATTTCTCCTCCTTTTTCTTACAAGCATCAATAATATCTTGTAAACATTTATCATATCCTTTTATGTATTCAGATGGTTCTGGGTCTTGTACCGTGTTAAAATAAACGGATACTTCTTTCATAGCGGTGGCCCATTTGCCAATAGCTTCAATTTGTTTTTCTGTAAATTTATACTTTTTAAAAACTTCACTTAAATTACTCATTTTTATTCACCTCTCCATAAACACCTGAAAGGCATTTACCATCTTCATCAAGAATAACTCCGCACCCTTGACAAACAAAAATATGTTCCCGCTCAACATAAACAAAACTATGTCCACAATCTACACATTTCATAAGTACCCCTTCTCCTCTATTTCTTTCATTATTTCTTCTCCATTTTGTTCTGGTATTTCTTCTATTCTATATTGAACCTTATCTTTATCAAATTGAACATCTTGTTCAATAAACTTTCCTGCTGATAATCTTGTTTCAAATAAAGCAAGCTCAGCATTTCTATCATAACAAGGCAACCAATTTTTTACCCATCTTTCTTTTCTCTTAACCATTACTAAATATTTCATTTTTTCCTCTCCAATAATTGTACCATTTCTTCTGCATCTTCATAGCTTGTGCTGATTAAAGCCATTTGATGTCCGCCTCTCATTATTTTCCAACCTTTTTTGGTTTCAATGATTTTTAATTCCATCATTTTCTCACCTCAGGTATTTCCCATACTTCATCTGCTGGGCCATTATATTTTTCTACTTTATATACTTCTCCATTTTTAACAATATATTTCATTGCTAATCACCTTCCTTTCATAATAATATATTAGATAAAAAGGTTTTTAAATATATGTTTTGGAGTTAGTTCCATTATTTATTTCATCATTAAATATCTCAATAGCTTCATAAATAGAATATTCTTTATTTTTCTTTTTAGACATATTATCAATATAATTTTTTATACCTTGAATATCAAAAAAGTCTGAAACAATACCGGATTTAATTAGTTTCTTTACAAACGCACTATAAGTAATAAAGGAATTAAAATCTTCACTAAAATGTGTTTTCCAAATAGTATATCCTATTTTTCGCCCATATGATTTAGGTAAAGTACTTTTTGACCTAAAAACTTTACGCCTAACAAAATCAGTTTTTCTATTTAAAGAAAAATCTAAATCATCTATCCTTTGTTGTCTTAATTCATCATTTCTACATTTTCTACAAATCTTTTTTGCTATTAAAACAGAATTAACTTTGGCACCGCATCTTCTACAAATCTTCTTCTCCACGTTGTTTCGCCTCATAAACTTTTTTCATAAAATCAGCATACTCCATAATGCAATCTTCTATCTTAAATTCATTTAAAATAATCTGTCTATTTTGTTCTCTTAACCACTTATTATTCCTACTATCATCAATAACAGAAAACATTGTTTGTTCACAAAAAAGTGATTGTGGTGGCAATATTTCTTTAGCACCTCCACCAGCAATAGAAGCTACAGGCATACCACATGCCATAATTTCAAGTAATAAATTAGGCATACAATTTTGATAATCTAGATGCACAACAATATTGCATTTATTTAAAAGCGCAAATAATTCATCTGCGGTAGAAAATTTTTCTATAAATACAATATTGTCTGCGCCATAATGCTCTGTTAAAGATTTAATAGCTTCATATTCAAATGGGAGAAGACTTTTTTTAATAATACCAATTTTATCTCCAGAATGATTAATCTTTCTTGGATTATAAAAATTAGTATCAACACCATTAAAAATAATTTTTGAAGCAAAATGCTCTTGTTTACTAACATACTTCTTGTATCCTTTCTTACTATAATATGATTGATATATTATACCATCAGCTTCATCATAATGCCACTTTAAAGATTCATTCATACTAGCATAGTTATTTTCATAACCTTTCACATATGGTTTAAAAACACCATTTACTCTATTAATAAAAACACCATTATTCATTCTACAAGCGAGTACTTCATCATTTGTAAGCCAGTTATTTAAACCAAAAACAATATCTGCAATTCTTGGATTATCAACAACTTCAAAATATTTTCTAATTTCTCTATTAAAATATTGCATAAAGGTTTTTGGGCCACCTGCAAGTTTTTCTATTCTATCAACTGGGTAGTATAATTTGTATTTTTTCATAATATTCTCCTCATTCTTTTTCTTGTCATACTTAAATATTTATTCTTATCTTTTAAAGTAGCAAAAAATTTCTTTTCGCATAAAGAACATTTTAAATACTCTACTTTTTGCTTACGAGCTCTTAACGTTATTTCTAACGAACATTGATGTGTATTATGCCAACCTTTTGCGCAATATTTTTTTATTTTTTGTAAATAAAAAAAATATTCTGTCTTCTGTTCAATAATAAATAAGCCTGATTTATATTTAAAACATTCAAAAGCGAAGATTAAATCCCATTTAAAATTTCGGAATAGGCTAATTAATCTTCGCTTCTTACTATCCGATTTCGTAAGTTTCATATTTTATCAACAACCTTTTTTGCTTTATCTATTTTTTTATTATTTTGTTTTTGAACCCAGTTTTGATATTGTTTTAATAATTTGTCTCTTTTAAATTTATAATCTTTTTTAGCAATGCAATTATTTTGTTTTAATAGAATAAGAGCAATAGCTTTATTTTTTAAATATTGCGGGTGCTCACACAAAAAAGAATATGCAGAATATTCTGCCAAATCATATAAGTCATTACATTTATCGCATCTGCCTTTATATTTAGATTGTGTTCCGCAATAACAATACACCCATCTTTCAACGGCTTGTGTCTTAAAAATATCCCAAATACTCATTTCTTCACCTTCAATTTTTTCATAGTTGATTTTTTTATTCCTCTATCAATTAATCCTTTATATCCAAACAATTTATGTTTTATAATGTCTAATATATCTTTCCACTCATATTTAAAATAAGTAGGAACCATTAATGTTCTTCTTTTTGTATAATATGATTTAGATTCCTTATCAATTATTTTCATTTTTCTTACCCCTCATAATCTAACATTTCTTCATTAATTTCAAAACCATTTTTAGCATGATAAATTAATGTCTTAACTTCTTCCTGAGTTAATCTACAAATTACATCACCTAATTCCAAAAAATATTCACCATTAAAACAATGTTTCCAAACATGGAAATATGTTGGCTCACCTGACTTTTTTCCACTTAATATTGTACATTTTACACTCATTTCTTAATCACTTCCTTTTTATAAATACAAATATTTGTGTCTGGGTTCTTTGGGTTTCCTTCTTTATAATGTTCTACCCTTTTTAATTCCTTAAATAAATAATCAATAGCAAACTCTGTCATCCGCCAATAATCTTTTGGATAATCATGATAAATATGATGAAAAGGTACACTAAAAAATAATATTCCATTATCTTCTAATAAATTAACTACGTTTTTTGCAGCAGTAAAAATATCATCCACATGTTCAAAAGTTTCAGTACAAATAATACAATCAAATTTTTCTTGTGGTAATGTTTCAACTTTAGTAATATCTCCTTTTTGGTCCACATATGGTCCATTAACCAAATCAATTGCCAAATATTTTTGTGTTTTAATAAACGTTCTTGGGTCAGCAAATCTTCCTTGATGACAGTCATATGCACCAATATTAAGTGTTGATTTAAAAGAATGCTTGCTAGCAAATCTATATAAATGATACATTATAAATTCTTTCACTCGCTCACCTTTTTAAATGCTAATTTAATTTCTTCTTGCGCTATCAATCTAATATAATTTCTTAAATTTTCTAATGTAAGAGCACCTTCATTATAAGGTAAATTATTTTCTTTAAAAATCTTCTCCAATTTATCAATATTTTTATTTAATCGTTTGATGTCTTTAAAAATAGAATTAGTCACTTGTAATTGTTTTTTGTTTAATTGTTTTTTATGTTCTTTATAATCAAAACAACCAAAATATTCTTGTGATTTATATTTATTACAAACCTTTTCTAATAAATCCCATTTTTCATGAACTTGTTTTTTCAATTTATTATGCTCATCAATTAATTCTAACATTCCCATTTAATCACTTCCATAATAAAATATTTAATAAAAATATTTTTAAATATATTGTCTATTCTTCTAAATTATTTTTACAATTTGAACATACTGCTACAACTAATCCTTCTGCATCAATTGAAAGAGTTACATCAGAACCATCTTCAATATCTTCTGCACAAAGATAGCATTTTGGTACTTCTTCTTTTAATAATTTAATTCCTTTAATTGCTATCATTCCTTATCACCATCCAATGTACAATTTTTATGCACTAAAAATAAAGCTCCTTTATTATTTGGAACAGCTCTAACTTCTGTACCAATACTTATATATTTCTTGCAAATAAAACATTTACATTTTGTTTGATTCTTTTGTAATGTTACAAGTAAATTACCCATCACTTCACCTCAATTAATAATCCTGTATCTAAAGCATTCTTTGTTATCTCATCTATATAATCAGGCAATCTTTTTACTTGACCTTTCATAATAAAGAACTTTGGTTCTTGCCCGTTACCCCAGTAATCATTTCTGCACTTTACAAATGTTGTCTTTTCAAGTTTTATAAAACCTTTTTTATAAGGAGTCTGGTCTTCAGTCCTAAGATGCTTTGTCCATAATCTTGGAAGAACATAAACATTTATACCTGCTTTTTTCAAATCAATATACCAATATGTATCTGGAGCAGCATTTAGAGCTTCGTGAATATTTTCTTCTTTCTTTAATCTAAAAGGTATTTTATCAAGTACAGTTCTATTAATTAATACACAACCATGACCAACTCCCCAAACTTGCTGAGGATTATCTGGCATTAATTCAATGTCTTTTGCATTTAGTACTTGCTCTGTTTTATAATCATGCACACAAACTACACCAAGATTAGCATCAAGTAAATATGGAGCACCAACTACATCTAATTTAGTCTCAACTAATTTTTCCAAAGTTTCTGGCTGTGGTATTTGGTCAGCTTCAAGAAACCAAGCACAATCATATTGAATATTGCTAGCAATATATTTTCGGGCCACGTTATATGCTTCTAATAATACTTCATTAATATTTGGGCCAGATTTAATATTTACTACTCCACCATACTTTAAAAGTTTTCCTCTAAAATCTCCATGCTCTTCTGGAGAACTATCTATAAATAATATATCAAATTCTTTATAAGTCTGTTTTTTTAGAGCAGCAATATATTCCAATAAGTATTTCTCCATCTTATAGTATGTTGCACATACTACTAATACTTTTGGAATACTACTTGCCAAGATACCACTCTACTAATTTTCTATAAAGATTTGCTTTTTCTCCAATTAGAGTGGCTTTATCTGGATTTTTCTTTTGCATCTTAATTAATTTTTCTTCAAGAGCAATAAATACTTTATTATCTAAATGAAATCCTTCAAGCCTTGTTTTAACATCTTCTTTATAAGATTGTTCTTTAAGCAAATCAATATCTAGTTTACCATCAATGTACTCTTTTACAAGTTGAGCCAATTTCTTATTCTTACTCATTCTACGTTCGCCTTCTTGTACTTTTTCCGCAACGGCTTTTTGTTCAAACTTTATAATATCGTCTTCTGATACTACAAAACTTGTCATTCTTTTTTCACTCATACTAATTTCTCCTTTTTTATTGGGGGTGATTAGGAAGGAACAAACTTAATTGCTCCTTCCAATGAATCACATTGTTTGTTTATTTGGTTCGTATTACCGGCACCCAACTAGTGCCGATTCTTACTTACTCTTTAACATATATATTAAATATAAAAATATTTTTAAATATATGTTTTATTGGTAAATAAATCTTAATACTGCATCATTATCATTTTTACTTAATTCCTCTTTCATTAATTTCATTACTTCTTTTATTTGTGCAATACTTAATTGTTTTTTCTTTCCTTCTTTTTTAGCAATAGCTTTTGCTAAATCATTGAAATCAATTTTCAATTTAGTTTTTTGATATATACCAATATCATTTTGATTTATTACTATTTCTCCATTTCCAAGATACAGCATTGGTGTTTTCAATTCCTTGTGCCCATATCTAACGGGATTTGTTGATACCACAACATCAACATAGTTATGTCTTCCTTCAATTTTTTTTATTAATAGATTTCCTACTATCATTTTATTTCATCTCCTTTACTTTTTATAATATGCTTCTCTTAATTTTCTATTAATTTCAACTACTCGTTTATTATAGTCCTTTAGTTCTTTTATTTGTTTCTGTATTTTCTTTTTTTCTTCAACTGTTTGAAGCAATGTTTTCCATATAGTTCTTTTTTCTGCTCCTTCAATTTGAAAATTAAAAAAGTCAGCTTCAGTAGATTTTTGGTCTTCAGTAGGTTCTAATTTTTTTGCCTCCATCTCACCAAAAATTTCATCTGCTATTTCTCCATTATCTTTTTCCATTTTTATCACTTCCTAATATAATTATTAACAAAAACCTTTTTAAATATATTTATTCGGCTTCTTCAGTATCAAACGTCGCTGACCTTAACGCTTTTAAATAGCACTTTCTAGAGCAATATTTATTATTATGAATTAATTGCTTCTTTGTAAACGAGCCACCACATACTTGACATTTATCATATTTTGGTATAGGAGCAAGTTTAGCACAATCTTCGCAAACAGGCTTCTTTCTAATACAAATTTTATATTGTATTGGCTTTTGACGACCACAAATAGGGCATGTTTTTCTAGTTATTTTATCACCTTTATTTTTCTCCAATCTTCAAGCCATTCATCTTTAATCATACCCATTGTTTTTTTAAGTTCATCATAATCAATTATTTTTACACGACACCTACAGAAAAATTGTATTAATTGTTTTTTATTATCAAGTATCATTGGTTTTTTATCTACAAGTGAATTACATTTAGGACAAACATAATACTTTCCATTTTTAATCAAATTCATTTTTTTATCACTTTTCTTTGTTCCCAAATATCATCTAAGATATCTTGATATTCAAAAACTTTTTTTGGCTTTTGGTTTAATTCCTTTAATCTTTTTCTACAATCTTTCATATGACCTTTTAAACTATTGATATCTGTAAAGTAATCTGTGTATGGAAAAAGATTACAATTCTGTAACATTGCTCCAGTATCATTATCTATATAAATTACTCCATAAATTGTAGCATTATAGACTAAAGCTTTTTCTATTTTAACAAGACCAAGCTTTTTTAGTATTCTTTCAAATAATTTATTTGATTCTATTTTCATAATATTAATATATCCACTTCTCATTTATTTTTTCACACTCCTTTATATATTTCTCTCCACTCATCTATAGTTAATCTTTTTCCATAATACGTATACCAATCCGGCTTCATTTCTAGCCTACTAACAATACGCGAAATAATAATTTTATAATCTTTTTTGGTTGGAGACCAATTACCAAATTGCTCTTCTAATAACTTGTCAGCTCTTACATAATCTTTAATATATTTATTTGCTTTAAACCCTCGGGCTTTAAATTCCTCTTTTAACGCAATAAATCGCCTAGATAAATACTCTAATTTATTTTTAAAAAAGTTTATATGCCCTTTTCCTAAACAATACTCTGCCGGAATTCTATCACTATTATATTTATGAGCAGTAGAAAACAGCATTAATATTTCTACATACTCGGCCCGTAAATGTTGGTCACTCAACAATTTCGGTTCTATAATATTTATACGAACCATTAGAAATATCCCTCCTCATCAATTATTTCAAAATCGGTTCGTGGAATTTCAATATATTCAAATTCCACATCCTTTCCTTGAAATGCTTTTTTCCATTCTTCTTTGGTTCCTACTGGGCCAACGCCATCTAATTGCCATTCTTTATTTTCTTCTGAGGTATCAGCTGCTCCCCAACTTACTCTTTCTAATCTTACTTTTACTACCATTATATCACAGCCTTTCATAATAATTATATACATAAAAACCTTTTTAAATATATTGTTTAGGTTTTTTACCATTATTTACTCGCCTATCAGGATATTTTTTTATATCTTCCTGGGCCATTAAATCTAATTTTTTATACATTGCTAAATTATTGGCATAAAGTAATTTAATAACATTCTGTCTAATATAATTATGCTGATATTGTGCAGTATGATAATTCCATGTTTCTTGTTCAGTTAATTCTTTATATACTCTATCAAATATTGCTTGAAAATAATTAGGATATTTCTCTTTTAATAAACTATATATTCTATTTCTAATTGCTTGCCGTCTTTTTATTATATCATATTTATGAACTTTTTGGGCCAATGGTAATAAATCAGCAAAGACCATTCTTGGGCCACGGCGCTTTTTTATTTCTTCAACAGCTTTTCTTCGGTCCTGAGGTGTTTTAAAATAAGCCTGGGAAGAAACTGTTTCATTCCATTGCTTATATTTATCATCCCATCGTTTCTTAATCATAAAATATTCTTGTATAAAAACCTTTTTAAATATATTGTAACATTATTTTATTATAAAGGAGTGATTTATCATGCATGAAAAATTTGAAAATCTACAGGAGTTATCTGTTCTACTAGAAAAAACAGACCAAGCAGAAATCAGACCTATCAATGATAAAAATAATATTGATATTCCTGAATTCGTACAAATATATAATATACAAAAAGACCATACAGAAAATATTGTTCCAAAAACAAAGGGCGGAGTAATAAACCATAAAGATGCGTTTGAACCTTTTGTTAATGCCTTGGAGCAACAACAAACAACTGATTACTTTGGTTTCTTTCACAATCATGGTGGAAGAGTTTCAGCTGAAGTTTTCTTTAAAAATGTTGTAATAAAAGACGATTCTGATAATGGAGTATATCTTGGTTTCAAATTTACCAATGATTATTCACGCCAATCATTTTTTGGAGAAATGTTTGGTTACAGAAGCTTTTGTTCAAATGGTATGGCCCTTGGAAAATCTACTTTAGGTAATTTTTCAAAAAACCATAAATCTATTAGTGGGCTTGAAAAAGAACTTTTAAGCTATATTGACCACGGCCTTTCTAAAACACAGTTTTTGGAAGAATCTATTCAAAAAGCTATTGAGGATAAATTAATTTCCGAAGAAGATGCACTTAAGGTTCTTATTGGTGCAGGAATTAGAGAAAAGACTGGAAAGAAGATTTTAGAGCTTTTAGAAGTTCCTGATGTATTTTCGCGTTATGCTCTTTATAACGGAATTACAGCACATGCTACTCATAATATTAGCGGTGAATATATCAAATCTTATTATCAAGGTATAGCACAAAAGATTCTTGTAACAGATTCTAATAGATTAGTTCGTGGACAAACTAAAGCAGAATTAAATAACGACTTTTAAAACAAATTGGGCCAGTAGTGGCCCATTCTGTTTTTTGTATTATTGTATATTTACTTTACATAGATATTCTGTTTTGTTATCTTCTTTTTTTATAAATACTATTTTCCCCATTTTAGTTAATTCTGCAACTGTATTAATAATTGAATTATGGCCGTAGCCAGTTTTTAATTTTAAAATTTCATATATTTCAGTTTTTGTTTTATCAATAAGTTCTGGTGTGCTTTGAAAAATTGCTCCTATTTGTCCGAATAATTTTTTATTTTTAATATTTTTCATATCATATTCTGGAACAGAGTAAATTTGTATATTATTTCCTAAATTATAGACATCTAGAACTTCTCTTAATATACTCATTGATTTTAACATATACTGTATTAAAGATTTGCAAAAAATATTATTATCTAATAAGTCTATATAAGTGATTTTTTCTACAGGTATTATATTTGATTTTTCGCCTAATGTTGCTATTATGCCTTCAACAGTAAATGAGTCATACTTTTGCTGTACTAAATCCATATATTCATACAATTGCTCAATTGCTGGCATTTTATTATTTATTTTTAGTTCAATTACTTTTATTTTTTTATTAAGTTTATCTATATATAATAAATCTATTCTTTTATTATTGATTTTATATTCTGAAAGTAATTGAGTATATTCATTGCTTTTTTTATCAAAAATTTCATTTGACATTATTATTTGTTTTATTATTTGTTCACTTATCATTATATCACCTTATTAATTTATTTTTAAAATATGTTTATAAAAATATGTTTAAAATAATGATTTAAAATTATTATTTTAGATAGTACATAAAATAATGATTCTAAGAGAAAACCAAGGTTTTCTCCTATTTTATTATATATTAATTCATATATTTATTAATTTATATATATTATTATATATTATAGATATAGATAGAGAGATATATATATAGGTAAGGATAGTTAAATATATATATAGTAATAGTTTTAGTAAAATAATAAAAATGTAAGTAATCATATGATTTACACCATTTAAATGCAGAATCCGCGATTAAACAAATAAAAATATTAGCTACATATGGTTTTACACTATTTAAATAGGTTTTAGCGTTTTTTCCCCCAAAAAAATTTTTCAGTTTTGCTTAAAATCATTGTTTTACTACTAAAAAAACAAATAAACAAGTATAAAAAAATGAGCAAATTTTTATACTTAATTATAAATTTCTGAACAAATTTTTATACCTAAGTATAAAAAAATACATATATTTTTAAACACAACCTATAATAAAATTAATATGGAAAAACAAAAATTAATACCTGTATCAAATGCGTTACACACCAAGTTAAAAGAATCAAAAGGTAAACTGACATTTGAAGAATACATACAAACAAATTTATCTCCAAAAAAGGTTCAATTATTTGAACAAATGTCAAAAAAATTCAATGAATTATTCTATTTATATGATATTGACAGAACAGATGATTTTGAACAAGATTATTTGGCTCTTTTAAAATGCTTAAAATTTAGCGACCAAAAACAAGTAAAAGTACAAACAATAAAACAAATTGAAAAAACCAAAAAAGAAGAACCTGAACCATTAGAAATAAAATACTATTTAGAACTACCTGTCTCAAAACCAAAGTATCTGGCATGGCTTGAAACACTTACATTTGAAGAAATAAAGAAAACATTGACATTGCCTCCGGCCTCAGAAGTTCCAGATGCAAAAGACTTAAGAATAATAAATGATGAAGAAAACATTATTGCACGCGACAAATATATTCTGGATTGGCCGAGTGAGGATAAAATATTATTATTAAATATTTATAATAAAATAAATGATGCAGCAGAAGATTCTTTGCATTTAGTTAAAACAACTAATGAAGAAAAAGAACTGTTACTAAAATTACCAAGTGAATGTTTAACATTTAAACTAGATTATTGGAAAGATATTAACAAAAAATAAATATATTTAAAAAGGTTATTGGTAATTAATTTTATTTATGCATGAAAGAAGTGAAAAAATAAGAATAAAAAATTTTTTGCAAGAGCTGGTGCAACAGACTACACCTGTTTTTAAATCACTTCCTTTCATGCAAAAGTTGATTAAAAAGCAACAAGTAGTCTATGCGGGTTCAATTCCCGCATCTTGCGTTAAAGGTGATTTAAATGGGACTGTTTGAAGAAGCTGAAAAAATTCCTTCAATAGACGAATTAGCTTCATTTACAGATACCGAATTGTTAAATCAAGAAATAGATGGTTTATGTTGGGAATTATATAATTATGATTCTGCAACAGTTTATGGTGAATCAATCTATACTTATTCAAAAGAAAGATTAGAAGAAATATTAAATGATTTAAAAGAAAAAATAAATCTAGATAAAAAAATAGAACATACAACAAAAGGCCAATACAAACTAAAAGAACTTTGGAGAAGAGCCTGGAATAGTGTGATATATGAACAACCAGAAATGTGTGACTTCTATTTCTATGTTTTAATGGGGCAATTATTTTTTCCTTACTATAAAATATTTAGAAAAGGAGATGAAGATGATTTACGAATACATTCTGTAGTAATAGGTGGTTCTGGAACTGGAAAGACCCAAGCAAATAATTTCCTTGCAGGAATAATACAACAGGTGAAGAAAACTGAATATACTGACCCAGAAACTGGAGATTTAAAAATAAAATACTATGAAGTTGCATCTCCAATAAAGTATACAGATGCATCATTAATTGGTAATCTTGATTCAGAATTATTTAAAGAACAAAAACGAAGAAGAATAAACGAAGAAGATGATAGATATATTGCGCCAATACAAAAAGGATTATTACAATCTGGAGACCTAGTAGTATTTGATGAAGCAGAATCTGTTTTAGAGCCTGGAAGATTTGGACAAGAATCACAACGAATACTTAGAAATGCTATGAACAAATATGGTAGTAAATATAATTTATTATCAAATGATTCTTTAGGTTCAAAAGGACTAGTTAAATTTCATTGTGCTGCATCAATTATTTTAACAAGTTATCCATTAAAAAAATTTGATGAAACATTTAAAACTGGTGGACTATTACAAAGGTGTGTAATATTAATACTACCTCCAGACCCAGAAAAGAAACAAGAAATAACGACTAGAATGTTTAATGATGTTCCTACTACTGATGAAGAAGCTGAACAATATGAAATAGAGCATTCAAAAGATGTACAAAATCTTGTTAATGCTTTAAATTTAATATTAGATAAAATAAAAGACGATACTAAAATAAAATATTGGATAGAAGATTTATATATAAAAGCAAACGATATGAGAAAAAAACTAATACATAGTAAAAAAGCTAGAAAATTATATGATAAATATTCTAATGAAATAGAAAATATATTACCAATGCCAAATTTAGAAGACCAAGAAAATTTTAACAGTATAATGTCAAGAATAAACTTAATACAAATGAAAGCTTCTGGAATAAATTTTTTATGCGCTAAATATTTTGATAATAGAAAAGAATCAAAAATACTATCTGTAGATGTAGATGAAGCATTCAAGACTTTAATAAAACCTGCAGCATTATCTAGTGCAGAACATATAAAGATGGGCTCAAAAGAAACAAGATTAGACCAACAAAAATTAATACAAACTTTAAGAAAAATATTAATAAAACCAATGAAGAAAGGTGAATTAGTAGACCAGATGATGGATGAAATAGGTTATGGAAAGAATAGGGTTATCAGTATATTAAAACAAATGAAAGCAGCAGGATATTATGAAGAAAAGAAAGATGCAATAGATAATAAAACAATAATATGCGAGATAACAAAAAAATATAAAATGTTTTAAATTTAATTTATAAAGGAGTGATTTAATTATGGAAGAACAAATAAATAAAATAAAAGAAACATTTGCAGTTTGGGAAACTAAACTAGGAATTCCAAAAGAACAATTGTTTCAAGAATTTGAACATAATATGAAATCTCTTGAAAAAAACTATAGTGGACCTACATTATTAGCAAGAGCAATTCAAATTATGAGAGGAGCATATAGTAAACAATTCAATAATAAAGCAAAAGCATTTGAATGTGTTGTTATTGGATTAGGGCAAGTTTACGATAGATATAAGAAAGTAAGACAAGATGCTGTAGATAAAGGTTTCTTAAATGAAAATGGACAACCTATTTTTACAGATTATAAATGGAGAGAAGGAAAAATTATTCCGCCAGCAAATAGTACAGAAAGTATGCAATCAAGAGTATATGGATTATTCAAAGAAAATACTCAAGGACAATGGAAACCTGGAGTAATGTTTTATGATGGAAATCCACTTGATTCAAAACTATTATTTGCAAAAACACAAGTTCGTGGTGGAATAAAGGACGAAGCATTAGCAGACCCAGTATTAACAATAAATAGTACAAATGTAACTAGATTTATTAAAACTGAAGATGCTAAAGATGTGGAAGAAATGTTTAAACAATTAATGCCACAGAATTGTATAGCATTAGAAAATACAGGACAAGCTAATCCTGATTCATTACCATTAAATTTGGTTGTGACGAAAGGAACAGTAGTTAATGTAAATATTACTGAAGGAGATAAATCAAATATTGTTGAATTAGCTAAACCAATAAATGATTTAAATGATATTGATTTATCAGCAGTTGGTCCAGAAGAAACACCAAACTATACTATTTGGATGCCTAAACAAATTGACTTAACAAAAGTTGGAATAGGTTCTGAAGTATTAATTGTGACACAAATATCTAAAATAACAGATAAAGATAATAACTTAAAAACAAATTACAATGGAATTGGATTATATGTATTAAATGGAGTTGTACCAGAAATACAAGATATTCCAGCACCAGTAGAAGAACAAACAAAAATAGATATAGTAACACCAAAAGTAGAGGAGCCAAAGACAGAAGCTCCTTCTGCACCAGTTGAAGAGCAAGGAAGTGATGTACCATGGTAGAGCAAGTAAATATGAGTGGAACATCAACGTGGGGAGCAAAATCTCCCAACGCTATGCCAGAAGAAGAACTATTTCAAGATAAACCATTTGTGGAAAAAGGAAAAGATATTCTTTTATTTGGTGATAGTAATACAGGAAAAACATATATTGCATCAACTTGTCCTGCACCAATATTCTTTATAGATACTGAGGGGCGTGCTGACCTAACAAAAAAATATTACTTTAATAATAAAGATATAAAGATATTCTGTCCATTAGAAGTAAGACTTGATTTTAATGAACAAAATGCAGTAGAGAAAGCAATTAATCCAACGGAAAGTATCATGAAAATAAAAAAAGCTATTGCACAACTTGGAAAAAAAGCACAACTTGGGCAAATAAAAGGTGGAACTATTGTTGTAGATAGTATGTCTGATATTTGGTCTTGGTGCCAAGAAGATGGAAAAGAAAGACTCGCAAAAGCTGGAAAAATTGATTCATTAACCTTTCGTATGAAGAATCAATTTGATTGGGGTCCGATAACGCAAGAATATTTAAATATTCTAATAAGTTTGAAAAAATTTACAGAATATGGAATAAATGTTGTGATAACAAGCAGAGAAAAAAGTACTCCACCAGAATATGTGAAAGCATCAGAACCAACAACATTTGATGAAAAAATTAAAACACAAAAAGATACAGCATATTATATGAGTACAATTATTCATTTGACTGCAAGACAAATGAAAACAGAAACTGGAGCAATAAAGAAAAGAAGATTTGCAAAAATTGAAAAATTAGAATCTGTATCAAGTATAGAAAATTTAGTTGAAGATATTACATATGATAAATTAATGGAAATACTTGACGCTAAAAGAAAAGAATTATTAGGAGGTGCACAAAAATGATTGATTTAGATTTAGACGCAGGTGTTTATTGTTCAATAACAGGAAAAAGAATTACAGGTAGTCAATTTGTTGATTTTTATACAGATAAAAATGGTAATTTAAAAATCAAATTAAAAACCGCAGTAGTTCCAAAAATGACAGAAGAAGGGTTCGCTGAGGAACCTGTTAATCTAAAAGATGAAATTATAAAGCATATTGACGAATATGAAGAGGAACAATAAATATATTTAAAAATGTTTTGGACTAAAAAATAATATATTGAAAGGGAGATGATTAAATATGAAAATAAAATCCGAAATACTAACTAAATTTTTAACGCAAGTATGTAATAATGGAGAAACAAAAATTATATCGTTAAAAATGAAATTTGAAGAAAATGGTTTAAATATTAATGCATTAAATACTGAAAAAACGGTATTAGCAAAAGCATTTATGCCAGCAACACAGTTTACCGATTATAAACCAATTGGTAATATAGCATCAGAAAATATACAAGAATTAATAAAAATTTTTAATACATTCAATGAAATGGAAATTGAAAAACAAGATGCTTTATTAGTGATTAAAGAGGGCAAAAATAAATTTGAAACTTTATTAACAAGTGAAGAATTTGTTGAAGAAGGACCAGATAAAGCATTTGAATTTGACCAAATAGTAACAATAAATGCAGATGAAATAAAAGCATTAATTGATAGTGCATCTGTAAATAAAGAATTTATATTAAAAATAAAAACTCAAAAAGGAGCAATTGAAATAGCAAATACAGGAAAATATAAATTTACAAAATTAATAGATTCTTTAGAAGCAGATGTAGGCATTGAATTAGCAGTTTCAAAACCATTTATTGATGCAATAAAATCATTTACAGGAAATATTAAATTAGGACTAAAAAATAACTATCCTGTTCAAATATTAAATAAAACAGAAGTTAGTATGATAAGTATCATTGCTGCACCTTATACTGAAAAGAAAGAAGGTGCACAATAAATGAATATAGCATCAATTGCATGGCAAGAAAAATATAGGCCTATAATAGTAGATAATATTATCGGAGACCATACTAATAAAATAAAGAATTATATTTCTAATTTTGATAGTATGCCAAATATATTACTTGTTTCAAGACAACCTGGAACAGGTAAAACAACTACTGCTAAGGCTATAATTAATGAAGTAAAAACCGATGCATTGATGCTTAATGCCTCCGATGAACGCGGTATTGATACTATAAGAGAAAAAGTAAAAAACTTTTCTATTACTATGGGATTGCAAGGAAAAAGAAAAATAATATTTCTAGATGAAATGGACAATCTTACTAAAGATGCTCAAATGAGTTTAAGAGCTATGATGGAAGATTATACTAAAAATGTTGTTTTTATTTTATCTTGCAATTACATTAACAAAGTAATAGAACCATTAGTATCTAGATGTGTAACGATTAACTTATCATTACCAAAAAAGGAAGGCATATATCAATATCTTGAAGATATTTGTAAAAAAGAAAATTTACAATATGAGAATACAGGTTTAAATGTTCTTATACAGCAATACTATCCTTCTATAAGAAATATGGTAAATGTTTTACAGGATTTACATAATGAAAATAAATCTGTAACTATTGATAATGTTTCTAAAAGTAATAATAATGAATTTATTGATTATCTAAAACAAGGTAATTATGATGCTATAAGAATAAAATTATTTAAACAAGAGTATGATGCAGTTGAATTAAATCGTACATTGTGGCATTATATTAATACTAGTAACTTTGATAGTAGTAAAAAAATATCACTAATAAAACTACTAGCAAATAATGAAAGGGATTTTTCTACAAGTGCAGATAAAAACATAGTATTTTGTTCAATAATACCAAATTTAATAGAGGTTTTTAAATGAATCTTTTTCAAGTAATTAGTCATATTTATACAGATAAAAATACTTTATGGATTGATTCTATAGAGGAAGATGAATTTGCACAATTACACCCTTT
The DNA here is from genome assembly GCA_964583285.1 of uncultured archaeon. Taxonomy (GTDB): domain Archaea; phylum Iainarchaeota; class Iainarchaeia; order Iainarchaeales; family JAAZKV01; genus JABIDZ01. The sequence goes on from CAZOVD010000002.1 coordinate 53,781, forward strand.
TATTATTACAAAATTTTTATCAATGAATAAATCATTATCTAATATAATAAAAATTTTAGATAAATATTCATTTATTTTAGAACCAAAAAAATTTTTATTTGTAGCTTGGGCTGTTGTCCCTAAACAACCAACAGCACCATTTGTTAAATATATAAAGAAAGAAGAAGAAGTTCAAGAACTAGCATTCTTATATGAAAAAATAAAACATAATACAAAAGTGTATGGTAATGATTTTAAAACAATAAAAAAATATTTAGACAAAGATATACAATCTGATATGAAAAAATATTTTATAAGGTTTGCTATTGATAAAAAATACTGGAAAAAATACGGATTAGAATATCCTAAATTTGAAAAAAAAGAAGAAAAACCGGTTGGTTTGGATGCGTGGTTTTAATGCAAGAATTATGTAAAAGATGTAATAGAAAATTAACAAGCGAGGAGAGTAGAATTAGAGGATATGGCCCAAGTTGTTGGAAAAAAATTAAAAAAGAAGAACAACCAAACCTTGAAAAGTGGCTGGATTAACATTATATTTAAAAAGGTTTTGTTAAAATAATATATTATGAAAGGAGTGATTATATGAAAAAATTTTCAGTTACAAAACATATAAGATTTGATTATGGACATAGAGTACCATTTCATAAATCTAAATGCTACAATACACACGGTCACAATGGAGAAGTTCATGCTACAATTGAAGGACCATTAGTAGATATTAATAACGATAATGATTTTGGTATGGTAATGGATTTTAGTAAAATAAAAGAATTACTAATGAAAGTGAGTCATGATAGATTTGACCACAAATTTTTACTTTGGAAAGATGACCCATTATATTTACAATATAAAGATTTACCAGGTATGGTTACTGTTGATTTTGTTCCAACAGCAGAAAATTTAGCTAAACATATTTACGAAGAATTACAAAAAGAACTAGATAATATTAATTTTAAAGGAAAAGTAACTAATGTTAGGTTTTTTGAAACACCAACAAGTTATGCTGATTATAGTGGAGATGATGAATAATGCCAATAACTTTAATTGATTCATTTCCTAAAGAAAAAAGAGAAGCAAGAAAAGATGGTTCTGCTATTTTACATATAGCAGAAAATTTTATGGATACTATTCAAGGTGAAAATATGGTTGGTGTTCCTAGTACTTTTTTAAGATTGCAAGGTTGTACTCTTAATTGTGTCTGGTGTGATACTGCTGAAGTATGGAGACAAGGAAACCCATATTCTGTAGATGAAATACTTGATATATGGGACCAAACTGGTTTACTTTTTAAATTTGAAGAAGGCCAACATTTAATTTTAACAGGTGGAAGTCCATTAAAGCAACAAGATGCTTTAATTGAATTAATTACTAAAGTAAAAGAAATTAGTCCAAAAACAATTGTTGAAATAGAAAATGAATGCGTATTAATGCCAAAACAAGAAATGATTGATTTAGTAGATATTTGGAATAATAGTCCAAAATTAAAAAATAGTGGCATGAATGAATTAGTTAGATATAAACCTGAAGTATTAACAAAAGTTTCTGGTTTAGAAAATAGTTATTTTAAATTTGTAATAACTTCAGAAGAAGATTGGCAAGAAATTAAAAATGATTTTTTAGACCCTGGTTGTATTAAAAAAGAACAAATAGTATTAATGCCAGAAGGACAAACAAGAGAAGAATTACAAAAACATTATGATATTGCGGTAAACATTGCTGTAAGAGAAAATGTAAGATTTACAGATAGATTGCATGTAACAATTTGGAATAAGAAGACGGGCGTATAATTATGGTAAAAAAAGTATATGTTAGTTATGAAGACGTAAAATCAGCAATAGAATTATTATGGGAATTATATAATTCTGAAGCAGAAGTTGAACAAATGAAATATGTTTATGGTGTTCCAAGAGGTGGAATTATTCCAGCAATAATGTTTTCAAATATATCTGGTTTAAAATATATTGATATATTAGATAAAAAAATTCATACACCACAAAATACTATTGTTATTGATGATATAGTTGATAGTGGCAAAACAAGAAAAAAATATATTGATTATTTTTTTTCAGCAATTATTGATAAAATAGAAGCTCAAGATTATAAAGGTAAATGGATTGAATTTTTTTGGGAAAAAACAGAAGCAGATGATAAAGATTTAGTATTAAGAATAGCACAAAGATTAGGAGTTGATATAAAATGCTAGATAAAAGTAAAACTAATCCAGAACTTGGAAAAAAAGTAAATGATTATTTAAAAGAAAAAGGAGTTCATACGCCAACAGAAATGCATAATAATATGGACAATAAAGAAAAGAAAGAGTATATTGAATCATTATATAATAATATAATGGAAGCTCTTAATCAAGATTTAAATGATGATAGTTTAAAAGATACTCCTAGAAGAGTTGCTAAAATGTATGTTGATGAATTATTTTGGGGTATGGATTCAAATAATTTTCCTAAATGTACAGCAGTTGAAAATAAAATGAAATATGATGAAATGGTTGTTGAAAAAAATATTAAAGTAGCTTCAGTATGTGAGCATCATATACAACCTATTTGGGGTAAATGCCATATAGCATATATACCAGATAAAAAAGTAATTGGTTTAAGTAAAATGAATAGAATAGTAGAATATTTTTGTAGAAGACCACAAATACAAGAGCGTTTAACAGAACAAATTTATTATGCATTATCTTATATTTTAGAAACACCAAATGTAGCAGTAGTAATTGATGCTGAACATTTTTGTGTAAAACTAAGAGGAGTAGAAGATATTAATTCTAGTACTGTAACAAGTAAACTTGGAAAAAAATTTATTGAAGAACCAGAATTAAGAGCTGAATTTATGGGGTTGATAAAATGAGTGAAAAAGCTGTAATAATATTGTCTGGAGGAATGGATTCTGTAGTGTTACTACATTATCTAATAAAAAAATTAAATAAAAAAGTGCATGCCTTAAGTTTTGATTATGGACAAAAACATAATATTGAACTTGAAATGGCTAAAAAAAATATTGAGGAATTGAAAGAAAATATTGTTGATTGGAAAATTCTTGATATTACATTTATGAAAGAATTATTAAAAGGAAGCAATGCCTTAACAGATGATAATATTGAAGTTCCAACTCTTGAAGAAGTAATTGGAGAGCCACAACCTATTACATATGTTCCAATGAGAAATTTAATGTTTTTAACTCTTGCATCAGCTTATGCTGAAGCTGTTGGAGCATCTGATGTGTATTATGGAGCACAAAAACATGATGAATATTCAGGTTATTGGGATACTACTTCAATGTTTAGAGATAAATTAAATGATGTTTTAACACTTGATAGAAAAAATACTATTAAGATTAAAGCACCATTTGTTAACTTGCATAAATCAGAAGAAGTTATTCTTGGTAATGATTTAGGAGTTGATTTTTCTAAAACATGGACTTCATATAAGGTAATTGATATAGAAAATTTAATTGCTGATATTGATAATCCCACAAGTAGGGATAGAATTAAAGCGTTTGCAGAAGCAGGTATTCCTGACCCACAAAAATATAATAAAGAAATTAATTGGGAAGAATTATTTGAAAAATATAAAAAAGATTTTACAGTTGAAGAAGTATCTAAAAAATTGGTGTTATAGATGTGTGGTATTGTTGGTTGGAAAGAATGGAATTCAAGTATTAAAAATTTACAATATTTAAACAGCAAACGCGGTGGATATTCTACAGGTGTATTTAATTTTGAAAATAATTATTCGTTTTCAAATGAAGGAACATTTTTTCCAACTGATACAAATAATTCTATTGTTCAATACCGTGCTCCAACTGCAGGTATTAATAATTTTATAAAACAAGAAAATTATCCATTGAAATATAAAAATTGGAATTTATTTGGAAATGGTGTAATTAATGCTGATTTTTTTAAGCAAATTAAAGATGAAGATAACAATAATGATTTATACTATATATTAAAAGGAATTGTGAATAATGGTTTTAAATGGCTTGAAAAAGTTGAAGGAACATTTGCATTGGTTATTATTGATGACAATCATAATATTTATCTAATACGAAAAGATTTTCCATTATTTTTTAATAAAAATCAATTTAGTAGTATTCAATTTGATAATAGTGAAAAACTTAAAAGTGGAATTTTATATGATTGGACGTATAATAAACATGTTAAAGAATTAAATTTTAAAGAAGAATATTTACATTTATAGGAGTGATTTAAAATGAGTAGAAATGATGAAGAATTAAAAGATGTTACCTTATTAGGTAATCAAAATACAAAATATGAAATGGATGAGGTTAAACCAGAATTACTTGAAACGTTTGATAATAAACACCCAGAAAATGATTATCTTGTTTCTTGGAAGTGCCCAGAATTTACAAGTACTTGCCCAAAAACAGGACAGCCAGATTTTGCAACAATAATAATTCAATATGTTCCAAGAATTAAAATGGTTGAATCAAAATCATTAAAACTATATTTATTTAGTTTTAGAAATCATGGAGATTTTCATGAAGATTGCGTAAATATTATTATGAAGGATTTAATTAAATTAATGGACCCTAAATGGATTAGAGTAATAGGAGATTTTACACCAAGAGGTGGAATAAGTATAAATCCAATTGCAGAATATACAGCAAAAGATTATACACCACCGGCACATTATCTAGCATTACCACAAATACATCAAAGACATCTATAGAGTGATATTATGAATCAGTTACTAATAGATGTTGATGTAGATTTATTACAAGTTAGGGGACCAGTTGAAGATGATATTCGTCAATGTCAAAAATTACTTGAACAATGCAGTACATTTGTTTATGCTACAACTTTGAAGGAAATGATAAAAAAACATAGAGTATTTATTCTTGGTGAAATTGGATGCCCTATTGGAATAATTGTATTTAATGCATCATTTAATACAATATCATATTTAGCAGTTCATACGCAATTCAGACAAAAAGGTATTGCTCAAAAGTTATTTAATTATGGTATAGATTATCATAATATAAATAGTTTAATAATAAAAGCAATGATTGATGAACCAAGTTCTGAACCATTTTGGTCTAAACTTGGTTTCATTTCTACTCAAAAAATCTATACCACTAAACGAAAAAAGTTACTTGAAATGATTTGGTATAGAAAAAAATCATGTGAGGTTAGTTTAATATGAATAGAAATTTTTTTGAAGCAAATAAATTAGTATATTTACCTGCAATTTTGCCAGCAAAAGGTCTTTATTGTAATAATCATGGGTTGGATTTTGAACCTCAATTTTGGAACAATAAAGGTATATGGCAATATGATAATTTACTAGTATCAACATATCATGCAAAAGAAATAAAAAATTTTAGAGAAGAACTTGAAATAGATAATAAAGTAAAAATACTTGGCGATAGCGGAGGTTTTCAAGCTGTAACACTTGGCGGTGATTTAAACGCTAAAGAAGTAATTAAATGGCAATTAAGTAATTGCGATGCAGGATTAATTCTTGATAGACCGCCATATGAATTTAATAATACTGCTCAATTTAGTGGAACTCCAACTGAAGAATTTTTTAATAAATGCTTACAAATAACATATGATAATGCAAAAATTGCTTTATTATATAATAATGAATCATATGAAAATCACTCTGATAAACCTATAAGATTATATGGAGTTATTCAAGGTGAAACTTGGCAACAGATGATTAATTGGTATAAAAGAATGCATGAATTAGAAATTGAAACAAAATATGAATTTAATGCTTGGGCTATGTCTCCAAAACCATCTTATGACCCAATTAAAATTGCTATGTTTGGAATTATTGCTCTTGAATATAAATTAAATAAACCAATTCATATTTTACAAGTTAGTGGAAAAGGTGGTATCTTTATTGGAGCATTAATTAGAAAATTGACAGGCCAACCTGTAACAATTGATTCATCTACTTGGGGTGTTTCAGCAAGATATGGAACAGCAATTGACCCATTAAATATTCCAGATTTAACGCCTGTTGGGCAAAAACTTAATACAGATAATATGTCTGGATGGTTTTGTGATTGTCCAATATGTTCTAAATTAAAAATAAATGTAGAAAAAATTGGAGAAAAATATACTCATTATTTAAATGTTCATAATTTATATCAACTTGCTAAAATTACAAAATATTTTGATTTTATGATTCAAAATAAAAACGAAGATATTATTTTAATTGCAAGAAGAATTTCTAAAGATTGCGAAACTGCAGCGCAAATGCTATTAGATTATAAACAATTTGGATTTAAATATACTGCAAATAAATATAGAGAGGTTTTTAATGATGAAAATAAAATAAATTTAAAAAATCAAACAAATATATTTAATTTTTAAGGAGGGGATTTGAGATAGAAAAAATTTTAATATATGATTTAGAGACAAAAACTCCAGAAAAAGCACCTAATCCTGAACTTGATGAAGTCAGAGTTATTGGTTTTTGGTCTAGTATTACTAATGAATATCATATTGAATTTTATGATAATTATAAAACAAAACAAGACTTTCTGAATAAAATTAAAAATATTTTTGCTGTTCATGATTTTTTAGTTGGTTTTAATAATTTACAATACGATAATTCAGTTTTATATCATAATAAATTACATGGCATAAATACTAATAAATGGGGTGATTATACAATTATTGGCAAAGTGAATATTGATTTAATGCAAATATTTAAAATGCGCGCTGGTGCAATGAAAATAGATAAAGGGATGCTTGGAGATTTATTAATGAGTTATAGTCTTGATTTTATTTCTCAAACAATTGGTATTGTTAAAAATAATGGAAAAATTAAAGATTTTGATTATATGTTATTAAATAAAGATTCTTGGAGTAAAGAAGAAAAAGAAAACATAAAAGAATATACATTAAAAGATATTGAAGTAACTAAAAAAATGTATGATTGGCTTGAAAATTATTTTGAAGGATTTAAGCCTTTTTTAAAAGAAGAAGATAATAAAAAGAAAGATTATTTAACAATACCAATAAGTGTTTTTGCTTATAAATCAATATGTAAAGCAATGAATTGGCAAGAAGAATATGCAAAGAAAAATCATCATACAAGTTATGGTGGAGGATATGTTGCTTATCCTGCTGGAGAACATTTTTCAGGAAATATTTATTGTCTTGATTTTAATTCTTTATATCCTTCTATAATGCATCAATGTAATATTTATTCACCTGTAGCTTATAGTAATGATGGTGATGAAGCAATTAAAACTTGTTGGACAGGAAATAATAAGTTTAAGGTAGAAGGATGTTATGATACTAGACAACAAGGCAAAGTAGAAAAATTATTAAAAGAATGGTATGAACAAAGATTAATTTGGAAAAAACAAAGAGACCCAAGAGAATATTCTATTAAAATAATTATTAATACAATTTATGGATTATTAGGAAATGAAGCGTTTAAACATATTGCTAATCCTATTTCTGCCGGTGATGTAACTAGAATTGGACGTCAATGGGTAAAACTCTCAAGAACAAGATTTAAAGAAGCTGGATATGAAGTAATTTATACTGATACTGATTCTGTATATATTATTGATAAAGTTAATGATAAAGAAAAAATGTTAAAAGTAAAAGATAAAATAATACAAGAAATAAAAGAAAATATTCCATTCCCATATGAAAATTTTGATATGGGAGTTGATGATGAAATATCTGATATGTGGTTCTTTAAAGGTGGAATAAAAGATAAAGATACTGATGATGAAATGGACGAAATGGATTTTGAAAATAAATCAAAAGGTTTTATGAAAAAAAATTATATCTATAGAACAATAGATGGTAAAGTAAAAGTTAAAAACCTTGGTGTTAGAAAAAAATCTACTAGTGCTTTAACAAGAAAAATATTTTGGGATTATTTAATACCAAAAATCAGTCAAGAACGAAAAGTTAAATTTCCAAAAGAATATTTTGTTGAAGTAATAGATGAAATATTAAAAAAAGATATCAAAACTGCAGCAAAAAGATTTCAGGTTGCACCATTAGAAACTTATAAATTAGATGGACAATTACAAGCACAAATAGCCAAAGAATATGGCCCAGGAATACATTTTTTAATTAGAAATAAAAGAATAGGAATAGGAAAAGGTGTAAAATATTGTACTATAGATGAATTTATTTCTAGTAAATTAACAACAAAAGATTTAGTTCTTACAGGTATTTGGAAAGAATTAGCTTATTTTATTGATGGAGATATAGAATTAGAATCTGAAAAATATTCCCAAAGTACTGCATTAACGGAGTGGTTTTAATGCCAAAATTATGGAATTCAATTAGAATAGAAATGTACAATAAACTTCTTGATAAAAATATTGAAGAAAAAGTATTATATGATATTATGAACCATGCAAGTTATCTTGGTTTGCAAAACATTGTTTTAGATAATATTAATATAAATTGTTTTTCAAAATTTAATTTTAATACAATTATTTCATATGTAAAGAAAAAAGAATTAAGTATAAAATTAATATTTACTGATTTTATTAGTGAAGGATTAATGAAACAATATATTCAAGAATATAATGATATATGTTTTATTCGCACACAAAGTAATGAAGGTTTAGATTTATTTAAAAATATTATTTTTGAAATTTCAACTAATAATTTAAATTTAAATTATGAGAAAGTATTTATTGATTTTAAAAATAATAAGAAAAAAATATGGTTAGAAATTGTTAATTATTATGATAAGAATCAAGAAACATTTTGGTGCGGGGGAGAAAGAATTGCTGGAAATGGATTTAGTATAAATGATAGAAGTAGAATTAAATCTATTATTCGTTCTGCAAAGAAACATAATATCCAAAACTTTGACTATTTATTGAAAGCTGATACTTATGGTATTACGCAAAATTTTAACTGTAAGTATTTATTATTACCTACTGTTAAAATTGATGGAAGTATTTGGAATTGTAAACAAAGACCATTTATAAAACCTATATCATTCTTAGATATAAAACCGAGAGAAGAAAATGTATTATCAGGACTATTAATTAATACTAGCAAAAATTGTACTGGATGTTGGCAACCAGAATTATTTGGAGGTATTACCAATGAAATTAGATAGAGTTCATTCTTATTCAAGTTTATCTTCTTATGAATGGTGTAAACAAAAATATAAATATTCATATATTGATAAGTTAGATTCAGGAGTCAAATCTCCACACCTTATTAAAGGTGGAGATATACATGAATTATTTCAAAATTATTACAAAGGGTTTGAAGGAAAGATAACAAAAGAAAATATTGATAAACAGAGATTATTAATTCCTACTCATATGTATTTAAAATATAAATCTCATATAGATAATTTTTTTGCATTTAACAAAAGAATTTTTGAATCAATTCATCAAGATGAGTTAGGAACAAAATTTCTTCCAATATGCGTTGAAGAAGAATTTGTTGATGAAATGTATAATATAAAAGGATTTATTGATGCTGTATATGAAGATAATAATGGAAATATTGTTATTCTTGATTTTAAAACTGGCAAATATCCTAAAGATAATAAAATAAGCGCGTCATATCAAAAACAGTTATACATTTATGTTCATTTATGGAATTTGCATCATCCTGATAAACCTGCTAAATTTATTGCACATTTTTACACTATTAAAGAACCAGATAAAAATAATCCAATAATACTAAAAGTTGATAGTAATAAATTAAATGAAACCCGAAAATGGATTATAGATACACAAAAGAAAATTAATAATGGTGAATTTACAAAATGCTCAGACTTATATAAATGTAAAAAATGCGAATTTTATATGAATTGTTATGGCGGTGTAATTTGGTAATATATATTTAAAAATATTTATATATTTTATTTATATTATGAAAGGAAGTAATTTAAATGGTTGAAATTCTAAATAAATTATATAATAGATTTCCAAGACAGATAGGTATCCCGTATAGATATACTTTCAATAATTATGCTGAATTTTATAATTTTATTAATAGAAAAAAATTTCATCATAGAATATATGCGTCTTTATATAATTATACTGGCGATGATGTAATTGACAAAAAGAATCTAATGGTAGATAAAATATTTTTTGATTTGGACAATGATAAATGTTTTGAAAATGTTAAATTACTACATGAAAAAGCAATGAAAAATAATTATAAACATTGTATCTTTTTTAGTGGTGGAGGATTTCATTTTTATATTTTTACAAAAAATTATGAAAAATTAAAAAATAAAAAAGATGCTTTATTTAATGCACAACAATTTATTGCAAAAAATACTAGTTTAAAAATTGGTGAAGCACATGAATATGATTTAGATGAAAAAATAATTGGAGATATTGCAAGAATAGCAACTGTTCCATTTACATATAATCATAAACGAAAAAGGTTTTGTATAGGTGTTAGTGAAGAAATGCTTAATACTAGTTATAAAGATATTAAAGAACAAGCAAAACAACAAATATTTAAATCATATGTATATGGAACAGATTTATTTGATATATCTAAATTTGATACAGAAAGACCAATACATATTAAAGAATTTGAAATAACAAAAGATTTACAGATAGAAATTGATTCAGATTCCATGTTAAAAGAATTACCACCTTGTGCTATTAATTGGTTAAAACAACCACATGTAGGATATAAAAAACGCGGTTATATTATTATGTTACTAAGGGATAAAGGATATTTATTAGAAGAAACCGAAGAATTTTTAAAAAGACATTTACAACCAGCAGAATTTATACACTGTTGTACAAGACAATTTGCTCCAGGTTATAATGAACCAGGAGAAAATCAACATGTATATCTTTATAATAATAGAAAAACAGTATTTCCTAATTGTAGTACTTTAAAGTTTTTAGGAGAATGTGTTTGCCCTGATAAAGAAAAATGCAAAGAGGTTGATTTTTATAAATAAATTACAAGTAGATAATAGAGAAGATAAGGTATCAAAAAAAATATTTACATATCTAGACGATGCTAAAATTGAATATGAAGTAGCTCAATTAACTATAGGAGATTATAGACTGCCAAATGGAGAAATTGTAGAGAGAAAATCTTTAATGGATTTTGTTCAAAGTTATATTAATCATCATCTACAAAATCAGCTTGATTCTATGGATTTAAATTTAGAAAGATATTATGTATTTATTTCAGGAAAATATAATTATTTTGATTTTCAAAATAGAAATCTGCCATATATTACTGAAAATGTTATTTCAAAAATGTGTTTGCATCTGTTACAAAACTATCCTAAATTAAGAATAGTTTATTTCCCTAATGATAAAGCATTAATAGAAATAGGAATAAAAGAATTATTAACATATGAAGGACAGAGATTTAAAGAAACTTATATTAAAAAACAACAGCGCAAAGAGGATATTGTTGCAAGTATGCTTACTTGCATTCCTGGTGTAGGATTAAAAAGAGCAACAGAAATTGTTGCTGTATGTCCAACATTAGATAATTTGCGGATTTCAATTGCAGAAAGAAACCCAGATTTATTTAATATTAAAGGAATTAGTGAAAAAAAATTATTGGAGATTTTAACATATATTTAAAAATATTTTTATTATAAAAATAAATATGGAAGTGATTATTTGAAAATTGGTTATTTATTTGGAACACAAAATGATAAATCAGCATCTACTAGATTTAGAATGCTCAACAATAGAGAAGAATTAAAAGATAAAAATATAGAAATAGAATTTTTTCAAAAAGGAAATGATTATGATATATTAGTTTTCAGCAAAATGTTTCGTCCAGAGCATTTTATATTAGCTAAAGAATATAAAAATAAAGGAACTAAAATTGTTTTTGATATTAATGATAATCATTATATTTCAAGTTCTTTTAATCCAGAATATATGAAACATGAATGTATAGAATTTACAAAATTGGCAGATGCAATTACAACATCAACAGAAACAATAGCTACAGAAGCAAAAAAATATAATGACAAAGTATTTGTAATTGAAGATAATGTTGATTATATACCTTATACAGCAATCTTTGTGTGGCAAGGACTTGCTAGTAACTTTAAAGAATTTTTAGAGTATATAGATGTCTTTAAAGATTTAAAAAATGAAGGAAAAGAATTTATTGTTGTATGCTTTGGCGACTGGAAAACAAATATAAATTTAACAAATGAATATAAATTAAAATTAGATAATTTACTTGATACAGAGTTTCAATTAAAGGAATATAATATAAAAAAATTTCAGGATATTTGTACAAAATCTGAAGCTTTTTTATCACCGAGAAATAATAATGAGTGGTACAAATCAAAAAGTTTTAATAGATTAATACTGCCTTTAAGATTAAATACACCATGTATAATTAGCAATATACCAAGTTATTTAGAATTAAAACCTTATTTTAATGATTTATTGCATTTTGTAGAAAATAAAGAACAATTTAAAGATAAATTAAATTTTTTTCTAACAAAACATACATTAAGATATTCATGCTTTACTCCAAAATTAATTTCAGAAAAATGGCAATATGTATTTGAAGAGGCGAAAAAAAATGTTTAAGATATTTAATTTTATTAAAAGTTTCAATAAACCAACACGAAATAATATATTAAAAGATATGCATGAATTAGAAATAATTCAAGGTGATGATAAAATAGGATACAAAATAAATGATGAAATATTAAAAAAGTCAGCAGAATTAGAAAAATTTTTTCAAGAAAATCCAAAAATAATGCAAGAATTTTTTAACGTAAAAGAAAACATACAAGTTAATCAAAAAGAAATTAGTAAATTATTTATAAAAGTTCATACATTTATAATAAAAAGAGCTATTATGCACTATTTAAATTGCGAATCATTTGAGTTATTAGACTTTAAGCAGAAACCAGAATTTATGACATTAGCGGAAGAAAAAAATATTATAAATTATTCAAAAATAATACTTGAAATGCTTGAGGGAATGAAACATGGAAGAGCCAAAAATTAGTGTGATTATTCCTGCATATAATTGTGAAAATTATATTGATGAAACTATCTCAAGTATTTTAATTCAATCTTATTCTAATTGGGAAATTATTATCATTGATGATTGTTCTACAGATAACACAAAAAATATTATTCAGTATAGAGTAAATCAATATCCTAATAAAATTAAATTGCTAGAAAACACGGAAAATCTAAGACAAGGTCATACAAGAAATAGAGGACTTCTTCATGCTACTGGAGAATATATAATGATTATTGATTCTGATGATTTAATGCACCCAGAGCGAATGAAAAACACTATTGAATATTTTAATAATAATTCAGATGTTGATATTATTTATGGTGGATATAAAACATTTCAAGATGGCCATGATTATCAAAACGGGCGTTATTCTTCGCCTATTCCATTTGATAAAGAAAAAATGTTTGAACAAAATTTAATTAATAACAATACAGTATGTTTTAAGAAAGGAACTACTAAATTTGGAAATGTAAAGTACGCCGAAGATTATTGGGCATGGATGTATGCAATGATTAATAATAAGAAATTTGGTTGGATTGATAAATGCTTAACATACTATAGAATTAGACCTAATAGTGCGTGGAGAAGCTCTTTAGATAAAATGAAAGAATTTCAATTAAAGATAGCTGATTATTTTAAAGATTTTAAAAAAGAATCAAAAAAACAACCTTTAGTATCAATAATTATGCCAACTTATAATAGACCTAATTTAATAAAGAATAGTATTATATCAGTTCTAGAACAATCAAGAGAAGATTGGGAATTAATAGTAGTTAATGATGGAGGAGAAGATATAAGTTTAATAATAGAACAATTTAATGATAATAGAATAAAATATTTTAATAAAGAAAATGGTGGATTGTCAACTGCATTAAATTATGGAATAAAAAAATCAGTAGGAAGATTTATTGCTTTACTTGATGATGATGATATGTGGAAAATGGAGCATTTACAAACGCTTGTACAAAATATTGACGGTTATGATATTTGTTATACAAAAACAAAACAAATAAAATCTGATGGTAGTTTCTTGCATGAATATTGTGAGCCATTTAATCTAGAAAATATACAAAAAAGAAATTTATTTACAACCTGCAGTGTATTATTTGATTCAAGAATTATTAGAAAAATTGGTGGGTTTGATGAAAGTCTAAAAACACATATGGATTGGGACTTATGGAAAAGAGCAGCAAATGCTGGCTACAAATTTAATTTTATTCCTGTTGTTACAAACTACTATATTGTGCATGGAGAAAATATGTTGCAATGTGGAAAAAATACAACAGCTTATAAAGATAAAAAAATTGTGGAGGAAAGAAAATGAGCAAAAGAATTTTAGTAACTGGAGGTTGTGGATTTATTGGCCATCATTTAATAGAGCATTTTATTAAGAACACCGATTGGCATATTATTACAATTGATAGGATGGATTATGCTAGTAATGGTATGGATAGATTAAGAGATATTAAAGCATTTAACGATAATAGAGTTGAAATGTTTTCATATGATTTACAAACACCAATGCATGATAATTTTATTAAAGAACTTGGGGAAATTGATTACATTATACATATGGCAGCAGGAAGCCATGTAGATAACTCAATTAAAGAACCGGCTTCTTTTATTAAAAATAATATTGATAGTACAATTGTGATGCTTGAAATGGCTAGAAAAATAAAACCAAAAAAATTTATTTATTTTAGTACAGACGAAGTTTATGGAACTGCTCCAGAAGGAATTAGTTATAAAGAGGGCGATAGATTTAATGCTGGAAATCCATATAGTGCAAGTAAAGCTGGTGCAGAGAATATTTGCCAAGCGTATGCAAATACTTATAAAGTTCCTATTCAAATAACTAATTTAATGAATGTTATTGGAGAAAGGCAACACCCTGAAAAGTTTTTGCCGTTAGTAATCAATAAAGTTAGAAACGGAGAAATAGTGCAAATTCATGGAACTCCAGATAAAACAGAAGCTGGAAAAAGGCATTATATTCATGCAAGAAATGTTGCTGATGCTATTCTTTTTATTTTAAATAATTCTAATGAATTTTTAGATAATATTGATGCTTCTAAAGGGCGATTTAATATTGTTGGAGAGAAAGAATTTGATAATTTAACATTTGCTAAAACAATTGCTAATGCTGTTGGTAAGGAACTTAAATACGAAATTGTTGATTTTCATGGACAAAGACCAGGACACGATTTAAGATATGCTCTTGATGGAAGTAAATTAAAAAATCTCGGTTGGCAACCACCTGTTTCTATAGAAGATTCAATTAAAAAAGTAGTTGATTGGTCTTTAAGAGAAGAAAATATTAGATGGCTTGAAATATAGCCATTTAAATTATATTTATAAA
>CAZOVD010000003.1:0-62379 GCA_964583285.1 uncultured archaeon
TTTATACTCAACAAATGTAAATAATAGAGGAGTTATAATGACATTTAATGAAGAGGCTGGAGCAAATAATATAACAAATGGAAATTTATACAAAACATTTGCTGTGCCACTGTTTGTAAAAGTTGATGGGAATGATTCTAGAACAAATAATTTTAATTTAGTACATAATCAATTAAACAATACTTTTACAAGTGATGTTTTTACTTATTGGACAGGAATTGGAAGTACATTAACAAATACTTGCGAAGATATAAAAGTTGGAGAAACTGCACTTGTTTATAGACAAGCAGATTATCTAACTCCAAGAACAGAAAGTATTCCTGCAAAAATTTCAATTTACGGCGAAGCACCACTAAAAAATACTGGTAGTGAATTTTTAGAAACAGTAATTTACTTGCCAAAAGAACAAACTGATTTAATTGAAAAATTAACAATTAGTGGGAAAGGAAATATTTACACCAAAAATGGTTTATGTGCTTTAGGTGCTGATGGAAATTGTTCTATTGAAATATCGTCAACGGGAAATACAAAAATTACTAACTTGCAAGAAGTATTTGATGGTATTACAAATCAAACAGTGTGTGTTAATAGTTCTCAATCAGCAAACAATGTAGCATGGACTTTATTTTGGAATGAAGCAAAAATAATCCAAGAATTATACAATGCAAAAGTTAACACTATTGGCATAAATAATGTTTGTGGAGAATTAATTAATCCAAATAATTAAAACTTAAATAAAAGCTAGGTAAATTAAAAATAATGCAAGAATCATTATTAAAATTAAAACTAATTTTGAGTCAAGAAATGATAAGTCAAGCGATTTAATTACTTCTTTTTTTTCTTTTTTAACTTGTTTTGATTCTACAAGTGACTTTTTTGCATCAATAAACATTTCTTTGGTATAATTTACCCAAGTAGCTGGCGTAGTTAGCTCATCAAGAGTTTCTCTTGTTATCTCTAAAAAACCTTTTTCTCGCTCTGGAATTTTTTCAATACCATGTAAATTACCATCTACTGCATTCATTCTAATTGAATAATTTTCTTTTTCAATAGTAATATGAGTTTCATAAAATGGAACCAAAAACAATTTTATATTTGAAACAATTAAATTTTCTTTTGGAACTTTAAAATGTTGTGCTGTTTTTAATACAAGAATTTTTTCTTGCTCCTTTTTTGTTACATTGGTTTCTTGCTCAATAAATTCTATCTCAGGAGCTAAGTTATTATTTGAATCATATAATTTATTTTTAATTAGTCTTGCAACATTTTCATTTATTTTAAGTAGATTTCCATTTAGTGAAATAAAACCATCAACAGTTTCTTTTACTATTTTTGTAGAGTCTTTTTCTTCTTCTAAAAAATAATGATATTGATAAAAAAAGAAAGGAGTAAGAACTAGCCGCATTGAACCTATTTCAAAATTCTGCCAGTTCTTTTCCGTGATTACCTTTGTTAATTTTTGTAGCGCTTCATTAACAGGTAGTGAAACAGGCAACATTGGATTGCCTAAATACATTTATTCACTGTCCTTTTCTTTTAATTATTTTAACTTTTGAAGGAGTTACTAAAACTCTGCCTTGAGAAATTCTTGCAATGTCTCCGTCAATTGCTGCTACTTCTGTTTTTACTTGTCCAATTAATTCTTTTAATTTTAATGCATTTCTTTTTGATAAATCAGAAATGTTTACAAGAATTAAATTCCCACTCTTTGCTTCATTCATTATTGCATTTACGTCAGCATCTACAACCAAATCCATTGGTTTAACAAATGCATCAGCATCCTCATAATGTTCGTCTTCTACTTCATCCAAGTTGTTTAAAAATTCTTCTAAATCAACTGGTGCTTCTTTTTTTGCCATTACTTTATTAAATAGTCCCAAATAAATCACCCCGCATTTAAAGCGCTTTTATATTATTTCACTATAAAAAATATATAAACCCTTTGTTAGAAGCAAATTTGGTTTGTTTTTCAAACACAAAAGATTTTAATCAAACTATTACTTATTATTAGTGGAATTAAATTAGTGGAACTAAGCATAACCCCTCCCAATCACACACTTAACAAAAGGGGAAAAAATGGAAATTATTATTGAAAAAGAACGAGAAACTGACTTCTCAGAAAATATTTTTGAAAAACATTTAAGTAAAAAAAGTGTTTTTTTACACAAAGATATTATTTCACCACATTACCTGCCAAAAAATTTACCTTTTAGAGAAAAACAAATAGAAGTTATTACTCAAAATCTTGGAGCAGTAGTAAAAAATTCAAAACCAAATAATTTTTTTATTTATGGAAAAACTGGAAGTGGAAAAACTTCCACAGTAAAACATGTTACTGATCAGTTAGGTGATTTTGTTAGTAAAAAAGAATTACCTGTTTTTAATTGTTATATCAACTGCAGAAGTCACCCATCAAAATATAAAGTTCTACTTAAAGCACTTAGAAGTTTTTATCCAGAAAAAGATTTTTTAGGATATAGTGCTAGTTTTGTTTATGAAAAATTAATTGATTTTTCTCGCGAAAAAAATGCACACGTAATTTTAATTCTTGATGAAATTGATAAAGTAAAAGATGTTGATGATTTAATGTATTCTCTTTCAAGAGCAAATGATGAACTTAATAAAGGTTCAATTACAGTAATTGGAATTAGTAACAATTTAACATTTAAAGAAAAGCTTGATCCAAGAACAAAAAGTTCTCTTTGCGAACGTGAAATGGTTTTTGAACCATATAACGCAAATGAACTTCAAAAAATATTAAAAGAAAGAAGTGAAAAAGCATTTAGAAATGGTGTTGTAAAAGAAGAAGCAATATCTCTTGCTGCTGCAATAGCTGCACAAGAATCAGGAGATGCAAGAACTGCAGTAATGTTACTTCAAAGAGCTGGAGAGATTGCTGATAATAAAGAACTAGATTTTGTTGATGATCAATTAGTTGAACAAGCAAAGGTAAGTGTTGAAGAAGAAATAATTATTTCTATGATTTCTACTCTTCCTCAGCAACAACAATTAGTACTTTATGCAATTAGTCAACTTTCTCTTCAAAATCCATCATTTACAAAAGTTAGTGGCGAGGTTGAAAAAGGAGTGTTATTTAGCGGAGAAATTTTTGAAAACTATTTAAAACTTGCAGAAAAATTTGAACATAGAAGCATTACAAGTAGATGGTATAGACAATATATTAATGAACTTGAAATGTATGGACTTATTCTTGTAACTAATTCTGGAAAAGGAATAAAGGGACAAACAAGATTAATTAAACTTGGTTTTGATGCTAACAAAATAAAAGCAGCTCTTGAAAAGGAATTATTTAAAAATTTTTAAAATGATTTAATTTTTGGTTTTGCTTTTTCATCAAGTAATAGTGCATGAACTGAATTAAATTCTGATTCAATAGATTTAACAGAATCATTTAATGTTTTTATTTGAGCTTGATTTAAAGAAAGTAATCTACTTCTTGAAAGTATTTCCATTGCTTGTTTCCATTTTATTGAAAGAATTGCGGCTTTTAAAGAATATAATTTGACATGTAAATTACTTTTATATTTAGTTTCTCTTCTTTTTAAATTTGAAATTCTAAATGAAGTTTCATCACAAACAGTCTCTAGTTTATCCATTTGTCTATTAAAACGAGCTAATGTGTCTTTTAAACCACTCACTTTACTAACATTAATAAAAACTCCATGTAATTTGATTAACGGCCTTTTTCTTTGCATATTAAAATAATGTTTCTTGTTAATAAAAATGTTTCAATTAAAAAATTTAAACAAAATCAAATAATCCTTTTTGTTCTACTTTATCATTATTAAAAACTGAATCAATTTCCTTTTCTATCATATCAAGTCTTTGAATTAAATAGTCACTTAAGTTTTCTTGTTTTGCAAGATTTTGCGCAATTTTCAAATACTTTCTAACCGAACCTTGATGTATTGTTAAAATTAAAGTGTTTTTACCACATTTATAACAAATTCCTGAAAGTGGAATTCTTCTATATTTCTCATTACAAGTAGTACATCTAAAAGTTTGACGAGAAAAAGCTCTTGCATTTCCTATTATGTCTGGCAAAAAGTGTGAACCCATTACTCTTTCAAGTGCATCTTTTGAATCAACTGCCAAAATCTTTTTTTGTAATTTATTTTGTCTACCAATTTTTTCTTCCATTGTTTTTAATTGTATATATTGTGATGTTTTTGGCCCTTCATCAAAACAACTAGTATTATGAGTAAATCCAACTTCAGAATATTGATTTTCACTACCCAATTTATCATTTACCGTTTCAATTATATCAAGAAATGGTTCTGTTATTTTTGTAGCAGTTTCATAAAACTCAAGCGGATAAGAAAAACAAGTTTCCATTTGATGTACTTCATCATCAACTTCGGTTGGAGTTATTATTGTTGAGAAAACAATTGCTGAATCCATTTTTCCACCATTTCTATTTGCTAAAAATTTTTGTGAAAAATTAAGTAGCCCATCCATTAAAAGCATTACTGAATCTTGATCCCCATCAACATTTCTTCTTTTTGCACAAACAAAATAAGGGTGGCCAAAACCAAGTCTTGCTTTAGTATAACCTATTACTCTTGAAGTTACAGCTGCAGATGTGTGTGGCGCAAGACCTAGTAAAAGAGTTCCAATTAAATCTTCTTTTGTTTTTGCATTATAAAATCTTTTTGATTTATAAAAAAATTCAAGTTCATCATCAATGAAATTTGCAACATCAAGCATCCAATCTCCACAGGTTTCATTAACAATTATGTCTTGTGGATAAATTTCAATTAATTGTTCCAAATTAGTTATTTCATTTCCTAAGTAATCCTTAATATATCCAAGCTCTTTTACTTTTTCTACAGATAAGTTTATTTCTTTTGGCTTAAAGTGAGTTATTGTTGCATTAAGTAATTCAAATCTACTAGTTCCATCACGAAAAATATGTACATTGTGTCTTGCACGAAGTATTCCTTTTTCTATTGGTTCAGCTTCTTTTGCATCAGAAACAAGTCCTTGGACTCCTTTAATTAATTCAGGAATTGGAACTTTTAAGTTTTCTTTAGCATTAATTACCATTTCTCTTAATTTTATTTTATGATTGCCTGACTTAAATAATTTGCCCCCGCATTTTTTACACATTTCACCTTCAAAACTTTCTTTACAAGCTGAACAATAATTTAATCTAGTGTTACGAGTGTTTGCTTGATTATCATAAAAGTAAAATGTTTTTTTTCCAGCTTTATTTTTATACTGTGCTATTTCAATATCAATTTCTCCACTTTCATTATTATATTCATCTATTGCTTTGTTTATACTTCTAATACTTCCACCAGCAAGTCCAATTGGAAATAAACAATGAGGGTTACCTTTCATTTGTCTTCTTTTTGCTTGTTCTGGCCTACCCATTCTTCCGCCAATAAAAGAACCGGCTTTATCTTTTATTTTAATTTTAGAAATTTCACTTAAATAATCAAGTACTGTTTCTTTGCTACTTTGTCTTTTTTCAATTAAAGAAAATGTTTCTATTAAAGTTTTACAAAAATCACTAATTATTATTTTTTCATTTTCTATCTTGTGGGGCAAGCCAATTCTTTCTAAAAATATTTTCATTTCAGGATTATTGTTTAGTTCTATTTTTTCTTTAAAAATATCTCCACCCAAAAAATAATTATGTATAAGTTTTATTTCTTTTAAATTTAGTGCTGTATAAAAATGAATAAATTTTGGATGAAGTGGAATATTAAATTTTTTAGATAAAATAATTGCATCATCTTCACTAATGTTATTAGGATCATCAATTATTTTTTTAATATCAACATCTACTGCAAATTCGTTAATTTTATTTTCAGCAATTGCTTTTTTTAATTCAAGAACCCACCATTCTTCAACATACCCTGGTGGAATAAGAGGGTGTGCACTTTTTCTAAAATCGCCATAAGATACAAGTAAATCTCCAACATAAATTATTTTTTTAACTCTGTTTTTTATTTCATCAGCTTCTTTAGTTGAATTTATTCTTTTAACCTCGCCATCATTTAACAAAACTATTGGACCATCAATAGTATCACATGGAAAAAACTGTGTTGCTTTTCCAGGCCTTTCAAGTTTTCCGTGTGTTCCAACCGCAATAAATTCATCAAGAAGTAACATAGTTGCAGGATTTATTGCCTTAGCCATTATTCCAGTGTTTCTTCCTCGGCCATATCTTAATCTAAATCCGCCCCAGTTACTGGGGTATGCCAAAACAGGCCTACCTGCCGCAAGTCCTTCAAGTAATTTTTTAACAGGTTTTATTTCAATTATTGATTGTTTTTTTTCCACCTTAACAATACTTTCAAGAAATTTCCAATTTTCTTCAAGATCATGTTTTTTTGCTTGGTTTAAAACCCAAAGTGCTTTAAGAGCTAATCCTTCAGAAATTACAAGCCCAACCCCTCCCCTAATTCTGTTTGTTGGAATTCTTGGCAAATCTCTATGAACAGAAACTTCTACAAGTTCGGTTGGAGTTCCATTAATACAAACTGGACAATTTTCAACAATTATTCTTATTTCATTATCAGGAACTGTGTATTGTCTAGAAACAATTTCAGTTTGATATATTGCAACTTCTTCAATGTATCTTTCTACTTCATCTTTTGTTGGTTTATATTTATCAAGACCGAGTAATTTTCTACCATAATCTCCTAAAATTAATGGTATTACTGTTGAACTTCCGCCCGCCGCACGTATTGGACCTGCATAATAAATATCAACATATTTACTGCCATCTGGATTTTTATTTATTTCAACTTTTGGCAAGCCATCAAGTGGTGCTACAACAACTCCTTCTGTTTCAATTAAAAGACATGCTTTTATTCCAATTTCAAGTCTTTTTTGATCATCTGGAATCTTACACCATTTTTGTTCAATTATTTCTTTAAATATTTGAAAATATGCTTCACGCCTACCTGGTTGTTCTTTAATTACTTCTCTATATCTTTTAGCTAAACCTGGGAGTTCAATAAGTGTTTCGGCACGATCTGCTAAGTCCACAGCAGGAGTCATTTCAACTTTTGTACTAATATCATTTCCAATTGCACGCATTTTTTTTGCAAGTTCATACTGAATGTGTGCTTGTTCTTGAA
The DNA here is from genome assembly GCA_964583285.1 of uncultured archaeon. Classification (GTDB taxonomy): domain Archaea; phylum Iainarchaeota; class Iainarchaeia; order Iainarchaeales; family JAAZKV01; genus JABIDZ01. Next base: position 7,116 of record CAZOVD010000003.1, read on the forward strand.
TTTTTTGAAAATATTTTTTAATGTGTGGCTTTGCTGGAAATGTTACTTGAGTCATTCTTTTGCCTCCACCAAATTTTCAAGCGCTACTTCTTTTTGAATATTATCTCTTAAAAAATAAGTTTCAGTAATTTGTCTTGTTTTTAAATTAACCATTGGAAATATTCCTGGAGTTGGTGTGTGACCCATTTTTTTTTCAAAATCAGTTTGTCCTTCCCAGCACCCGCCATTAATTATTGTTGTTCCGCGATAATTTGTATATCCGTTATGGTGCATGTCACCAATCCAAACTAAATCTGGTTCCTCTTTTATAACCATATAATCTTTTCCTTCTGGAACATACGGATTTTTTCCACCATACTTTGGCATTAAATCTCTTTTTTTAAGAAGTTCAACCATTCCATCTTGCGGATGATTCATATCAAGAAATGAAACACTTTGAATAAGGTCATGAATACTTGGTCCATGATAAACTAAATTTTTAAGTCCCTCAGTTTCAACCCATGAAGGTGAAGAAATAAAATGAAAATTTTTTAAGTCAAATAATCTTGGAACAAATTCTTTACTAATCCCTGGTTGTGGCTCAGCTCTTCTTACTGCATCGTGCTGTCCTGGGCAAATAAAAACTTGAATATACTCAGGTATTTGAAGCATTAATTCTTCAAATGCTTCATATTGTTTATAAATATCTTTTATTTCAAGATCATCAAATTGACCAGGATAAACACCAACCCCGGCAATATTATCGCCATTAATAAATAAATACTGCAATCTTCCAACTCTATCTAATTGTTTTTGATTTAAACCTTCTCCATTTAGAAAGCTTATCCATTTTTCTACTGGTTTTCTTAAAAAATGATTACTGCCAAAGTGAAAATCGCTAGTTCCACCAGAATAAATTTCTTCTGAAAGTAATTTTGGCGAGCGAACTGGCAAGTCTGGCCAGTAAATTTCTTTTATAATTATAAAATCATCACCAACTTTTGCGCCTTTTATCCCAACAACATTATCTTCTAAAATATGTTCTCCTTTTTTCATCAATTCTATTTCTTTTTCCATTATTAAAGCAATACATTTTTTTTCAAGGTCTTCAACTTCAAAAGCAATGTGATTATTTTTTGTTTTCCATTTTTTATTAATTATTGCAATAATATCAACATTTTCTCCTTTTCTTATTCCACTTAAATTTGAAATTGTTATTGGAGAGAGATTGTGTCTTTTTTTTAACATCCCATATATTAAATTAAACTTACTTCTAAAAAGTCTTAAAAAGTCATCAACTTTTCCTTCACTTAAACTTTGACCAGTAACATCATATTCAGTCATTATTCTAAAATTAGGAGTTCTGTTTTTTGCAAATGCATCAAAACGAGTGTGTTTTATTTCAACCTCTTTTTTAACTTGGTCAAGTTTTGTTCTAGACAATTTTAACTCTATATTTTTTGGTTCAATAAAAACTAACCCTTCATTAACAAGTTCATCAAGTATTTTTTCCCAATCATTATTTTCAACAAGTAAATTTATTGATTCTTTTGAAAGAACAAGTCCCTTTTTTTCAGCGTATAAAAGTATATCTTGCATTTTTTTTCCATCTAGTCAAGCATTACTTCATTTTTTCTTTCGCTTCTTCCACTAGAGAAATAACATGCCAAATATCAGTTCTTGTTTGTTCAGGCATGTTCATGTCGTTTGAAATATCATCAAGCAAATAAACTACTTCGCTTAAACTAGTATTTGTATTTTGTTTTATTTTTGACATAGCTAGTTCAATTTGAGATCGTATATTTCTTGGAACAGTTCTGTCCAAAAGAATTTCTTGCAATATTTCAGTTATTTCATCATTCATTTTATCACCAGTGTCAGTGCGAACACTTAAATTAAAATCCGCGTGACTAACAAAATTAGGAAAGGAAATTTTTTTAAATGGATTATGCAAAACCAAATAATTGGTTAAATTTGCTTAATATTGCTAATATTACATAATAAAAAAGTTAGAATATAAAGAATAAGCAAATATTATTATTTCATTAATTCTTCTTTTAATGTATTTTTGCCTTGACCTTCTAAAATAATAAAATTACCATTAAATTCTCTATTAGCTATTTTAATTTCTTCTTCTGTTGCAATGTCAGTTTTATTTATTACAACAATAAAACCCTTTTCACTAAATAGTTTTTTAACTTCCAAAAATAATTGCTTTTGATTAGTTAGTGGCTGAGTTGGGTCAATAACAAAAATAATTGTTCCTTTTAAATATTGAAAAGCACTTATTGCTTTTTTTTCAATATTATTTCTTTTATGAAGCTCGCGATCAAGTAAACCAGGAGTGTCTATAACTTGAACTGGTAAATATTTTTTAAAAAACACACCAACGTTAAGTCCTTTTGTTGTAAATGGATATGCTGCAACTTTTGGTTTTGAATCAGTAATTTTTGACATTAAAGTACTTTTTCCAACATTTGGAAATCCTGCTAAAATGTAAAGTTCCTCATCGGCTTTTATTGATGGAAGTTCTTTTAATTTTTTAACTGCATCGTTATAAATAGAAATTGGTTTTTTAAGACTTTTAATTACTGATGAAACTCTACCAAAATATTGGTTTGAGATTTTTTTTGCATCAGAAAAAGAACTTTCTGTAAACTTTAATTCTTTTAAACGAATTATGTTTTCTCTACGCATTTTTTTAACTATTTTTGATACTGATGTAATATTTGATAAAGCAATTTTTGTTTCATCTTGATCAATTATTAATCTAAAAAGATCTTGATAAAAAAGTGGTAACGTTTTAATGCTTGGAAAATCAACTACTATCTTAGTTAATACCTCTTCAAGATAGTCGCCAGAAACATCTATTTTTGCTATTTCTTTTCCTTTCATGCTATAAAAATTAGTTTTTTGTTTAGGATAATTAGACGCAGCTTTTCTGCCTTTTGAAAATGCAATATCAAGTAATTTTTTTGGTTCTTCAATAGTTTTTAAGTTCATAAAATAAAACCTTTTCTCTTTGCCACTATATCATACTTTTGCCGCGCAAGAGTTCTTATTTGTTTGCTAGGGTGAAAAAGATAAAATTCTTTAAAATATGAAGAATACCTTTTTGCTGATTTTAAACTATCTTGATTTAACAAACTTTCTGGGTTTTTAGCAAAGTTTGACCTAACAAGCATAATTGAAACTATCATAGATTCAACATACTTTTCAAAATTTTCACTTTTAATTAATTTTTCAGCACGCAAATACTCCTGCTCTTTTAATAATCTTGCATTTTTTTTAGCATTAAAAATTTCTCTTTTTTTAACACGTTCTTTATTTCTTCTAATAGATTTTCCAATCGAGTTTTTTTGACTATTCTCTTTTTTTCTAATTTCTTCATCAAGTTGTTTAAATTTATTAGCCATATCTTCAATGGATATGTTTTCAGTTAATCCTAAACTAGATTTTAATTTAGCAAGTTTAATCCAAAGCAATACTTTAACAACTTCAGGATCAATTATTGGTAATTTTCTACCACCCCAAACTGTTTTGGTTTTAGCAACATTTTTTTTAGGATTTTTTTTGCTAGACATAACATATTTAAGGCTTAAGCAGTTTTTAATTTATATCTAAAGACTAAATTATGTGATATTGATGGATGATTTTTTTGGACAAAATTATAAAAAGTACATGATAATTCCAGCAATTTTACTAATACCTATGTTATTTCTTATTTTTGTTTTTCCTGGAGTTAGTCTTGGAATTGATATAACTGGAGGAAATTTAATTATTTTAAGGGCTGAAAAGGAAATAACTACTCAAAGTTTAACTGACGCTCTTAATGAATTTAATTTACCTGAATTAAAAATTTCAACAATTGCCTCGCCAACAGGTTATGGTGCTTGGATACAATATAGTAAAGATCCAAAAATAATAAATGCTGAAGAGCTAATTTCACAAGCAGAAAGTGTTCTTGATAATGAAGAATTATCTATTTCTATTTCAAACCAAGCATTAGTTGTTTTAGATAAAGAAGAACAAAATTTTGATAATTCAAGACTTGCTTTAATTGCAGCACAAGATGCATTAAGCGAGACAAAAGAAAATTTTTATACCGGAATACAAAATAGTTTAAAAGAAAAACTTAATCTTGGAGAAGATGTTGAATTTCAGCAAAGAGAAATTTCGCCAACTCTTGGTGCAGCGTCATTTAATGGAATAGTTCAAATTTCAATAATTGGTTTTATCTTACTAACAATTGTTGTTTTTATTGCATTTAGACAAGTTGTTCCTAGTGCAGCAATAATTCAAGCAATGATTTTTGATGTGCTTGCAGGACTAGCTGGAATGGCTCTACTAAATATTCCACTTTCACTAACAACTCTACCTGCACTTTTATTACTTGTTGGATATTCTGTTGACACTGATATTATGCTTAGTTCAAGATTGCTTAAAGAAAAAACTGGCACTAGTGGTGAGCGAGCAACAATTTCAATGAAAACTGGTTTAACTATGACTGGCACAACTCTTGCCGCATTAATACCAATGATATTAATTTCTTACTTTTATCAAATAGAAGTAATTTATTTTATATCAACAATTTTATTCTTTGGTTTAATTGGAGATGTTATTTCAACTTGGTTAATTAATGCACCAATACTTATTTGGTTTTTGGAGGGTAAAAAATGAAACTTCTAAAAAACTGGCAAATGATTCTTTTAGTTTTTGCTTTAATTTTATCACTTGGTTTAATATTCATAAATGGAGGACACTCTGATGATGGATATTTAAACAATACAAATATTAAATTGGGACTTGATTTTGAAGGGGGAACACTTCTTCAAGTAGAACTTCAAAATGAAGTTAGTGTAGAAGAAATTAATAGAATTTCAAATATTATCTCACAAAGAATTGACCCTACTGGACTAAAAGATATTATTGTTAGTCCTATTGGAAACAAATTTATAGCAATACAATTATCGGAAACTAATTCAAGTGAAATAGAAAAAATAGAATCAAGAATAAGGCAACAAGGACAATTTGAAGCAAATATAAATGGTAGCACTATTTTTACTGGGGACCAAATCTTAAGAATATTAAGAGGAGATACTAGTTTTGGAGTATTTCAACAAGGTAGTTTTTTTGAATGGAGGCTTCCTTTTGTTTTAAATGAAAGAGCAGTTGAAAGCTTTACAGAACAAACATTTCATCAATGTACTGCAATTTCTTTTACCACAACAGGCCAGCCAATTTATGATTGTGAAAGAACAATTTTCTTTTTAGATAAACCAAACGCAATAGTTATTGTAAGCGAGGATCAATATGACCTTGATAGAGACTACCTATTTTTAGGAGATAGAACCCTAAACATGCCACAGCAAACTGATATAGAGGAAGTAATAGAAGATTCTCAAATTAATGTAATAGTTTTTGATGGAAATTTAAATATAGCATTATTAAATTCTATTAAAGAAAATGAAAAAATAAACCAAGTAATAATTTCTTCAGATATTGATAGTGAAATAGTAACACAGCTAGAAAACTTAAATTTTTTAGTTGAAGTTCGTGAAATTACTCAAAAACCTTTTATTTGGGAAACTCTTCGTGCAAGACAAATAATTGGATTAACAGAAGGTATAACAAATCAAAATGTTGCAACAATTGAACAAGCAACAAGATATAGTACTCTTTATATTAGTGGACAAAGAGAAAGTTTTGAAGAGGCTGTAAATGATCTTGAAGAATTAGCAATTTTACTTGAAAGTGGATCTCTTCCAACGCCAGTAAAAACTATTTCAAGAGAAACTATTTCTGCATCACTTGGAGAATCATTCAAATCATTAGTAGTTATAATGGCAATAATTGCATTTATTGTAGTAGGAGTAGTTCTTGCAATAAGATACAAAAATTGGAAAATTATAACACCAATATTTGTTATTGGAGTAAGTGAAATAATAATTAACTTTGGATTTATTGCATTAACACAAAGACCGCTTGACCTTGCAGCGTTTGCTGGTTTAATTGCAGCAATTGGAACAGGGATTGATTCTGAAATTGTTATAACTGATGAAATAATGGCTAAGTCAAAAAGAGTTAAAGAATCTTTAATTAGAAGAGTTAAATCAGCACTTTTTATTATAATGACATCTGCATTTACTATGATTGCAGTAATGATACCAATATTATTATTTGCAAGAACTTTCCCTGGAATTGATAAATTATATGGGTTTGCAACAGTTGCTATAGTTGGAGCATTAATTGGTGTTTTTATAACAAGGCCAGCATTTACTATAATAATGAAGAAAATTGTTGACAAAATGGAAAGAAATTAATTAACTAACTTATTTAGATTTTTATAACCAAGAACTTTTTTATTAATATAATACCAAAAAATCAGTATTAAAAAACTCATTATAAACCAAGTTATAGTATGAACTAATTCAGCATCAAAACCAATTAAAGCCATTTTAATTACAAAAATTATTCTAAAAAAGTTAAAAACCAATAAAATTAAAGCCCCAAGTACAAAAATTATTGTTTTATTATAAATTGTTGGTTTGTTAAAAGAAAATATAACACTAAATAAAATTGCTACACTAACAAAGCCCGTACAAAAATTTGTGACTATAAAGTTAATCCCATTTACAAAAATAATGTTATTTGAATAACTAAGCCCAAAAAATTTTGCAGAATACTCTGCTAAAAAATTATTTATTATAATTAAGTCTAAAAATTCTATTATAAAAGACAATATTAAAAAAAATATTGAAAATTTTAATAAAAATAAAATTATGTTTTTGTTTTCTTTTGAAATATTTATTTTATCACCATGGAACTTTTTTTAGTTTTAATTTAAATGCAAATAAGTTGGAATATTTATGAACAAAAAAAGTAATAAATAGCAATATTATTATAATTTCTATCTCAGGAATTCTCACAATTAAGCTAAATAATAATCCACCAATAATGAAATCTACTTGGTCAAATATGAGCCATTTTTCCCCTCTTTTAAGCCCAATTCTTCTTTTAAAAAAACTTTCAACTATATCACCAAACATAGCACCAAAAGATAACAAAAATGCAAGTGCAAAATAATTAGGGATTAAAGTATTTATTTGAAAAAAAAATGAAAACAAAGTTCCTGCAAATGTTCCTGCTATTATACCAACCATTGTTCCAAGTATTGACTTACCATCACCAAGAATTCTTTTTTGATTAAATTTTAAATTAAAATCAAGTGGAATTTTTCCATGAAGAAAGACTGGTGAAGAGTTTGATATATATAATGGAATAACATATGCAAAAAAAATCAAAAAAAAAGTATAATCTAAATACATAATATCACTAATTTAAAGAAGGCTCATCAAAAAAGCAAACAATGCTCCAGATAAACCGCCTAATAAATTAACGTGTGTGTTATTTAAAATCTTTTTTCTTTGAAATATTGCCCCCATTAAAGAGTCAAAATTAGAACCAATTAAACCTGAAACAATTATAACAATCATATAAAAGTAATTTCCAAAAAAGAAAAAATGAAACAAACCAATTATAATTCCACCAATAAGTGCTGCAATTTCTCCAAGTAAAGTAACTCCCCCATCAACACCTCTTTCAACTTCTCTTAAATTTGTTATCAAACGAGGTTTTGACCTTGAATAATAACCAATTTCACTAGATAAAGTATCGGCCAAAGCCGCGGAAATTGCTCCAAAAAATGCTAATTCAAAAAATAAATCATATTCAGGATATATTATTATTAACGCTAAACATAAAAGAGCGGGAAGTGAGTTTCCAATAACATTCCAAATACCTCTTTTTTCGTGTTTTTTAATTGGATAATTACTTGCAATTTCCCCAAATATAAATAGTAAAACAACTGCAAGGAAATTAATTAAAGGATTTGGGCCATAAGTAATAGCAGCAAGCCCAACCGCATTTGCTACTAAAATTCCTTCAAAATCTAGTAAACGTAATTTGTAAGAAAGTATTGAGAAAATTATTAAAAAGATTAAAACAAAAATTAGTTCATCTAATAACATTTACTTTGCCTCAGTATAAGTTGCTTTTGAAACAATTGTTTTCTTTATTACACACACCTTTGATGCTTTTTTATTCAAATCATTTGCGAACTTACCCATTAGCAATTCTTTAACTATTTCTTCAAAGTCTTTTCCTTTCAAAGTATTAACTTCATCATCAATTATTTTTCTTATACCTGTTTTTTGTGCTTGTGTTGCTTTTTTGTAAGTTACAACAACTGTTGTAATATTTGCTTCACCATTTAAAACTGGAATTTTTTTAACAAGTGATACTTTACTATTATTTCTTCTAATCATTCTTCCAAGAGTTCCTTTACTTATTTCAAATTTAGAAACTTTTGTATTCAAATTTGTTCCTTGAACATCAGAATATTTAAAATAAATTGTAGTATCTCTTCTTGTTCTTTGACCAGTAATATTTCCCATATTAGCTTGAAGGGTTCTTCCAATTAATTGAATTGGCTTTTCAGCAGGAGTTTCACCAAGTGGTTTTCTATCAAATATTTTTGATGATACTATAGTAAACCATTGTTTCTTTTTCCACTTATCAACTGTTTTTCTTCTTCCTTCTGCCATAAAAATCACGCCAACATTTTATCTACTTTTTCTATTGAATCAAATCCTACTCCAACAAATAATAACTTTCTTCTATTAAACAACTTTATTTTAACATCCATCAATTATTTCACCAATAGTGCTGCACTTTCTTTAGTGTATCTCCAATCACTTGGTAATCTTTTCTTTTTAATATAATATTTTGATAATTTTCTTATTTTTGAAACTGTTAATTCATAACCTCTCTTTGCTGAAAAATCTTTTTTATTTTTATCTAGGTGTGAGTTAAGCATAACACTTTTTTTAATTAAATTTAATAAATCTTCAGGAATATCACCAAGTAATTTATTTTCTTTTAGAACTGTTCTAATAGTTTTTCCAGTTAATTCTTTGAAATTAACTACATTATGTTCATCTCTTAAAATAAGACCAACTTTGCTTGGCGAATAACCAGCATTAGTTAAAGAAATTACAATTTCTTCAACATTATCTTTAGAAATTTCTTTTGGTTTTTCTTTTTTTGCCATTTTATATCACTTTAACCTTTCTTGCCCATTTACGGTGCAGAAAAGAACATTAAAAATACAAAATAATTTGGCTTAATAAGGTTTATAAAGATTGCTTAAACACTTTCAAAAAATAAGAACTACTAGTTTTCTAAAAACATTATACTAATGATATCTTGCCCTTTTTTCAATTTCCGCCATTCTTATAAGCATTTCTTTACTTGGCAAATAGCCTTTCATTACCAAGTCAAAACTATCTTTTATTTTTGAGTGAGTTGCATTAAATGTTTTTTTAAAAACTATTAAATCGGTTGCCTTATCTTCTACTTTTTTTGAATAGTAACCTAAACCAAAATCAATAAAATAAATTTTTTTATTAAAATATATTAAATTTGATGTTGTTAAATCACCATGGATTATATTTCTATCATGGATTTTTTTTATTTCACTGCCTGCAAGTTCACAAAGATTTTTTTTATTTTCAATTATATCTTTTAATAAAACACCATTAATAAATTCCATAGTTATAGAAGCTTCTTTTTCATTGACACTAATTATTTTTGGAACATTTACTGTGTTAAATAAATCATTTAATATTTTTGCTTCGCTTCGTGTTCTTTTTTTTCGAATATTTTCATCAAGGGTTATTTCTCTATAATTTTTTGGGATTCTTTTCTTAATGATTGTAGAAATTTTATCAAACTTAGCTTCTAAAATCTCTGCTTCAGCACCTTTTTTATAAAATTCTGCGTTATTTTTCTTAACCATAAAAAAACCTTTTAAAAATATCTTCAGATAATCCAAATAATATATTATAATTTAATAAAAATTAACTAAAATATTTTTTTAACAAAAACTATTTAATTCAATTAAAGCATTTTCTGAATTTGTTTTTATTTCTTCTAAAACTTCTTTTTGATTTTCACGAAGATTACTATTTTCAATAAAAAGAAGTGAATTTATTTTATTTATTGCTAAATTAGAGTTACTAATTGCTAAATTTAAATTCTGTCTTATAGTAAGTTTATCATTTTCAGAGCAATTGTTTATTGAAATTAATCTGATATTTTGATTTGCAAGAGAATAATAATAAAATGCCTTCGCTGAAGGTATTTCAGCATCAATAACTGCTGCTAAATTAAAACTACTCTTTGAGCGCATAATAGATAGTTCACTAATATAATCATTCATTATAATTGTATTAACTGAAAATGCTTGAGTAACTTCATACTTTTCTTTTAAAAAGTTGAAATCTTCAAAAGTTGATTGTTCTAGTGTTGGTGAAATGCAACCAAATATAAGTAAGCTAGCAAGTATTATCACAAATAATTTATTCATTATATCTAGTAAGAATAGGCTTTTTTTATTTAAATTCTTTCTCTTTTTATTAAAAATGTGATAAAACTAATTAAAATGATTAAAACTAAAATATTATTATCATTAATATTAATTTGTTGATTTGATTTATTAACTACAAAATTCACTGATTTATTACAAACTTCACAAGGTTGATTTATTTGAGCATTTAAAGCATATACACCTTCATTTAAATCAACATTTATTACTGATTTTGTTTTAGTAGGACTGCATTCAATTTGATTTTCTGGCAAATTAATCATTTCATTTTTAGAGTTAAACAAGTTAATATTTGAATTAGATAAAATACTACAACCAATTTCTATTTCTAAATTAGAATCATAAATTGCATTTAGGTAATTTATTGAATTTCTAAAAGAACTAATATTAACACAAGTATTTCCCTGTTTTACAAAACCACCATTACAAACATATTCGCATTTTTCATTAGTATTATTATCAACAAGTGTTTTTAACGTATTTTGTGTTAATCCAATATCATCATTTGTAACTAAACTTGCATTATCAAAATCATCTCCAATACAATAAAAAGTTTCTTCATTTTTACACACATTCCAAAAAATTCCCTCTTCGTAAAAAAATCTTGCATTAATATCAGTATATTCAGAAGTTCGTGCAGGGCGAGTTACACTATCTATAATTACCCAATTTGATGAAATATTAGTTGTGTTTGATTTTAGGCACCTAACTACTGTTGAACTATATCCTCCTTGATATATAGTTCCATCTTCATTAAATATTGGAGGGGCTGGCCAAATGGAATTAGTGCAACTTGCAAATAACAAGTTAATTTCAGATTCATTAAAACATTCGTTAGGTATATTAATATTATTTTGAAATACACCATTTTTCCATACTAAATTTGCATCAGATGTTCCTAGTGGTGGATAATAATTCCCATATACTATACCACACCCCCCACCATTTCTATAGCCGTATGTTTCCCAATTACCATCAATAACTTCTTCATGACTTAAGTCATCATTATTATGCGCATATGTCCATGCACTTGGCAAAGTTATTATAAATTGATTTGCATCTTCTTGATATATAGTCTGACAATAATTATTATTTTCTTCTTCATCAATACCTAGACAAACATTTCCACAAGTATCATTATTTGGAACAAATTTTACAAAACATTCATCAAAAGCAACATCGATATTTTGTTCATTATCTTTAAATGCTTCAGCTAACAAATTTACTTTTCTTGTTCCACTTGGAACTAAAACGTAATCACACATAATATTCCAATTTTTTCTTTTTGAAATATCACCTAGTGTTTTTGTATCTGTTGATATTAAATTATTAGATGCATCATAAAATCTTAAACTTAGATTTAGATAATCTTTATTTGAACCCATTGCATCAGTAAAAGCATAACAACCATAATTAACATTTAATTTTTCATTATCTATGTCTGAAAAATATTTTGTTTCTATTAAAACATCTTGACCAACTTTTCCAACATTTCCACAAGTTATTCCATCATTTTCTGACCAACAACCCCTCATTCTTTTTCCATGAAGTTCACCACCATAAACACTGTCAAGTGTTCTTCTAAGATAATTATTCATGGACGGACTATTCCAATTATTACTAGTCCCATCTTCAAAATTTGGATTTAATAATTTATTTTCATAATTAATACAAACACTACATGCACCATATTCCAAACCAAACACATCCTCATCTATTAAACCATTACCATTGTCATCAATACCATTACAAATTTCTGGCTCAATTATTTCTTCCTCACATTCATTAAGAGTTATTTTTGCAAGAGCCCCACCATTTTTTGGAACTAGTGGATTTCCATTAATAAAAAGAGCAAGTAATTCGTTTTCTTTTTTTTCAAGTTCAATTAAAAGTTCAAATTGATTAAATAAATTAGAGTTCAAATCATTAGCAACACCAACCCTTTGTTTTTCAAAATTATAAAAATAAATTTTATTGTTAAGATAACTTGACCCACTAATATAATTTGGAGCAATCACTATAAAATTGTTAAAATCTGAATAACCAAAAAACCTTTCAGAATCACCAAATAAATCAATAAAATTTGTTAATGTTGTTCCATTTAATAGCATAATTTTATTACTTGCACCAAAATAAAAATTTCCATCTTTTTCAAAACCAGTTTGTGTAAAAATTGAAGATTGGACATTATTGAATTCAGTTTCATATAAACAATTTTTATTTAATTTTTTTAATTTTGGAACTGAATTAATTAAAGATTGAAGATAAATATTATTATTAAAATAAAAAACTCTTTCTCCGCGAGAACTGCCTATTGCGCCATTATATGTACATATAATTGACCCATTACTGCCATTTAACTTTTTCATTTGTTCAATGTGTTGATTTGATGAATTTAAAACAAAACCAGTAACATAAATATTATTTTCATTATCAATAGTTACTGAAGAAAAATATTCTGCTTTTTCATTATATTGATTCACTGCATGTCTCCAAATTTCAGTACCATTTGTATTTATTTTTATTACAAACTCCCCATCTAAATTGTTATAACCTCCAACAACAATTAAATTTCCTAAAGAATCAGTAGTAGAATCAATAACTCGAACTGGTTTTCCACCAGAATATATATTTGACCAAACTTTTTGATAATCACTATCTAATTTTACTACTTTTAACTCATCATTATTATTAATCCCACTAACAAATATTTCAGAGTTATTATTTACTGAAACTGAAGATACTTTCATAGCATTTGTTCCAGTTAAAAAAGAATACTTATTTTCTATAGTTACTCCGCAAAAACTTGATTCTTCACTTAAAACAAAACTTGCTAAAAATAAGATTACTACTAAAAATATTAGTTTTTTCACCTATATGTTATGTTTTTTGTTTTAATAAATTTGATGTTTAAAGAGTTTTAAAAATACTATTAAAAAATCATTAATTTATCAAATATTTTTTCAAATAATCCTTTTCTTTTTTTGGATTCTTTTTCTTCTTTTGCAATACTTTCGAATAATTCTTTTTGCTTTTTTGATAATTTTTTTGGCGTTTCAACAATTACTTTAACATATTCATCTCCGTAAATATCTTTATTTAAGTATTTTATTCCTTTTGACTTTAATCTAAAAATCGTTCCTGTTTGAGTGCCTGCTGGAATTTTAAGATCGGCTTTTCCATTTAATGTAGGAACTTCTATTTTAGCACCAAGTGCGCTTTCGCTAAAAGAAATTGGAACTTCTGCATATATGTCATATTCATCTCTTTTAAATATTTCATGATCTTCAACAAATATTACAACAAATAAATCGCTTTCACCATCCCTTCCAGAATGCCCCTTGCCTTCAACTTTTAAATGATTTCCAGTGTTTATCCCTGCAGGAATTTTTATTTTTATTGTTTCTTTTTTTGTTAAAAGTCCATTTCCATTACAGGCATTGCAAAGGTTTTCTGCAATTGTTCCACTGCCATTACAAGTATGGCAAGTTGATTGTGATTGAAATATTCCAAATGGGGTTCTTTGTTGTCTTATTACGCGTCCTTTTCCATTACAATTTGAACAAGTTTTCATTTTTTTGTCTTTTGCTCCACTTCCTTCACAGCTTTTACATCTTGTTATTCTTTCAAATTTTATTTCTTTTTCACAACCCATTGCTGCTTCTTTGAAACTAATTGTTAAATTATATTTTAGATTTGTTCCAAAATCGCGCCTATTATTTTTTTGTGAACTACCAAAAATGTCAGAAAAATCAAATCCGCCACCACCAGTAAATTGATTAAAAATATCTTCAAAGTCAAAATCCACTCCGCCATGTCCAAAACCTTGTTGATTATATCCTTGAAAATTTTTGTAAGCATCCCCATAATTATCATAATTTTGTTTCTTTTCTGGATCTGAAAGAACTTGGTATGCTTCTACAACTTCTTTGAATTTTTTTTCAGCATCAGAATCTTTACTAACGTCAGGGTGATATTTTTTTGCAAGATTTTTGTATGCTTTTTTTATTTCTTCAGCAGTTGCTCCTTTTTTTAAACCAAGTATCGTGTAATAGTCAGACATTTATATCACTCTTATTTTTTTATAAAAATTGTTATCCAAAAGGAATATAAAACGAAAAAAATATAATTTATACATGGTTTTAACTCGTAAAAAACAATTTAGGCCAAGAAGAATTGCTCGAACTAAAGAAGAAATTTTACGAATTAAAAAACGAGCAATGTCAAGAAAATCTAATTTTGTTAAAAAACGAAATGAACTTTTAGTTAACTTAGATAAATCAGTTATGGGTTTTAAATCAGTTCTTGAAATTTTATTAAAAGAAGAAAAAGGAAGTAATAAAATATATACTAAAGATTTTTTAAATTCTTCAAAAAATTCATTACTTAATTCTTTAAGTTTTATGCGAGAAAATGCTGATAAATATAAATTTGGAGAAGTCCAAATTAGAAGTATTTTAATTTTTGAAAATAAATTATCCAATGCAAACACCCTTGGCGAACTTAATTTGGCTTTTGATTATTTTTACAGCAGAAGCTGTATGCTTAAGCTTTCAAAAAGATAAAAAAATTAACTAGCAAACCACATTGATTCGCTAGTTTTTTCAATATCTAAAATTTTTTCATCTTTTATATTTTCATTTTTTTGTATCATCATTTTTTTCTTCAAATTCTGCGTCAACAACTTTCTCATCTCCTTTTTTATTATCTTGTGAGTTTTCACTTTGAGATTGTTCTTGTGATTGTGCATTTTGAGCTTGTTGGTATATCTCTGAACCAATTTGTTGCAATGTATTGTTTAATTCTTCCATTTTTCTTTTTATTTCGCTCGCATTTTTTGGTTCTTTTTTTACTTCATCATTTAATACATCAAGTTTTTCTTGAATTTGTTTCTTTTTATCTTCACTTAATTTATCTTTTAATTCTTCTAAAGTTTTTTCTGTTTGATAAATTGTTGCATCAGCTGAATTGAAAATTTCTATTTCTTCTTTTACTTTTTCATCTTCTTTTGCATGTTCTTCAGCTTCTTTTTGCATTCTTTTTATTTCATCTTCGTTTAATTTTTGTGCTGCAACAATTTTGATACTTTGTTCTTTTCCAGTGCCTTTATCTTTCGCACTAACATTTACTATTCCATTTGCATCAATATCAAATGTTACTTCTATTTGTGGCATTCCTCTTGGAGCAGGAAGTATTCCCATTAATTGAAATCTTCCAAGACTTTTATCATCTTTTGCAAGAGGTCTTTCACCTTGAAGTATGTGTATATCTACGGTTGATTGATTATCTGCTGCTGTAGAAAACACTTGACTTTTTCTTGTTGGTATTGTTGTATTTCTTTCTATTAATTTTGTAAAAACTCCTCCAAGAGTTTCTATTCCTAAAGAAAGCGGAGTTACATCAAGTAGTAATACATCTTTTACTTCACCACTTAAAACTCCCCCTTGTACTGCCGCACCCATTGCAACACATTCCATTGGATCTATTCCCCTTTCTGGTTCTATTCCAGTTACTTTTTTTACAAATTCATGTATTACTGGCATTCTTGTTGGACCACCAACTAGAATTACTTTATTTAAATCAGCAGCAGTTATTTTTGCATCAGCTAATGCTTGATTAATTGGTTTTTCACATCTTTTTACAAGGTCATTAATTAATTGTTCAAGTTTTGCTCTGTTTAATTTCATGTTCAAATGTTTTGGCCCTTCTGGTGTTGCAGTAATGTATGGTAAATTAATATCTGTTTCAGTTGTTGTTGAAAGTTCTATTTTTGCTTTTTCAGCAGCTTCTCTTACTCTTTGCATAGCCATACTATCTTTTAGAAGATCTGCGCCTTCTTTTTCTTTGAAATCTTTTATAATATAATCAATTAAAACTTGATCCATATCAGTTCCACCAAGTTCAGTATCACCACTTGTTGACTTTACTTCAAATACTCCGTCACTAAGTTCCATTATGGTAACATCAAGTGTTCCGCCACCTAGATCAAATACTAAAATTTTTGCATCGTGTTTTTTATCAATTCCATATGCAAGCGAAGCAGCTGTTGGTTCATTTACTATTCTTACTACTTCAAGACCCGCAATTGCTCCTGCGTCCTTTGTTGCTTGTCTTTGATTGTCATCAAAATAAGCAGGCACTGTAATTACTGCCTTATCTACTTTTTCTCCTAAAAATGTTTCTGCATCTTTTTTTATTTTTTGTAAAATAAATGCACTTATTTGTTGTGGAGTGTATTCTTTTCCGGCAGCTTTAAATTTAAAGTCTTTTCCCATTTGTCTTTTTGCTCTTGCAATAGTGTTATCTGGATTTGTTACTGCTTGACGTCTTGCTGGTTCACCAACAAGCATCTTACCATCTTTTGTAAATGCTACTACACTAGGAAATGCTTTTCCATATACTGTATTTCCTTCTGCACTTGGCACAATTCTAGGTTTTCCCCCTTCAAGAACTGCTGCTGCAGAATTACTTGTCCCAAGATCAATTCCAATTATTTTACCCATATTTAACCACCTTTTAAATTTAATTTTTTTATTTTTAAAAATTAATTTTCCTCCATTTCATTTTTTTTATTAATATCACTATTTAATTTTGACTTTTCATCATCAATTTCATTTTCAGTTTTTTCTTTAATAGATTCGTCTTTTTTATTAATACTTATTTTTACTGTCCTAAGTATTTTTCCTTTTAACATATATCCTGTTGAAAGAACTTGTGCAACAACTCCTTCATCTAAATCTTTAACTGATTCTTGCATTAAACAATCCATTTTATTATGATCAAATTCATCCCCAACATTAACATGCATTTTTTCAAGCCCGTTCTTTTTGAGAATTGAATAAACTTGTTCATAAACACTAACAAATTCTTTGTTGTGTTTTATTCCCATTTCTAAAGAATCAAGAACTGGTAATAAATCTGAAATTAAATTTGCACTTGCAAGTTCTTTAAATTCATTATTTTCTTTTTGTGTTCTTTTCCTATAATTTTCAAACTCTGCACCAAGCCTTTTAATGTCATTTACAAGTTCATTAATTTTAATATCCTTTTGAGCATTTTCATCAATCTCATCATTTTTACTATTATTTATTATTTTTTCTATTTTTACTTTATTTTCTTTATTTTTTTTATCTTCAACAATATTTTCTTTTTCCATACTATTTTACTACAACATAAAGACTTTTAAAGTTAATTCAATATTGTTTAAACTATTTAAACAATTTTAGTATAGTTTAGACAAATTTAAAAATATTTTGTAATAAAATAATTCTATGAACAAAAAAAATAATGAGTTAGTAGTTCAAAATAATATCACACCACCAATTACAAAAAATAATATTAATTTTATTACTCCAAAAAAAGGAAATTATGCCATAACAATTAGAAAAGTATCAACTCCCCAAAATAGTGAATTTAACGAACAATTTGCTTTTATTTGCGCAACACTTGGTTTTTTTGAAGATATTGATAAAAATAAAGTAGGGGCAAGAATTTTTCGCGAAATCTTTTTAGCATCAAGCCAAGGACAAGTTTTAACAAGCACTACTATTGCAAATAGAATTGGCATGAGTAGAGGTAGCACCATAAGTCATCTTAATTCTCTTAAAAATTCAGGATTAATTGAAAAGGGTGGAAAATATTACTTTACTAGACATAGAACTATGACTGGGATACTTGATGAGATAGAAGATGATATAATTAGTATTTTTAATCGAGTAAAAAAAGTAGCTAAAGAAATTGACAAAGAAATTAATCAAGTAATTATAATGAAATAAAAGTACTACATTAACAATAATTTTATTTAAAATATTTATTAAAATTATTTTCTAAATCTTCAATGGTTTTTGAAAGTGCAAAACTAACTCGCATTTCTTTAGCACCCACTATTCCACTAACAAGTCCTAAAAAATATCCCCGCGCATCATTTACGCCAAGATTAAATTCTTTAATTAATTCTAAAAATCTATTTCCTTCTTTAAAAATTTCTTCTTTTGTTCTATTGCTTATTTTTTCAACAGGAGTATTATTTTCAAATTCTTTTATTTGCTTAAATAAAAATGCGTTTCCAATTGCCCCCCGGCCTATCATTATGTAATCAGCATTAGTTTCTTTTTTTACACGAACATAATCATCAACTGTTTTAACATCACCATTTCCAATAACACTTATTTTAACATTATTTTTTAATTCTTTTATTTTATTCCAATCAGCAGTACCACTATAACCTTGAGAACCAAATCTTGCATGAAGTGCTACTGCAACAGCTCCGTTATTTTGTGCACTTTTTGCAACATCCAAAAATTTTTCTTCTTTTAAACCTAACCTTATTTTCAAAGTTATTGGTTTTTTTGTAACTGAGTTCATTTCATAAACAATTTCGCCAATTAATTCAGGCTTATCCATTAATGAAGAACCATAATTCCCACTAATTGCTTTAGGAACACTACAACCACAATTAATATCATACCCTGCAAAATTAGTAGGATAATTTTCCTCAATCATTTTTACTGCATTTTTAAAATCAAGTGGATTGTTCCCAAAAAGTTGTAAAAAAACTGGCTTTTCACTTTCACTAACTGCAAGCATTTCTTTTGTTTTTTTATTATTAAAAAGCAAACCTTTTACGCTAATAAGTTCAGTATATGCTAAACTAGCCCCATATTCTCTTGCAAGAGTACGAAACGCTACATTAGTATAATCTGCCATTGGGGCAAGTATAGCTCCTTTTTTTAAATCTAAAAATTTTTTCATAAATATATTAAAAATAAAAAATTTATAAATAAGAAGTGTCCTAATTTGTGTGTTTTTTTATAATTGAAAATTTATTATTTTAATTAAAACAAAAATTTATTTTTTATAATTAAATATCAGATTAATTAAAATTTTTGCGATTTTCTTTGAATCATGTCTAACTACTGGACTAGTTGCAAAATCCGCACAAATAAAATTATGCGGAATTTTTTTATTTTTAATTAGTACTGGTTTTGCTTTTTCTAATTTATATTTTTTTAAAACTTCTTTAGAAAATTTTGTTTTATTAAAAATGACTAAATCAATATCAACAAATCTTTTTATTTCTTTTAAATGATCTTCTACAGAAAATCCATCAGTTTCGGAATATTTTGTCATAATATTGCAATTATAAATTTTAAGCGCACTTGAATTATTTATTTGTTTAGTTATTCCTTCAACTAAAAAATTTGGAATTATGCTAGTGTAAATATCGCCAGGCCCAACTATTATTGTATCAGCTTCTTTTATTGCTTTTAATGCATCAAGATTTGCTTTTGGTTTTGGTTTTAAAAAAATATTTTTTATTTTAATATTATTATTTTTAAGATCAATTTCTGATTCTCTTTTTAAAATTTTTCCATTAACAAGCTTAGCACAAAGCTCAGCCTTATCTAAAGTAACTGGAATAACATTTCCTTTTACATTAAGAATTTTATGTGCTTTTTTTATTGCTTCTTTTTCACTACCAAGAATATTTGTCAATGCAGTTAAAAATAAATTTCCAAAACTGTGGTTATTTAAATTATCTTTGAATCTATATTGAAATAAATTATTCATTATTTGTGTTTCATCAGAAAGTGCAACAAGCGCTCGTCTAATATCGCCAGGTGGTAAAACACCATGTTCATCCCTAAGTATTCCGCTTGAACCACCCGAGTCCATCATAGTTATTATTGCACTAATTTCAATTTTATTTTCAGAATAAGGCAAAGCATATTCTTTAAGACCTCTTAAAATATTAAAAGATCCACTCCCCCCACCAATAACAACTATTTTTTTCTTCATAAAGAATTTCTAAAATTTTAGAATTTAAGTGTTTTGATACAATTATTTAATCATTATTGCATCGACTGCATAAGCACCGTTTTCGTTTACTATAACTGGATTCATTTCTATTTCTTTTAACAATGGATAATTTTGCGCCATTAATGCAGTTGCTTTTATTACTTTTTTAAGATCATCAATATCATACTTTTTCTTTGTTCGCACACCCTGCAAAACTTTAGTTCCTTTTACTTCATGAAACATTTCCTCAATATCTGAATTTGAAAGTGGTGCAATTTTTTGAGAAAAGTCTTTCATTACTTCAACAAATATTCCACCAAGCCCATATGTAATAGTTTTGCCAAATTCGTTTGTAATTGAAGAAACAATTACTTCTTGCCCAACTATCATTTCTTGAACTGCGATTTCTTTTGATTTGTTAAGTTTTATAAGTATTTTTTGCATTTTTTCAAATTCTATTTCAGCTTCATCAATATTTTTTATGTTTGCTTTTACTAAACCAAGATCAGTTTTATGTGGTATCCCACTTGATGCTTTCATTGCAATTGGAAAATTTAATTTTCTTATAGCAATTTGAAATTCTTCAGCAGTAGAAACAAATTCTGTTTTACAAGTTTTTATTCCAAATTCTTTTAAGATACTAAATGCTGTTTTCATTTCAATGATTTTAGAATTGTCAATTATCTTTTGAGTTTCTGACTTTGGATTTAAAGTTATTTCAAAAAATTTTTTGTGTTTTTTTCGTTCTATATATTTTTTCAAAATAGAGAGTGCTTTTATTCCTCTTTCAGGAGTAGCAAATTCAACAACACCATGTTCTCGCAAATATCTTCTTGAATGTTCAACACCAGTTCCACCCAAAAATGAACACATTATTGGTAAATTTTTATTTAAATCAACTATTATTTCTGCAACTCTATCTGGGTCCGTCATACTTTGAGGAGTTAGAAGTGTATAAACAATATCCACATTATTATCTTCTTGTAAAACATTTAGAGCTGATCTATAATCAAGTGGTTTTGCATCTCCAATTAAATCAAGTGGATTTGACGCATGTGGGTTTATTTGAGTAACCACATCCATTGTTTTTTTAGTAAATCCTGGTAAAATAAAATCGTGATTTGCTGCAGAATCGGCAACAATTACCCCTGGCCCACCAGCGTTAGTTACAACTGCCATTCTAAATCCTTTTAAATTATCTATTTTTGATAACAACTTTGCCATATCAAAAAATCCTTCTATTGAATTCATTCGCATTATATTTACTTTTTTGCAAGCTACAGAAAATATATGATCATCAACACTTAATGCACCGGTGTGAGAACTAGCTGCTTTAACACCCGCTTCACTTCTGCCGGATTTAATTAACACTACTGGTTTTTTCTTTGCTAAATTATGCGCAGCATGCATAAAGTCATTGTGATTTTTTACTGATTCCATATAAACTAAAACGGCTTTTGTTTTTGGATCATCAGCCAAATATCTAAAATAATCATCTTCTTCCATAAATGCTTTATTTCCTGTTGAAATAAATTTACTAAAACCAATTTTTTCTTGGCGAGCCCAGTCTAAAATTGCAGTACAAAGAGCACCACTTTGTGAAACTAATGCGATTTGTCCTTCGCGAGGAAAAGTTGCTGAAAAAGAAGCATTAAGTCCATTCTCTGAATTAATTATTCCAAGTGTGTTTGGGCCAACAACGTTCATTTTGTATTTTTTAACAATAACATCAATACTATCCTGAAGTTTTTTTCCTTCTGACCCAGTTTCACTAAAACCAGCAGTTATAATTACTGCATTTTTTATTCCTTTTTTTGCACAATTTTCCATTATTTGTGGAACAAATTTTGATGGAACTACTACAACTGCCAAATCAATTTTTTTCTTTATTTTAAGAACTGATTGATATGCAGTTAGACCCAGTATCTCTTTTTCATTTAAGTTAATTGGGAATATATCTCCATTAAAATTAGCATCAATTAGATTTTTTACAATAGCATATCCAACTTTTCCAGGAGTATTAGATGCACCAATAACTGCCACTGAATTAGGATAAAACATTTTAGTTAACATGAAAAAATAATGTATTAGTCAAATAAATACTTTTGCCCCATCATCTAAATTTTTTCATTTTTTAGACGTACTGAGTTTAAAATTACACTTATTGAACTAATAGTCATTGCACTCATACCAATCATTGGGTGTAATAATCCAAAAAATGCAATTGGTATTGCAATTATATTGTAAAACCAAGCCCAAAATAAATTTTGTTTTATTTTTTTAAATGTCGCACGGCTTAATTTTATAGCCGAAACTACTCCGCTAAGATTTCCATTTACTAAAATTATATCTGCAGATTCTATTGCAATATCAGTACCAGTGCCTATTGCAATACCAACATTTGCTTGCTTTAATGCTGGTGCATCATTAATACCATCACCAACAAAAGCAATCATTTCATTTTTTTGAAGATCTATTATTTTTTGTGCTTTTTCATCAGGAAGTACATTTGCAATAATTTCATTTATTCCACACTCACTACCGATTGCTTTTGCAGTACGCTCATTATCGCCAGTAATCATAACTGTTTTAAAACCAAGATTATGTAATTTAGATATTGCTTCTTTTGAATCAGCTTTAATAATATCTGAGACAGCAATTATTCCAATTATTTTTTTATTTTTAGCAACAATCATTATTGATTTCCCTTGGTTTTCAAAACTAACTATTTCTTTTTCAATATTAGTTAAACTAATTTTATTTTCATTTAATAAATTTCTATTTCCAATTATTATATTATCATTTTTAATTTTACCAAAAACTCCTTTTCCACGAATTATACTAAAATTGTTTACTTTTAATGTTGATATTTTATTTTTTTGTGCATAGTTAACAATTGCTTTTGCAATTGGATGTTCGGAAAGATTTTCAAGAGAACTTGCAATTTGTATTAATTCATTTTCACTAACACCCATTGTTTTTATTTCACAAATTTCTGGCTTTCCTTTTGTTATAGTTCCAGTTTTATCAAAAACAATTGTTTTAACATCTTTTATTGTTTGAATTGCTTCACCTCTTCTTATCAAAATTCCTTTTTTTGCACCAAGTCCAGAACTAACCATTAATGCTGTTGGAGTTGCAAGACCAAGAGCACAAGGACAAGCAATTACAAGCACTGCAACTGTTGCGAGTATTGCAAGTGTAAAAACTGGGGCGCTTGGATTAGTCCAAGGTAAATTAAAACCTTCAACTATTGGTACAAAAAAATTTGGAAATAATGTCCAAAAGACAAACGCAGAAATTGCAAGTATTATTACTGCTGGTACAAAATAACCAGTAACTCTATCAGCAAATTCTTGAATTGGAACTTTACTACTTTGAGCTTCTTCAACAAGTTTTATTATTTGACTTAAAAAAGTGTCCTTTCCAATTTTTGTTGCTTTAATATATAAAACACCATCTTGATTTATTGTTGCTCCAATTACATTACTATTAACTTTTTTTTCAACCGGTAAACTTT
This sequence comes from uncultured archaeon, assembly GCA_964583285.1. GTDB lineage: Archaea > Iainarchaeota > Iainarchaeia > Iainarchaeales > JAAZKV01 > JABIDZ01. The sequence continues at coordinate 30,860 of CAZOVD010000003.1, forward strand.
CTCCAGAAATCATTGACTCATCAACACTACTTTCTCCTTTTATTACAATACCATCAATTGGTATTTTTTCACCAGGCCTAACTATTAAAATATCGCCAAGTTTCACATCTTCTATTTTCACTTCTATTTCTTTATTTTTAACAATTAATTTTGCTGTTTTTGCACCAAGTTTTAGAAGTTGTTTAATTGCCATTGATGCTTTTCCTTTAGCACGCATTTCAAGAAATCTTCCAATTAAATGAAATGTAACAATTGTTGTTGCCATTTCAATAAAAGTCGTTACTGGAAAAAAAAATCCTAAAAAACTTAAAAAATAAGGAACTACTGAACCAAGTGTTATTAATACATCCATATTGGCAGTTTTTCTTTTAAGTGATTTTATTGTAGACTTATGCGTATCAAAACCAAGAATAAAAATTACTGGAAATGCTAAAACCGCACTTATTGCAAAATAATAAGGGACCATTACTACAAACATGTCAATAAACATTAGCAGCATTATAACTGCAGTTATAATTGATGCAAGTATTGTGTTTTTCTTTGCACGTTTATGTTCAATTAGTTCTGAATTGGCTTCATTTTCTTTTTCAATTATTTTATAACCAATACGCAATACTTCTTTTTTTACTTTTTCATCAGTTATTTCACCAGAAATGTAAAGTTTTTTTGTTGCAAAATTAACAGATGCGCTTTCAACTCCATTAATATTCTTAAAAGATTTCTCTATAGTACTTGCACAAGTAGCACAGTGCATACCTTCAACTAAAAAAATTTTCTTAGACATAATCTCATCTTTTTAAATAAACCTAAAACGACCTGCATCCAAATCGGATTTTTTTATAAATACTTTGTCTTCAACCACACTATTTTTTAAATATCCTGGCCAACAACCGCCACCAGTTTTATTTTCAGTACCAAGTGAAGAAATTAAAAATTTATTTCCACAATTATTACAAACCATAAAATTGCCTTCTTGCCTATACCCTCTTTTTTCACTAAAACAAACATCACAAGCATCAAATGCGGTTTTTACATCGCCCAAATTATCTTTAACTGCAAAAAACCTTATTGTTACTCCGTTTGATTCATATACATACCAATTAGCAACAGTACTAATTTTTTCCATTTCTAAGAATATATAATCATCATAGTTAACATTTCCACTTTCAAAATCTATGTCACTATTTGCTGTTGACGTGCAACCAAAAATAAACAACATAAATATTGCCAAAACAATCATAATCTTTTTCATTTAATCACCAATTATATTTATTGTACAAGCGCCTTGTGAAAAATCAAGTTGTGGAGTAAGTCCCACACTTTCAATTAAAAAGCGTTCATAATTATTCCTATCACTTATTCTTTCTTCAAGAACCGTTGCTTTATAAGTATCAAATATTTCTAAATTTAATAAATCTTGTTTTGTAGCAGGAGCAACATATGCAACTTCAAAAATATTTGGCATAGAATATCTAACTCCACTAACTCCATTAATTGTTTTAATATCCCCTGAAATTAAAGCAGCATGTCCAGAACAAGGAATGTCTACTGCCAATTTTATTATAGAATTTTCACCATTTGATAAATTATTATTTGAATAATTAGTAGAAAAAAAACCAACATCAAAATTAGCAACAGCTGGGAATATTACAAATAATAGTAGTAAATTAATTCCAATAGTTGTGCCATACATTATGGAAATATAATTTCTTTTCTTACTTATTCCAGCTATTGAAACTAAATTATTTTTTCTTAGATATAAATAAGTTCCAATAGTTGCAAACAAAAATGATAATGCTATTAGTATATGGAAAAAATATTGATTTAATAAAATGGGCCTAAAATAAGTTATAAGCAATGTCGAACCTAAAATTGATGCCACTATAAAACCAATACACCCAATGTGTGGCATTAAACCAAATGTTAATCCACTAATTAAGGAATTGTCTGTTTTTTTAGTAGACCCATTTATAGTATATCCTAAATTAAATATGGCTTCTTCTATTTGTTTTTTTGATATTTTATTATCATCAAAATTAATATCTGCACTATCATCAATAATACTCACATTTACCTTTATTACTCCATTAAGTTTTGATAATTTTTCTTCGATTAGTTTTGAACATGATGCGCAGTGCATCCCATTTATTTTGAACTTATAATTTTTCAAACAAATCACCTTTTTCATAAATATGGAGCGTGAAACCATAAATATAGGTTATTGAAACCATCGTTTTTCTAAAAAAAAGAATAAGTATTTAATTTAATTTAACATTAAATAAATCATGGATCTAAGGATTGATTTATCAAATAAAAAAAGCATTGCTGGAATTATAATTCTTTTGTGCATTATAATGGTGATATTTTACTTACCTAGTTTAATGAATGAATTTAAATCAGATGTTTGTACTATTGATGGGTCTTGTCAGCATGAGGCCCAGCTTGATTTAGTAAATAAAACAATACCTTTGTTTTTAATTGGTGGGATTGCCATTGGAGCAATAGTTTTTTTCTTTATGACAAATAAAATAGATAATACAAAAAAAGATACTCAAAAAATTGTTAATGCTTTAATAAATTTTTTAAATAAAGATGAAAAAAAAATTGTTGAAGTTTTAATTGAAAATAATGGAAAAATTTTTCAATCAGAAATAAGCAGAATTGAAGGAATTGGAAAACTAAAAAGTCATAGAATCATCCAAAAACTTGTTGATAGAAATGTTATTGTGGTTGAAAAGCACGGCAAAACTAATATAATAAAACTTAGTAAAGAAATAAAGGAAGTAATAATAAAATAATTTAATTAGTTGAAATATCAACTAACTAAAAAATATTAAATAAATTACTTACTCTTCACTTTCAGCAAATTCTTTAATAGCATCATAATTCCAAACGCAACGCTCTCGCCGTTGCATCACGAATAAAAATTTACTCTTCACTTTCAGCAAATTCTTTAATAGCATCATAATTTTCTACTATTAATTTTGCTTTTCCTTTTCCAAATTGGAATGGATAAGTGTCCGTTTCATTTCTCTTTAATATTATCATTTTATTTCCTTTAAATTCTCCATATTCTACTGGCATTATAATTCCCCCTTTGCTAAAAAAATTTTAAATATTTATTAATAGGCAATTCTTAAAAAGGTACTTAAAGGAGAATGCCACTTACTAATCAATAAACTTATAAAAAATATACTAATTTAAACTTATTATTACTAAATATATAGGTGTTATTAATGGATTTAAAAAAAGCTCAGAGTTTAATTCACAGACTTGAAAATTATGTTGATTATATGGAAAAGGAAGCAAAATATTTGAGAAAAAATATTGATGAAATAAAAAAAGAGCTAAGAGATGAAACAAAAAAATAGTTATATTACTACTGGTTCTATTGAATCAATTTCTTCAAGGTTAATTATTTCAAAAGTATTTCCATCATAATCCAGTTCAAAAACCGCACAATCTTTTATTCCTTTTATTTCAAAACCAATTAATTCTCTAAAAATTATTTTTATAGTATCTTCATGAGTAATAAATGCAATTCCGTTTGTTTCACTAATAAATTCTTTTTCTACAATTTTATTAAATTGTTTTAACATACGTTCTACATACTCATAATAATCTTCAGAATTTTCTATTTTATGATATGGAAATTGAGACTCTATTTCTTCAACTATTAAAGGAAATTCTTTTTTTGCATCAACTTTTTTCATGCCAGTTAATTTACCATAACTCCTTCTTTCAGCTAGTTCAGTCGCAGTAAAAGTTTCTGCATTGCAATTTTCTTCTAAAATATATGCAGTATCAACACAATGTATTCTTGGAGAAACATATACTTTTTCAAGGCCTTTTCCATCAAGTTTTTTATACAATTCTTTTGATTGTTTTTTTCCCAAATCACTTAAATGATCCTCATAATGCCCAGTATACCTATTTTCTGCTTCAGCTTGACTTTGGCCATGTTTTATTAAATACACTCTCATAAAAAAAAGAGTTATTGATAAAATTTATAAATCGTGTTAAGTAGCGCACATTTAAAAATAAAAAAAACCTAAATTTTTTGATTTTTATGAAGGGTGCTTTTGACAATAATAAATATTTAAAACTTGAAAAAAAAATACTTTTAAAAAGAGCGAATAAATTTAACACTTTATTTTTAGAAATTGGTGGACATTTGCTTTATGATGGGCACGCAAAAAGAGTGCTACCAGGATATGACCCAAAAAATAAATTGAATTTAATTAAATCTTTGAAAAAAAAAGTTGGAGTAATTTATTGTGTTAGTGCTAAAGAACTTGCATTAAATAGAAATTGGGGAAATTCTAATAAAAAAATTAAAGATGTTGCTCTTTTTGAATTAAAAAAATTATCAAAGGATTTAGAAATTATTGGGATTTGTATTAGTTTGTTTAATAACCAAAAAAAAGCAATTGATTTCGCATTAACTGCTAGTGAAAAATTTTTAGTTCCAATATATTTTACAAGCATAATAAAAGATTACCCTAATTTAAAAACAACTTTTTCAAAAAATGGTTTTGATATTCAACCCAAATTAAAAACTAAGAAAAAGATTGTTGTTGTTACTGGCGCTGGCGCAAATAATGGAAAATTATTTTTTTGTTTAAGTCAAATTTATCATCAAAACAAAGAAAATAAAAATGCAGGTTTTGCAAAAATTGAAACTTTTCCAGTTTGGGATTTAGATGTAAATCATCCACTAAATTTAGCTTACATGAGTGCTACTGCTGATATTAAAGACAAAGTTTTAATAGATCATTTTTACAAAAAGAAATACAAAAAAATAGTAGTAAATTATAACAGAGATATTAAAGCATTTCCAGTTTTAAAAAAAATAATAAATAAATTAAGCAAAAAGAATAATTTTATGAATAATTATAATTCTCCGACAGAAATGGGTTTAAACGCACTAAGTAGTGGGATTATTGATGAGAAAAAAATAGAAAGTGCTTGTAAAAAAGAAATCATAAACAGGAAAAAATCTTTTTTAAAATTAAAAAATAAAATGGCGGTAAAAGAAATAAATAATTTATTAAAAAAATTAAATTAGAGTTTTTTATAAACTTCAGTTTCACCAAATCTGCTTAACACGGTAAATCCTAATTTTTTATATGTTTTATGCCCCATTAGTACTGATTTTGCTTGAACATAACTAACTCCTTTTTTCTTTAAAATTTTTAAAACATTTTCAAGCATTTTTGAATAAAGTCCACTAACTCGTTCATTTTCAACTATGCTTGGCCAATCAATAAAAGCATCTAAAAAATTACCAGTTTTTCTTAAATTGACCCTCATTTCTCCAATTTTTTCTTTTTGGGAATTTAATAATTCTATTTCATATCTATTTTTTTCTAAGACAAAATTAATTGTTTGAATATATCTTTTTCCATTAATATTTATTATTCTCAAAGTAGCCTTAGGATTCGCTGTTTTTTTTGGTTTTATTTTTCTTAACAAAACTGCCTTTGATTTTTGTTTTGAATTTAATAAAGGGATTGTATTTTTTTTAATCATTCTAAGTAAACACCTTCCTTTGAAATATTTGCGTTTATTAAGTATATATTATTTATTTTCCATTCTTTTTCAATTAATTTTTTTGTTTCTTTATTAAAACTAATAGCAATCCCACAATCTCCTCCCCCTGCCCCAGAAAATTTTCCAGCCCCGCCAAACTTTTCTGCAATGTTAGAAAGTAGTGTTAGTTCAGCAGTTTCTAAATTATTATTACTTTTGTCATTTAGTTCTTTTAAAAATATTCTATTTTTTTTAAGCAAGTCAATTATTAATTCTTGATTTCCTAATCTAATAGCATAAATTAACTTCGTAGTTATATTTTTTATTTCATTTATTAAATTATTATAATCTACTAAATTTTTTTCTTTAAATTCTTGTATTTTTAAAACTAATTCTTTTGTTGATGCACTATAGCCAACAAAACCAATACTTAAAAAAAAATCTTTTGGTAAATCTATTTTTTCTACTTTAAAATATGGCCAATTCATTTCAACTATTTCTTTTATTAAAAAAGTTTCATTTAATTTTTTGGTTATAACTTCCATGTCTGGTTTTTGATAAACTATAACTCCGCCATAAGTAGAAGCTGCAACATCAAAGCTACTTCCAAGTTTTCCTTGTGCAAAATAATGTGCAATACAACCTAACTTATAAATTATTTCTTTTGATTTGTTTGATTCTATTTCAAAGTTATGAATTTTGAGTACTGCTGCAACAGTTGCAGTAACTATTGCTGCACTTGAACCAAACCCAACTTTTGCTTTTTTATTTTCACCAATATCAATTTGAGTGTCACTTGAATTTGTTTTAATTGAAAAATTTCTTACTTTTATATTGTTTTCAGTCAGATATAATAATGTTGTTTCAACTGATTTTGTTACAAATAAATAAAATGCCTTTTCATTTTCACTCCCAAATGTTTCTAATTTATTATTTTTAAAAACAGCTTTTAATTTTAAATCATTAGAACTTGTAGAAAAATTTATTTCTCCATTTTCTTTTATTTCTACACTTACTTTTTGGTCAATTGCCATTACAATGCATGGCACATCATTTTCAAGAACACTCCATTCTCCTGAAAGCATTAACTTTCCAGGCGCACTAATTTTCATATAAACTATCTCCTTCAAATAATTTTTTTTCTTGATTTTCTAATATTGCTAATTATTTTTTTTCTTATTAATTTTAACCCCTTCTTTTGAGAATAACCTTTTTTTATTTCTCTTCCTAATAATCCTCTTTTTTTTAATTGTTTTACTCTATTATTCATAATATCCGTTGAATGTTTTATTTTAAAATCAGGATATTTTATTCTTGTAGCAAGTAAAAATTTTCTTTCAAGGAGCGTAGCAAGTCCAATATTTCTTGCGTTTGTTCCTAAATTTACTATTGGTTCATATAAAGACCATTCTAGTTTTTTTTCTTCTTTATTCACTTTTATTTCCATTCTGCCAACTGGATCTCCATAAGCGAATTTTTTAAGCAATTCATTTATTTTTTCACTGGTAACAAAGTTATTTGTATTCTTTTGACCATAAGCAGTATTTAAATTAGCAACAAAATTTTGGCCTCTTTCTAAAAAGGTTATTTTTATTCCTTTATTTTCCATAAAAATCAAAATAAATGTTTATCTACGATTCTTGGGCCTGTCCCTGGTTTACATTCAATTATTTCATTTACGCCAATGCTATTTAATTCTTTTTTTAAAAATTCAACATCTTTTTGTTGACAAATTATCTTTGCTTGTGGGCCGCCATCAATTGTGAAATAAGCTTCAATACCTTGATCTTGTAATTCTAAAATTTTATGAATTACTTCAATAGTGCCTGCTTGCCAATAAAATATACTTGGTCTTGTTGTCATTGCACACGCATGCATTAAAATACAGTTATCTTGTGCAAGTCTTCCAAGTTCTTTAAAATTTTTTTCTTTTATTAATTCAACCATTTTTTTTGCGTCTTTTTCTGCTTCTTGATACCATGTCTTAAAAATTGGCGAAGTTTCTACACTTTGTTTCATACCTGCTCTTGACTTTACTTTTTTTTGTTTTTTTGATATTACACAACCAAGTATTCTAAATTCTGGCCAATGTTCTTTTGGTTTTATTTGCTCTGCAAAACTACTTTCGCTTGTTTCTCCACTATGCCATATTGCAAACCCATCAATTAAACTTCTAGAAGCACTTCCACTACCCATTCTTGCTAAAATACTTAGTTCTTTTGTTGAAAGATTAAGTCCAATAGCTTTACTTGCAGCAAAAGTTAGTGCGGCAAGCCCTGATGCGCTTGAGGCAAAACCAGCAGCAGTAGGAAAATTATTTTCACTAACTGTTTTTGCTTTTGTATTAATATTAGCTTTTTTTCTAATAATATTTAATTGTTCTACTACTTCATCATATTCAGCTTGTCCTTTAAAATATTCTTTTTTATCAAGAATAAAAATATCTTCTTTGTATTTATCACTAAACTCAACAGTTGTTGTTGTTTCTAAACCTTCAAGAGTAACACTAGTATTTGAATTCCAAGGGGTTTTAAGTCCATCATTTTTTTTGCCCCAATATTTTGTTAATGCAATATTAGCATTTGCTTTTACTGTTACTTTCATAAAATCACCCAATTGTTGTTAATGTAACTTCATAGCCTGCCTTTTTTATTTTTTTTGCTACAGCTTCTTGAAGTTCTTTTGTAGGGGTTAGTGCAATTACACTACCGCCCCTGCCCGTCCCAGTTAGTTTGGCACTTATTGCACCAGCTTTTTTTGCATCATCAATAATATTTTCAAGTAAGTCACTTGAAACATTTATTTTTCTTAAAAGTTCTTGATTCTTTTCCATCAATTCTGCAATTTTTTCTATATTAAAATTAGCAATTGCAATTTTCGCTTCTTGAACAATTTTTTCATACTCATTCAAAATTTTTGCAAATTCTTCTTCATCTGCTTCTTTTAATTTTCTTACATCATCAACTACTTCTTTTGTAAGCGCTGCTTTACCAGAATTTATTAAAACTATTTCTAGAGGTTTTTTTATTTTAAGCGACTCAATTTTGTTTTCTTTGCCACTTAAATTTTTTTGAAAAATTAAGAATCCGCCATATGCTGCGCAAGTATTGTCTATTCCACTAGGCGTTCCGCTTCCTGCAGTTTCTCCAGCATATGCTGCGTTATTTATTTCTTCCTTACTTAAATTCAAATTAAATTCTTCACTTATTGCTTCACTTATTGCTACGGCCGCAGCAGCACTTGCTCCAACACCACTAGCGGGAACTAAATCTCCACTAAGTGTTATTTTAACTTTTTCCTTTATATTTAAATAATTTAAAATTGCTTTTATTATATTATCATATTCTTCTTTTTTCTTTATTTTATAATCGCCATTATCTGGCCTATTATCAATTAATTCATATTCAAAGGGTTTGTTTTTTTCTAAAATTTCAACTTCGCAAATAGTTTTTTGACCCAAAGCACAAGGTATTCCTGGTAAACCATATACTACAAAATGTTCTCCAAATAGGATTGTTTTTCCAAATCCACTGCCTTTTCCCATTTGTTTCACCAAAAATATAATAAGATTGAATTAAATAATGTTTTTAATTACTTTGAATTAAAAATAAAGATAAATTTTGTTTAAATAGTTAAAATTTTAAAATAAATTTTGTTCCATAATGGATTGCGCCCTTCTCTCCACTTTTATAAAATTTTCTAAAAACAGCTTCAACCTTAGCTCCAACTTTTAAATCTTCAAATTTACAATCAACTACTTGTCCAGTAATTCTTGCACCATCTTCAAGATCAATTATTGCAACAAGATAGGGTGCTTGGCTTTCAAATGCAGTTGGACCAGAATGAATTTGCGTGAATGATACTATACTGCCTTTTCCATTTGATTCAAATTCACTAAATTCAAGTGACCCACAAACACACATTCCTTTTCTTTCAAAATAAACTTTATCACAATTAACACATTTATATGATGTTAATCTGTAACGATCTGAATAATTCCTCCATCTTATTATTGGACTATCACGAAACATTTTATCTCACTTTCCTAAAAACATGAACTACTGCAGTTGCTCCACTTGCACTTTTTGTCGCTGATGCGTCAAAACCTGCACTAAAAATGCTACGCAATAAAATCATTTTATCTCACTTTCCTAAAAACATGAACTACTGCAGTTGCTCCACTTCCACCAACATTATGTGTTATCCCAACTTCTGCATTTTTTACTTGTCTTTTATTTGCTTCTCCGCGTAGTTGCATTGTTGCTTCTATTGCTTGTTTTACTCCAGTTGCTCCAACTGGGTGTCCACATGCTTTAAGTCCACCACTAGTATTTACTGGGTGTTTACTATCAAAATAAGTTTCTTTATTTTCATATAATTTATACGCTTCTCCTTTTTTTGCAATTCCAAGTGCTTCTGTAGCCATTATTTCTGCAATTGTAAAACAATCATGTACTTCTGCAAAATCAATGTGTTGTGCAGTTATTCCTGCTTGAGAATATGCTACTTCGGCCGCTTTTTTTCCAGCAGGTATTTCATATAAACTTTTTCTTCTTGCAAGTGACAAAGTATCATTTGCAAGACCTGAACCAGTAATAAAAACATCAGTTCCAAGTTTTTTTGAAACTTTTTCGCTTGCAAGTATTATTGTCGCACTTCCATCAGTTATTGGAGAGCAATCAAAAAGTGTTAATGGATTTGCAACCATTGTTGCATTTTTTACTGTGTCAATTGTTATTTCATTTTTGAATTGACAATAAGAGTTTCTTGCTCCGTGAAAGTGATTTTTTACTGCTACTTCTGCTAAAAGGTCTCTTGTTAATTTTGGAAATTCAAACATGTAAGCATTTGCCATTAATGCATAAAGTCCTGGAAAAGTTAAACCATTAAATCCCTCAAGTTCTTCATCCCCAGCACCCATCAGTGCAGTTGTTACTGCGCCAGTATCAACGTCAGTCATTTTTTCTATACCATTAACCATTGCAATATCTACTTGGCCTGCTTCTATTGCATGAACCGCTTGGCGTATTGCAAGACCCCCGCTAGCACAAGCACCTTCAACTCTTATACTTGGTTTATCTAAATTTAAATTTTCTGCAGCCATTGCACCTAAGTGAAGTTGTCCACTAAGTGGCCCGCTTGCCATATTTCCAGTATAAATCGCATCAATTTGTTCTGGTGCGATTTTTGCATCATTAAGCGCATTAAGTTGTGACTCAAGGAGTAATTCTCTTAATCCTTTATTCCAAATTTCTCCAAATTGAGTTATTCCTATGCCAAGAATACCAACTTTCATAATATCAACTCCGCTCTATCGATCCCAAAGGCGAAGATAGTGCTTTTGCCAACCTTAACAAGGTTGTCTTCGAACTGCGTAATGCCAATTCCTAAAACTCCAACTTTCATAAAAATCAATTATTTCCTTTTTTCTTTTTTCCAAATCCTTTTATTCCATCATAACCCTTTGCAAATTTTGGATTATAACCTACCTTTGTGCCACTATCCCTAACTTCCATTTGAAGTTTGTATTCTGGTCTTATTTTTGACATTTCAATTAATCTTTTTTCCATTGCTGCAACTTTACTCGCATCAACCATTCCACTTTTAGAACCCTTAAATCCACCAACTTCAACTCTTGCAACAACATGTTTTTGTCTGTTTCTTCTTATAGGCCCAACCATAAAATTCACCTTTAGTGTATCTCTTCCATGTGTTTTAAATATTTTGCATATGAAATGTATTCTTTTCTTTCTATATAATCATTAACTGTTTTTGCTTTATTTTGAACTTCTTCAATTTTTTTTGTTGTTGTTAAAATAAATGCGTCACTACCACTACCACTTCCATAACTAACACAAAGAATTTTTTGATTTGCTTTTGCAATATCAAGCACTGCTGCAAGACCAAGAAGTGAACTTCCTGAGTAAGTATTTCCAATTTTTTTTACTACAAGGCCAGGCGCAAGTTGTTCTTTTGTTACTCCAAATTGTTTTCCAACTCTCTCAGGGAATTTTCCATTTGGCATGTGAAAAACAACATAAGAAAATTCATCTATTTTCATATTACTTTTTTCAAGTATTAATTTTGTTGCACCACTCACGTGTTTAAAGTAAGCAGGGTCTCCAGTAAATCTTCCTGCGTGTGCTGGGTAAGGTTGTAATGCGCGTCTCCAAAAATCAGGAGTATCACTAGTATAAGATAAAGTGTAATCAATTGTTGCTACTGATTCAGAATTATTTCCAATAATAAATGCTGCTCCGCCAGCTGCTGCACTATATTCAAGTGCGTTGCCTGGTTCTGCTTGAGAAGTATCTGCTCCAATTGAAAGACCATATTTTATCATTTTTGAATCAACTAACCCTGCATTAATTTGTATTGTAGCACTTCCTGCTTTACAAGCAAATTCAGTGTCTACTGCCATGTAATTATTTCCTATATTAAGCGCTTCAGCAACTATACTACTTGACGGTTTTACTGCATAAGGGTGAGATTCACTTCCAATATAAACTGCCCCAATTTCTCTTTTGTTTATGCCAGCTCTTGCCAGTGCATTTCTTGCTGCCATTGTTGAAATAGTAACTGTATCTTCATCTTTACCAGGAACTGATTTTTCAGTTAGTCCTAATCCTGCTTTAATTGCATTAGCATCAGCATTTTGTACTTGCGCAATACTTTCCGCAGTTATTCTATATTTTGGGATATATGCTCCAAAGCCAACGATTCCTGCCATTTTAACACACACTATTTTATTTTTATTAAATTAATTAAAAAAAATTTGTTTAATTTTTCTATATTTAGATTAAAATCTAACTCTATATAAACCTTTCTTTACGCCGAAATAGATTTCGTCACTTGCCGAAAGAAGTATTTTATTCTTAAACAAAGTATATTATTTATGCCTTTAAAAAAACAAGTTAGAAGAAACACTACAAAAAAAAGAAGAAAATTTTCAAATCAATCTCGTTTAATGGCGGACGCAAGAATGCTTTCAAAAGGAATTAATACTTTATACCAAGGAAAAATTGAAACTAACCCAAGTGAAAGATATGGTGCTAACGAAAGCCAAGTAGTATTAAAGAGAAGTTTAAAATCACAATTAAGATGTAAAATTTCTAGTGCAATAGAAACTTCAAAAATCACAAAAAATCCATTAAAAATTATTAGTGCATTTATTAGAGAACAAAATATTGGAGAATATAGAAATGGGCCGGTAGCTGAAGAAGGTTATGAAAAAAGAGATAATGGTAGAATTAGAATTACAAAAAAAAAAGGAACATATTACAAAAATCGTAAAAAATATAGAGCTGCTTTAATGCATGAATTTTTTCATTCAACTCACATACCACCTAATGATGTCGGTGCACATGCATTTGAAAATTATCTTGAAAATAAATTAAATAAATCAAAATTAAAAAGAACTTCTCAAGACATTGTTAATAGAGCAATTGCTCTTGAAATATTATTAAAAAAACTTAATGAAATGAAACTTGGAGAGTATGAAACAAAAAACAAGATGTCTCCAGCAAAAGTTGGAGAAGAACTTGGAATTATTGCTAATGATATAGAACTTCAAACAGGAAAAAGAGGATCAGGGTTATTTTTTTTAAAAGAGATATTAATTGGAAAAAGCGCAACACACACTATTTCAAGAATTTCTAAAAATGAATTTGACAAAGAAATAAGAGCATGGCTTAAAATGAATCCAAGACTTGCGAGGTTATTATAATGCAAAAAAATAAAGTCACACAAGGTTTAAAATTTAACGAAAAATTTGGAAAAATGAATTTTGGAGAAAAACGAAGTAAAGTGAGAAATGATCTTGCGCAAAGAATTAGAAGTTCAAGATTTGTTGATAGACATTCTGGTTGGGAAGTTAGAAGAAGTTTATTAAAATATCAAACAATGCTAAAAATTGATTTTGGATTATTATTGACAAATATGCTAAAAAAACATAAAAGGTTAAGAGTTCTTGATATTGGTTGCGGAGCAGGTTATTTTTTAAATGAATTAAAAAATTTTGATAGGAAAAGAATTGAAACTCACGGCATAAGAACAACTTTAAATGGATCCCCCTATCTAGGAGATGTTGAAAAATTAGATAAAGAAATGACAAAAAAAATGGACTTGCTACACATAGGGAGTTTTGAAAATTATAAATTTAAAACAAAGTTTAATATTATTGTTTCTACGATTGGGAGCGTTTACACTGCAAGTCAAGCACACACCATACAAAAAATTTGTTCGCTTCTTGAAGTTGGCGGAGTTAGTGCAATAATAATTCCAAAAAAAGGAGTTTCAAAATCTTTACTAAATGAAATAACAAAAACAGGTTATAAAATAAAAGTTGAAACTAAACAAGTTAGAAAAAGAAATGGTGAAATTGATAGATTAAGAATTTTAAAAATAAGAAAAACTACTAATAGTGTTCCAAATTTAAGTAATTTTATTTTAAAAGAAATAAATAAAGGAATAGATGTTACTGTAAACCCAAGAATTGCTGAATTTTCTTAAAAAATATTATTTTCTTATTTTTTTAATTATTTTTTCCGCACTACTTTGCGAAACGTTTTTTTCTTCAAGCATTTTTTTTACAACTTCATTAATTTCACTTTCTTTTGCACCTGCCTGAAAAGCAATATTTTTTGCATGAAGTTTCATATGTCCTTCTTGAATACCACTACTAACAAGTGCTCTAAGTGCTGCAAAATTTTGAGCAAGACCAACGCTAGCAATAATACTTGCAAGTTCACTAGCTGATTTTACATTAAGTATTTTTAAATTCATTTGAGCAAGTGGGTGAATTTTTGTCACGCCGCCTATAGTTCCAATAGCAAGAGGAATATCTATTTCGCCAACTAAATCACCATCTTTATTCTTGTAAAATTTTGTAAGTGGCGAATATTTTTCTTCAAATGCACTAAATGCGTGTGCGCCCGCTTCTATCGCACGAAAATCATTTCCAGTTGCAATTACTACTGCATCAATTCCATTCATTATCCCTTTATTATGTGTTGCGCATCTAAAAGGAGAACTAACTGCAAATTCATAAGCATCAAGAATTCTTTCTATTACTTTTTCACCACTTAAAAGTCCTTTTGTACTTTCTTGCAAAATGTTTTTTTTCCAAATTGTTTTTGCTTGTGCTCGTCTATAAATTGCTAGATTTGATAATATTTTTAATAAAACTTCACCATTAGAATATTCTTCTATTTTTGGAGCTATTTTTTCAAGCATGGTATTTATTGCATTTGCACCCATTGCATCTTTTACATCAACCAGTATTTTAACATCAAGCATTTCTCCCCTTTTTGTTTTTAATATTTCAATAGTTAAGTCGCGTGGACCTCCCCCAGCTTTTATTAAATTAGATTCTTTATTAATTAATGAATTTAATATTTCTTTTTTATTTTTTAAAATATTTTCTTTGGCTATTTTTGTATTTTTACATTTAATAACTTGTAATTGACCTATCATTATTGAATCATCAACATTTGTTATAAATCCGCTTGAAAGTTTTGCTGCGTTGCTTGCAGCTGCAACCACACTAGCTTCTTCTATAACAAATGGAACTATATAGTCTTTTCCATTAATATTAAAATTGGTTGCAACACCAAGAGGAAGTGAAAAATTGCCCACTACATTTTCTATCATTTGATTAGCAGTTTCTAGTTTTAAAGAGCCTTCTTTATTTAGTAAACTAACTTCAACATCGGTTAAACTAAATTCTTTTTTAAGTAAATTCTGTCTTTCTAAAATATTTTTTTTGTAAAAACCTTCAAAATTTTTTTTATTTATAAAATCACCTAAAACTCTTCCCAACTTTTTAATAATTGCATTGCTTCTTTTGGATTTCTTTTATATACTCTTCTAAAATCAGCTAAATAATTTACATCAAACCTTTGTAAAACATATTGTTCTAATTTACCAACTGCCCCCTTTTTTGCGAGTGGTAATTTTTTTTTCATTAAGTTAACTTTTTTCTTAACAATTGGCATAATATCACTTCTTAAAAATAATTTTTTTATTTAGAAAATTTTTCTTTAACAATTTCCCACCCGGGATGAGTTATAATTATTTTAAACCACGCAGTATATTTTTTTGGATCATAATAAATATCTTTCATTAATTCATCTACATTAATCCATTTATACTCGCTAACTTCATTAGGGTTTGGTTTTATTTCACCATCATAAACTCCAACAAATGTTTGATCCATTTCATATTCTGCTAAACCATTTAAAAATTCTGCATAATATGTAAATTTATAAAATGGAGTAAGTTCACATGAAAATCCCATTTCTTCAGGCAATCTTCTTTTTGCAGCATCTAAATAAGTTTCGTTCATTCTTGGGTGTGTACAACAAGCATTTGTCCAAAGACCAGGGCAATGATATTTTGAATCAGCGCGCCTATGAAGTAGCATTTCGCCATTTTTATTAAAAATTAATACTGAAATTGCCCTATGTAACTTAGGGTTTTTATGTGCACTCATTTTTTCTTCTTTTCCAACCACATTATCATTAAAATCTACAAGCACTACTTCTTCCATTTATATCAATTCTCCTTTAATAAAATAAAAATAATGTTATTTTAAAGTTTTTTAAAACATAAAAAAATTAAATTATTAATTCGCTACCATCTCCAAAAGCACTTTTTGATGCTAATTTATCTTTTTCTACAAAAGCATCATATTTTTTTCCCAGAACTAATTTTGCATAACTACTTTCAAGATCCCCAAGCATCATAAGTAATACTCTATTAAGAATAATTGGCTTTGAACCATGAAGTGTAGTTGGAAGTAAAATGTGATCTACTCGTTCAACTATTCCTGGATTATAATCAAGATCGTGTTTTGGGCCAGTTTGATTTTTCAAACTTGCATCAATACTTTTTTCAATCCAACTTACAAAATCTATTGATTTTGGATCACTTTTTTTATTAGATAAACCTTTTCCATGAATATCAATTAATAATTCTTTATTTCTTCTAACAAAATCTTTTATTTCAAGAGCTGCATTAAGCGAAACAACTTGACCTTGATATGCTTTCATGCCAGCCATTGCAAATGGCGTTATTTCACAAATTTTATCTATTTGAGCTTTGCTAAGTCCAAAAGCGGACAGTAATTTTTTTTTAGAACTAAGATAAACATTAAATCTTTGTTTAAAAAAAGAATGATCATTTAATCTCATAACTTGTACTCTTGATTTTTTCCCATGTTTGTTACGAACACTAAATATGTTTTTTTTAAATGGAGAAAATTTTTTCTTAACAGTATCCCACCATTTTTTTCCAACCATATTAGATCTTCCTGTCAACTAAATATTCTGCAAATTTTTTTAAAATTAATTTGGCATTTGACTCTGGCAAAACACCATCCACTTCTTTCCAAGCGCTTTCAACTAATTCTTCTGCCTTTTTGCGCGAATAATCTATTCCATCATATTTATTTATTATGTTTAGTGCTTCTTTTATTTCACTTTCTTTTTCTGTGTGAGAATCAAGAATTTCTATTAATCTTTTCTTATCAGTAGGCGTTGCAACTTCAAGTGTTCTAATAACAATTAATGTTCTCTTGCCTTCATGGATATCTCCGCCTATACTTCCCTTACCTGCTTTAAATGAATCTTCAGTTAATTCTAATATATCATCTTGTATTTGAAAACCAACACCTACAATTTGACCAAAATTACCAAGCGCATCATATTGTTTTTCGTTTGCTTCACCAACTATTGCTCCAAGTTGACAAGCAAATTTTGTTAATACTCCTGTTTTACTTAAGCACATATTCAAATATTGTTTTTCATTTGGAGTAAATCCCCCATTATGCCAAGCAATATCCCAAACTTGTCCAGAACACACTCTTAACATTTCTTTTACGAAAAGATCATAAATTTTTAATTTTTTTTCATTTCCAAGATTAAAATCATCATTCATTATTTTTACTACTGGCCAGAAGTACATTATTGTGCCAGTGTTTACTGCAGTATCAACACCAAATATTTTATGAGTACAAGGTTTTCCTCTTCTTGCAGTTGAATCATCTTCAACATCATCTTGCATCAAAGTTCCATTATGAATAAGTTCTACTATTGGAGCTACTTTTAAACCAGTTTTCCAAGTTCCACCAACTGCTTCACAAGTAATACAAGTTAAAATTGGCCTAAACCTTTTTCCACCCCTATCAAGTAAATCCCAAATTGGAGTGTTACATCCAGCATTATATGCCTCAATATCAAGCTCAAAAATAGTTTTTCCAAGAGCATTTTCTACCCATTTTTTACTAGCTTTTCGCGGAATAAAATTTTCCATTTCTTTATCAATTACTGGCGAATATTTTTTTAAAAATTCTTTAATTTCTAAATTTGTTTCCTCTTTACTAATCATAATAATATTTTCTATAAAACCCATTAAAAAAGTTAACTAGTGTGATAAAACTCCCCCCAAACTCTTTTTATAACCTATTTTATTAAATCTTAATATGAATTTAGAATTAAGCAACTTAGCTCTTCACCATTTAATAGAAGAAAACCAAGTACTTTTAAATGGCTTTATTAATAAAGTTCAAACTACCCCCCAAGGTTTATTAAAATTAAAAATACATACTAAAGAAGGGGACAAAAATGTTTTAGTAAATAATAAAGCAATTTTTATTTCAAGTAATAGCATATCTGCAAAACAAAATCCTGGCGGATTTTCTTCATTTATCAAAAAATATATTTTTAATCAAAGAATTATTTCTCTTACACAAAAAGATTTTGATAGAATCGTTTTAATGGAATTTCCAAGCGTTATTTTAATTTTTGAGTTATTTGCTAAAGGGAATGTAATACTTTGTAATAAAGAATTTAAAATTATACGTGCAATGAAAAAAGAAAAATGGAAAGATAGGGAAATAAAAACTGGTGAAATTTATAAATTTCCTAGTTCTCGCGGAAAAAACCCTCTTGAAATTAAAACTGAAGAATTTTTTTATTTATTAAAAGAAAATGAAAAAACTATTTTTGGAAGTATTTTTGACATACTTAATGTTGCTCCAGGAATAATTAATTATTTATTTGAAAAAAATAATTGGAACAAAACAATTAATGCAAGCACAATAGATAAAAAAAAGAGTGAAGAAATTTTAAGTGAAATAAAAAAGTTATACGCTAGCAAAGAGACTGGCGCATATGTTCTTGAAAACACTATTTATTCTATTGAAATAAATGCAGAAAGAAAAAGTGACAATATAACTGGCTTATTAAATGAAAATATTTTAGTTAACACTAACCATATTGAAAAAAAGGAAATAAAGAAAAATGTTAATAGGACAGAAAATTATAATTCCCAAATAAAAAAGAGTGAACTTGAAGAGAAAGAATATTTAGAAGTTGGAGAAAAAATATATTTAGAATATCAAGAATTGCAAGAAATTATAGAAAAAATAAAATTAATGCAAAAAAATAATGTAAATGATGATGAAATTAAAAGTAAAATAAAGTCTACCCATCAAAGAATAAAAGATATTAATCTACAGAAGAGCAAACTTATAATCGAAATTTAGTTTTTTGCTGATAATTCTTCAACTAGTTCTCTTTCATCAATGATAAAAACGTCACTTACCGCAGTTACTGCTGAATAAGGTACTTCTATTATTTTATCTGTTCTTCCTGCTTTACTTAGAACTTTTGAATTTCTATCAACTTCAATTATTAAAGTTTCAATGTCGCCGCCAACTTCGCTAACAACCATGTCAGAAAGTTTTCCGATTTCATCTCCCCTATTTGTAATAACTCTTTTTGAAGCTAATTGTCTTGCTATTGTATATTTGTACATATTTTCACCTAAATTGTTTCTACAATATAAATGCATTACACCTTTATAAATATTTCTTAAAAATAAAAAAAAATTAATAATAAAAAAATAGGTTATGTATAATTAATATTATTGTTGATTTTTGGAAGTAGTAAAACTTGAAAAGAGAATCTTGCTAAAACAACGCAAATATTCAAATAAATATTAAAAAACACCCAATTAAACATAATTTTGTTTATTGAAAAGATTTTTATATTTCAAAAACATTCTCTAATTATGTCACTAGCAAACCCAAATGAGGAACTTGATGATTTAATAACTCCAAAAAAATCTAAACTTGGAAATTTAACTAAGAAATTTTCTAAAATAAGAATGTTTGCAATTATCCTAATTATTGGAGTTATTATTGGAATTTTAATTGGGCATTATTATATAGAACCATTAATAACGCAAGAATCTGCAGTTTGTAAAAACTGTATTTTAACAAACCAATTACTAACTAAAGAAAATCAATGCTTATATTCAATATTGCCTAATTCACAAGAAGCAATACTAAATTGTGTTGACAAATGACGAAAAGTTAATTAATTTTTTAAACTCTCAAAAAAAAATTAAATAATGAAAATTACAATTGCATTATTAGTAGTTATTTTTTTATTTTTCTTTGGTTGTACTGAAATGACTAGGGATGAAGTGAATACTTGTTATTCTCTAACCAGCAAAAGTTTTGATTATATACCATACTGTGAAACTACAAATAGTTGTTATGCAAGACTTAATACATTATTTAAAACAAACTTTGAAATACCTACTGAAAATGATTTATATCACTTAAAAAATAGTGTTGCAAGAAGCTGGTTTTATTATAATAAATCAATTAAAGAAATTGAGAACATATCAAAACAATGTTTAACAAAAAATGCTTCAACAATACCTGGGCAAGTAAACCAAACAAGGTTCTATATTAAAGAAGCTTTTAATGAAATGGACAAATATATGAAAAAAAGTTTTGAAATCATATTAAAAGAATATAAATTTTTAGATAGTGAAGATATCAAATTAATACCAGAAGAAAAAATATATGATGATTATATTTATTTTAAACAGATTTTAACCGAACTTGAAAGCGGATCTACAAAAAGTAATTCATATATTTCATTTTTCACAAAAAAAGTTGAAAACTTTAAAAACTCAAATTCAGATTTACCAAGTAATTTAATTGAAAAAGATTCTTTTTATATGCAAGCACTAAACATAACTTCAAATAAACTTCTTGATGAACTAGAACTTAATAATGTAAAAATAGACTTTTACTTTTTATCAACACCAATAAATAATCTGTTTACTTATTTTGAAGATTTAATTTATAAAAAACAAAGCATTACTGCATTAAGCCAACTACCAACAAATCAGTTAATGATACTTTATTCTGATTTAACTGGTGAGAAGCATTCTGCGTTAGAGCAGTTTTCTTTATTAATAAATAATTATAATGAAAACTTTAAACAACTTTCAACTAGAAAAATTCAACTTTGGGAAAATGTTGAAAATGAATATAATACTACAAAAAATTTAAGAAATTCATCAAAAGATAATGAAAATATTGAATATATTAGAACTAATTTAGTTAGTGAAAAAATAATTTCAAATACTGATATTGAAAAACTTTTTTTAGAAAATGAAAACAGATTGATTTTATTAAGAAAGGATAAATTTGAAAACAGATTAACCATTGGTAAAGAAATAAGTAATTTAAAAGAGATTAATAACAATTTTTTAATATTAACTAAACATTACCTTGAAAAAAAATTTGAAAATAATACACTTATAACTAATGCTTGTGATAAAAAAGCTAGCGACATTTTGAAAATAAAAAATGATTCTAGTGAACTAGAAAAAATCTATTCTGATTTAATATTTTATGCTAAACAAACGTTAAATAGTGCTGACTTAAAGCCGGAATTTTGCAAAAAGACTATTCAAAAAGAAAAAGAATATTTTGAAGGAAAAAATAACTTTGAATTATTAAAAGCAAAACAAATAGATATAACTAAAGAGTGTTTTTCTTTTTTAGATGAAGTTTTTTTACAATCTAATTTTAATGAATTAAAAAAAATATATGAACAATTAAAAAAAGAAACTGTTACCAACGAAAACATATTTTATTTTAAAGAAGCGTGTGAAAAGATAAAAATGCAAGTAGAAAATGAAATATATTCTAATAAAAACATCATAGAAATAGAAAATAATTATAAAATATTAAATAATTTAAAAAACGAATTAATTTTAGTTGAACAATATTCTAAAAAAAGTCAAAAACCCCAAATTAACGAAATTGAAAAAGAAATAAATTTTTATAATAATTATCGCCAAGATAACAAATTTGATTATATTAAAATAATTAATATAATTGAAGAGTTAAATGAACGACTAATTATGTTTAATCAAAAAACTATTACTTATTTAGATAAAGAAAAAATAGAAACAATAATAAATAATATAAAATTCATAAATCATAGTAAAAATTTAATTGTAGCAAACACTGATTTTAATTCAGAAATAACTATAGAAATACATAATCCATTTAAAGAAATTAGTAAAGAAGTTTCGTTTAAAGTTCCTTTTAAAATATCTATACAAAATGTTGATTTTGTAAAAGATTATTTAACTGGTGAAAATCAAAGCGTTATTATATTAAGTAAAATACCTTTTGGAACAAGTAAAATAATTGCCAGTTATAAAAATAAAATAGAATATGAGATTATTGAAAAAATAATTCTTGCAACAAATAAAGAAAGTTTAATAGAAAAAAGAATTAATATAAAAAATGATGAGATTTTTTCAAAATCTTTATTTTCAGTAGAATCGCAAAAACACACTAAATTAATAATAACATTAAATAAAAAAGAAATAAGTTATGTAATAGAAAACAATAAAATAAATTTTGTTTTAGATGATGTTTCAAAAAACTCGGAAATAATATTATATTTTTATATTAATGATTTAATAACTCTGGAAAAAAATATTAAAGATATAACTAACATTGATCTTGAAAATCAAACAATAGAATATGAACTAAAATTAAAAAATAATATTGGAAAAAAGCTCAATTCAAATATTTTAATTGATTTTAAAAATGATTTTTATGTAAAAAAAATAAATATTTATGACGAAAAGTTTACAAATAAACAAATTACTATAATAAATGACCAAATATTACTAAAAAATATTGAATTTATTGAAAATGAACAGAAAACATTTGTTATGGTTGCTCAAATAAATAATTCTAAAGAATATTACTCTAATCAACTTTTAAATTTGAAAAATAATTTATTTGAAATAAATAATTTTTTGTCTAAAGAAATAGAAAAACATTTAACCTACAAATTTTCAGAAGAATGGCTTAAAACAGCTCAAAAGTTAATAAATCAGGCAAATAAAGAAATAGAACAAGATAACATTTTAAAGGCAAAAGAAAATCAAATACTTTTAGTAAAAAATGAATTAATTGAAAAAATATCTATTTACGAAAATATTTTATTAGAATTAAAAGAACTAAATTTGTTAAGTGATTTTGATAAATTACAAAATGTGTTAGGTGTTGCAAAAGAAAATTTAAACTCTAGTGATGAAAAAAAAATGCTTTCTTCTTTAATTTTATTAAATGATTTAAATTTTGATATTGATTCAAAAATAAAAGGCGAACTTAATACTTTTTTAGAAAAACTTAGCGAAATTGATCCAAATCAAAATTTTATTGCAGATGAAATAAAAAACAAAATATATAATTTATTAAATTCCAAAAATAGTTTGAGCGAATTAAAATCAAACTTTTTAAAAATAAAAATTGATTATGAAAACTTTTTAAAAAGTAGTGAAAATAATGAAATAAACAAAATCAGTAAAATAAATGAATTAAAAAATAAAATTAATGATGCTAA
This sequence comes from uncultured archaeon, assembly GCA_964583285.1. GTDB lineage: Archaea > Iainarchaeota > Iainarchaeia > Iainarchaeales > JAAZKV01 > JABIDZ01. The sequence goes on from CAZOVD010000003.1 coordinate 54,130, forward strand.
GAATTTAATTTATTTATTAAGAAAAGAATTGTCGATTGATTCTGAAAAACTTGTTGAAATTAGATTTATTCCACCAATAACAATTAGCAGGCTTGATAAATTAGAACTTAGTCTAAATTCTAATAAAGAAAATGAATTTTTAGAAAAAGAATTTGAGATAATTAATATTCATAATGAACTTCTAAGTGCTTATTCTGACATTAAAAAACAAGCAATAACTAAGTTTAATGAAAGTGTTGAAAATAATTTTGATGCAGTTTTATTAAAAAATGCAAAGGAAAATATTGATAATAATAATTATATTTTAAGTATGTTTAGCTTAAATGAAAAACAAGATAATAACTTTAATATAATTGGAATAGTTCCAATAATTTTAATTTTAATTATTTTAATAGTGATTGCAATTTATTCTAAAAAAAATAATAAAGATAGTAAGAAAATTGAAGATGAAATAAAATCTAGTTGGGAAGATTAACTATATTTTGTTAATACTTGAAAAAAACAATAAGAATATTGCCAGCACTAACCAAATTTTTTTCAATAAAACACCTTTGAAAACGACTGCTAATAATAAGTAATTATAGTTTATATACTTTTATAAACTAAAAAATCTTAGAATTATTCTAAATAAAATTATCAACTAATTTCCATTCAATTGCAAAAGTAATTTTTCTTCTAGTAAATTCAAAAATTCTTCTTTTTTTTCTTTTGGAAGCTTAAGACCAGCAGCAACATTGTGCCCACCACCCTCACAACCTTCAATTTCTTTTGAAATTTCTTTAAATACACCACCTAAATTTATTCCTTTTTTTACTAAAGTAGAAGTTGCCCTGCCAGAAATTTTTATTGTACCATCTTCATTTTCTGCAAGTGCTATTATTGGTTTGTTTTCTGCTATAACACCACCATAAAGCATTCCTGCAATTACTCCAACAATTGATTCATTTATTTCTCCGCGCGCATCAAAAAAATAAAAAGATTTTTTTTCTTCTATTCCGTTTTTTTGTACAAATTCTATTCCTGCTCGCAAATTTTCTTTATGAATTTGAAGCATTGAAAGTGCGCGGCCATATTCTCCAAATGGATCCCTATCACCCAAACACACTGCAAGTGCAATATCTGTTTTTGCGTTACGCCCGCAGGCGTTAAGCACCGTTGCAAATTCTTTTGCATCACGAAGAGGTGATTTTTTATATTCTTTTTCAAGAGTATAAACTTCTCCAATTAGTTCTTTTATTTTCCACTCTGGAGTATTGAAATCATTTAAGTGCATTATTAATGCTGAAGAAAATTTTCTTTTTTCTTCTTCACTTAAATCTTCATAACTTCTATAGTTGTCATGATGATCTTTTAGAGGAATATCAAGTTCTTTAAAAAAAGAAATACAATTATCTTGACTTGCAGTTAGGTTTGGCAAAATTGGAGACGAAGAAAACATTAAATATGAAACAAGTGGGCGACTTATTCTGCCATATAGCCGTAAATCAATTTTTTTTGAAAGCAAATTTTCTTTTTCTGCAATTTCTATTATTTTTTTATTCATTCCTATTAATGAACCGCTATAATCTTGCATATCTCCAAGCGCACCAATTATTGCTAGGATTGATAAGTCACTATTTTTTTTATCAAGTGTTAATGCAAAGAAAAATGTAGTACCTGCACCACTAATTTCTGTTCCACCATCAACACCATATAATAATGGATTTATGTGCCACTTTAGTCCAACTATTTTACCATCAATTTTTAATGGTTGATGATGATCTATTACAAAAACATTATCTTCCCCTAAGTCTTCTTTTAAATAATCAAGTTGTCCGCTCCCAAAATCAACAAATAAATAATTAGAACCCATTCTTTTTATTTCTTCAATATTTTCTTTGTAAAGTTGTTTTAAGCACAAATATTTTAATTTTTTATTTTTTCTTCTTAGGGCAGTTATTGCTATTGCGCCGCTTGTTACTCCATCAGCATCGTGATGAAACACTACTACAAAATTATCTCTTTTTTTTATTTCGCTAGCAAACAATTCTATATCTTTAAAGAATTTTTCTTCATTTCTTACTGAAAGGTTTTTTTCCATAATTAATTTAAAAATAAAGTTATTATAAAGCAAAAGCTAGGTATTTTGCCGGGGTTAAATCAAATAGAATCAGCTTTTTGTAAAAAAATAAATTTTTTATTTTTGTAACCAGCTATAAAAAAATTACCAAAATTATTTATTCTTCTTGAGTGGCGCCCAGCTTCTTTTTGTATTAATTTTTGTAATTCACTAACTGCTAAAATGAATTCAGCATCAGAAAATTTGTACTTGTTTTTTAATTTTAAATATTTTTCACTTGCTAAGTTAGTCGCTGGTTTAAATGAATAACTACTTGGGTTTCTTGCTAATTTATAACCATCCCTAAACATTTCTGAGATTGTTAAAAAGTCAACTTTTGACATTGCAATAAAATCTTCATTTAAAATATAAAAAAATGGTTTTTTTAAAACAAAATTTTTTGGTTTTTCGGCTAAAATAAAATCATAAAATTTTTGTAATTTTAAAATAGCGCTTTTTGATGTCTCTCCAAAATCAACTTTTTTTATTACTACTTTTTTAACTTTTGGAAATTGACGAGAAACATTAAATTCCCTAACCGCGCTTCCACGACTATTAATATCACGATTGTTTGTAACTAAATGTTTTCTCCAATCAACAATATTTAAACGAGAAAATAAGTGTTTTATATTAGTTAATCTTGGAACTGCTTCTTTTGAACTAGTTATTGGGTTGCCTGGTTTTTTTCCAGGATTATTTGATAAATTAACAAGTTTTTTAACAAGTTTTTTTGGTAATTTTTTATTTGGCATATAAGATTGATGTTAGCATTATTTAATTAATGTTTTTACATAAAATAATAATATGGGTTTATTTAGTCAATTTTTTAAAAGGCAAGAAAGGCCAGTAATTACAACAACTATTGATTTACTCCCAAGCATTTTAGAAAATAATTTAACTGTTAAAAGAAAAGAACTTGAAATGACTGTGGCAAAAAATATTTCTGAATTAAAATATTTATATGAAAAAAGTAAATCGTTATTAAAAGATATAAAGGAAAAGGAATTAGAAGAAAAGAATAACGAAAGACTAAATAAGGCCGCAAATACTTCAAAAAATCAAATGGAAAAACAACTTGAAAAAATGTTGGTTAAAATTAATCCAAATTTAGAAAAAAATGAACTTGAAAATATTTATTCATATTCAAAAGAAAGTTTTATTTTTTTGTTTAATGAAATTAATATTTATAGAAAAAGTATTGCATATACTAGTATTTATTTAAAAGATGAAATGAAGTTACTTGGAAATAACCTGCAAGAAATGTTAAATAAGTTGCAAGAAATAAATAATCTTTTTGATAAAGAGCACAATATTTTCTTTTTTGAAAAAGCTAAAAAAAATATTTTAGAAATACAAAATAATAAAAAAATGATTGCCCAAAAAGAAGAAGAAATAAAAATGATTGAAAATGATTTAATTAAGTTTAATAAAGAACTTCTTAGTAAAAAAAATGAAATTAATGATTTGAAAAATAGCGCGGGGGCTAAGGAAATTGAATCATTAAATAATAGAAAAAGCGATCTTTTAAATGAAAAACAATCATTAAAAGTTGAATTAAGTTCTATGATTTCTACAGTAGACAAACCCTTACAAAGATTTTCTCAATTAATTGAAAGCGGGCGCTGGAGAATTAGTAGTGAGGATAAAGATTTACTTGACTCTTTTTTAGTTAACCCAATTGTTGCATTAAAAAAAGATATTAATGGAAAAAAAATAAAAGAAATTTTAAATGAAGTATTAAAAGCAATTGAAGATGAAAAAATAGAATTAAAAGATAAAGAAAAAGAAAAACGAATTGATGCATTAATGGAGCTAATAAATTTTGATTATTTTGGAAAAATTTTTTGGAAAGTTAATGAGATTCAAAAAGAGATTAATGAAATTGAATCTAAAATAAGTAAAAATGAAACGTCTAAAATTATTAATAAAAATGAACAAATTTTAGTCCAAATTGACTTAAAAATTAAGGAAAAAAATCAAGAAATAGAGTTTTTAAAAACACAAATTAACAATATTAATCTAAAAATTAATGATGAAACAAAAAAAATTCAGGAATTTAGTGAGAAAGTCCTCAATAAAAAAATCATAATAGATGAGTAAATTTGACTAATAACTCAAAAAAAGGCAATTTTTAAGCTTTTCTGGGCAAGTTATGTATAGAGAATATGATTGAAAAAGAGAATAAACTTGCAAAATTTTTGCTTGCAAAATATGCTGATTTGATTAATGAACGTGAACAAAGAACAATTGGGGAAATAAAATCTCTTGTTGATGGTACTGATTTAACTATTTTAAATATTGTTAATGAATTTAAACCAGAATTTTATAAATTTGAAACAGATTATTTAAAAGTTTTAAAAAATGTTTACCAATTTATACTTGATGAAATTGAATTCAGCGAAGTTAATTTTGGAATAAATTATTGGCTTACTGCAAAAGAAATAATGGATGTTAAAGTAGTTGACGATGAGGATTTGGCCGTATTTGTTTGTGCTTGTGCAAAAGCTCTTGGTGATGATAATGCAGAAGTTATTATTGCAGAACTTGATAATCTTAAAACACATGCTTTTGTAATTAGTGAGTTTAACAATGAATTTATTTTGCTTGATGCCGCACAAAAATGCGAATTTGAAAAATATTTTGGGAAAAAAGTTGAAATAATAAAAAATTATGATTTTAAATCAAACAAAATTAAAAGATTTTTATATAGATTTAATTCAAACAAATATGAACAATTTTTAGAAGAATAATGCTTATTAAGAAATTAAATTAGTTTTTTTGGAAATAAATCCAAGCAAAAATTACAGCAGCAATTAGTATTGCTATTGTTGAAAACAAAATTTCAAACGAATAATCTTTTTTATCAATTAAAAACTCTAGCGATTCTGAAGCAAAAAATTTATTGTTAGAATCTATTGTTGCAAGAATAGAATATTTTCCAGCATTAAGATTTTTTGTTTGAAGTAAAATTTCTTTTTCTTCAAATGGTCTGAGTAATAAAACTGAATTATAATCATCAATTAAATCAAAGGGGGCTAATTCTAAATTTCCAACAAAATTTGAATTCCAATTATTTTTAATCAATAGTTTAAAACTAAATTTATCATCAGATAGTTTTTCACTTATTAAAATTAAATTTATTTGTTCTTGATCAAGAACTATTAATGGGGGGTGTGAACTTGCAATTTTTTGATTTTCATTAAATATATTTGTAAAAGAAAGAACTGCAGACGGCAAGTTATATGATGAACTTTGTGTTGGTTTTATATAATAAAAAAATTCTTTTTCTTCGTTTGGATTTATTGTTACTCTTGCTGACGCATCACCCTCAACTATATCAAAACTTGTAATCTTAAGAAAACTTCTTAAGTCTTCAGCCAAAAATTGAACAAAAACATCAGCTGGTAAATTACCAGAATTTTTTATTTTTATTTGCATTCTTGCTCTTTCTCCAAGAACTATTTGTCCTGGAGAATTATGTTCTATTTCAAGAACTGGTGAGTTATAAGTACCAATAGAAGAATTTGCAAATATTTTGGAATAAGATGTTTTTCCGCCAGAATTTAAACAAATCGTTGTTAATATATCTTCAGACAAAATTGGCGTAAAAACCCTTGCAACACAATTATTAACACAAATAAAATTTTCAGTCCAAATTAGATTTTCTTTACCTTCATTAAATGAAATTGTTACATAGGTGTTGTCTCCAACTTCTCCAATAAATTCTGATCTTATTGATAAAATTCCATGTCCTTGTTCTATTGACTTTGGAATAGTAAATGTTTGACATATTTTTTGATCTGGCCCAATTATTTCTATGCCATTAAAGCCATAGTTTTGTAATGTATTTTCAAAAGCTAGTGAAACTGATGAAAATATTAAGATTAATGACAAAACTAGCATAAACTTCTTGTTAAACATACAAATATAGTTTACAAAATAGCTTTTAAATTATTCTTTATAATGAACTTGCAAGCTTTTGCATTAGTTCAAAAAATGTATCTTTAGTACTTGGTTTTGACTTAATCTCAATTATTTTGGAATTGGCATAATTTTTACTAACTTTTTTTTTACAATACTCTATTCCCTCACAAAAAACATTATCCATTATTTTTAAATCTGAATAATTTCTTTGAATAAGACGCATTTCTAAATCTTCTGGATCTATTGTAATTAATATCACTTTATCTACTTTTAATTTCATTTCGCAAAGAGTATGTCCTTCAAGTATAACTCCTTTATTTTTTGATAAGTATAAATTGGCTTTTTTTTCAAATTCATTAGTTGGTATTTCAAGTTCATTTTCTTCATTAAAAAAACCAATTGAATTTTTTAAAGCAAAATCTTTTTCATTTATTACTTTTAATTTTAACTTTTTTGCAAGTAAATTGGCAATTGTGGTTTTTCCACACCCTGGAGTTCCAGTGATAACAAAATTCATAAATATAATAAGTTAAAAGGATTAAAAAAAGTAAGAGTTTTTATTTTTACTCAGTCAATGAATTTGAAAAAGAAATTTTCTTCTCAAAGGCCCTTAAATCGTCGTTTAATTGTTTGCCTGAACAATCTAGGCTTTTGCATAATTCATTTATTTTTTCTTCAAAAGACATATTATCACTTTTGTGTTGAGGTTGCATGCTAGAGTAATGTTTTTTTTATTTAAAAACTTTATTATAAAAAAATACATATTTTGTATGGTTACTTAGTGAATAATTGAATTTTTTATGTATATTTATATTAAAACTTCATTTAAAAAATCACAAAAATTAGGACATAAATATTTTACAATTTTTAAAAAATTATTTAACATAAATGAAATAATCAAGAATTGAATTGTATAAAAGTTCAAAAGTAAATTCTTCCTTACAATATCTTTCTATTAAATCAAATCTTTTTTCATAATAATATTTTGAAACATCTGCGCCGGTGTCCTGTTTTACTGGAATATCAAAGTATGTATTAATTCTTTTTTGAGAAATACATCTAAAATCTTCATCACGCTTAGTATCCTCACTTATAGCCATTGCTAATTGAGAAAGATCTATGTGGCGAGGGTCAGTAAAAAGTAAATCAAAAAGTTCTTGGTCGCTTGCAATTTTATTTTCTTTCATTCTTGAAAACAAAAATGGTAAATCGTACGCTAAGTGGTTAAAACCAACTAATTTTAAAAAAGAATCATTTTTTGCAACTTCTTTTAAAAATAAATAAAATTTTTCAAGTAATTTTTTTTCACCACCAATACTCCATTCATATAAAAAAACTGGTTCTTTAATTTGAGATGCAGATGGAGCTTTATTTAAATTATAATAAGAATATGCAATAACTAAAACCTTACTTTCGCTAAAATGTGGATTAAGGCCAGTTTTTGGATTCTTTTCATGCATTAGTGATTCAATATCTAAAAACAAAAATCCCATTAATATCTATGTAACTAAATACTTGAAATAATTTAAATTAATAGGATAAATAAAACTTATTTGGGTTTTCAAAAAAAAAGGAGACTTGCTAGATTGGTTTGGTTCACAAACTGAGTTATCACCCTCTCTTTGATGTTTTTGAGTATAACTTAAATAGTCTCTTTCAAGAGTTATTAAGAATGCAACAATTAATACTAAAAACATCATATCAAAAATGGTTATGTTATAAAACAACCATTGTTGTATGCTTGTTAATGCTGAAAATAGTGCAACACCTTTTAAGAAAATTGTTTGTTCCATAATCTTAATACAACCCCCAACTGATATTATTATGTACAATAAGATTAATTAAATATAATATTTAAAAACATAAAAAAACTATTAAATTATTGTGCATTTATATAAAAAAATGCATAATATAACAGAAATGAATGTTTTTTTATTGTTTTTCACAACTTACTAATGAAAAGTTTTTAAGCGACAAATGTCGTAAATATATATGTTAGAAAAAATAGAGCTTAGAAAAAAAATACTAAAAGAAGTTTATGTGCATGGGCTATACAACAAAACAAAAATAGAAGATAGACTAAAAATGAATCCACAAACAATAAATTATGTTTTAAAAAAATTACAAGAAGAAAAATTATTTGTAAAAAAAAGATATGTAATTAATTTAAATCATTTTGACATAAACACGTTTGCATGGATTTTTATTTCAATTAATTGGATTGAAAT
>CAZOVD010000004.1:0-57043 GCA_964583285.1 uncultured archaeon
TTTTTCGCATTTATTTTTTATGTTATCATCAACTTCTGCATAATTTGTGTTATAGTAAAATTCAGCTGTCCAGTTATTATGAGTCATGCAAACATAATCTTTAACTTCACAAGGAGAATTACTTAAAGATCTATTTGCTGCTCTAATATCACATTTTTCTTGCCACCAATCGCTTGTTTGCTTTGGAGTATCTTGGTATATTTGAACACAGTGCCAGATATTTCCTAAGGAATCCTTTGTAATACAACTAAAACTAGCACTTCTTTGTTCTAGAGGGGTGGTAATTTCGTTAGAATTATTTAATGAAGAATTGTTAGTTGTTTGATTTGTATTATTTGCACTATCATTTTGGCCATCATTAATTTGATTATTGTTTTCTGTGCATCCAAAAATAAGTAATATTAAAATCACTAAAATTACTAAAAATATTTTTTTCATTATTTTAATATATTTTTAGTTATATTTAATTATGTGTATAATAATTATTTATACATAACAATTAGTTACTTTTATTAAATAAAAAAATAGTTAATGATAATGCGGGTGAAAATTAAATCTAATATTGGTTTTATTAGTGCTAATATTAACAAGCCAAAAAAAGAGACTAAGGAAATGATAATTTTTTGCCCAGGTTTTCTTGATAGTAAGGATTATTTTAGTTTTAATTATTTTGGAAAAGAATTATCAAAAAAAGGTTTTCTAACAGTTGCATTTGATCCTACTGGAACTTGGGGAAGTAGTGGAACTATTAAAGATTATAATTTTACAAATTACTTAAATGACATTTCATCAGTAATAAAATATGTAAAAGAAAAATATTCTAATGTTAAAAAAATAATTCTAATTGGCCACAGTAGAGGTGCGACAATTTCAATAATTTATTCTCAAAAATTTAGTGATATTGATTTAGTTATTGCAATACAACCACCATTTGAAGTTTTAGATAAATGGAAAGATAAAGAATTTAGGATATCAAAAAGAGATGATCCTTTTGAAAAAAATAAATTTTTTGAATTTAATGTTTCAAAATCATTTTTAAAAGATTCAAAGAAATATGATGTTTTAAAATTAGTTAAAAATTCTAAAGTTCCAATTTATTTTATTGCTGGAGAATTTGATGATGTAGTAAAACCAAGCATTGTAAGGAAAATTTTCATAAATACTACTGGGCCAAAAGAATTTTTCTTACTTAAAGTGGGGCATGATTTTAGAAAAAGTGGAAAAGAAAATAAAATAGTTTTTAAAAAAATTAAAGAGATTTTAGAAAAAAACTAAGTGATTTTTATGAAAGAAAAAATAATTATTGTAAATGAAAAAGATGAACAAATCGGTCTTAAAGAAAGAGGCACTTTAAATAGAGAAGACATTTATAGGGTAAGTGCTTTGTGGGTAACTAATTCAAAAGGCGAAATACTACTTGCACAAAGAAGTTTTAATAAGAAAAATAATCCTGGTGCTTGGGGCCCCGCAGTTGCTGGAACAATTGCCAAAGGAGAAACATATGAAGAAAATATTTATAAAGAAGCAAAAGAAGAGCTTGGTTTGAGTAGTTATAAATTTTTAAAAGGAAAAAAATTAACTAGGATTGGTCCAGAAAGAAAAAATAATTATTTTACTCAATATTTTAAGTTAGTGGCTGATATTGATATTAAAAATCTTAAAATACAAGAAAGTGAGGTTGAACAAATAAAATGGCTTTCAAAAGAAGAAATTAAAAAAATGAAAGAAAATGGTGAGAAATTTGTTGATTCAATTTTGCCAATTGTAAATAATGAAATAGAAATTTAACACAATTTCTAGGACATTTCTTTTTATTTTTTATAAGTTTTTAAATTTCTAGTGGCACGAAACCAAAATTAGATTTATATTATTACTCACCTTCTTGTATTTATGAAGATATTTTTTCCCTATGAAGTTGTTCGCATAGAACAACAAAAATTGATTCGCGATATTGCTCAAAGTATAAATGATAAAAAAATATTTTTAGCACATGCTCCAACAGGTCTTGGAAAAACCGTTTCCTCTTTGTCCCCTGCAATTTCTTTTGCTCTTGAAAATAAGAAAAAAGTATTTTTTTTAACTCCAAAAATATCTCAACATCAAATAGTTCTTGAAACAATAAATTTGATGAATGAAAAATTTAATTTGGGCATAAAAGCAGTTGATTTAGTTGGTAAAAGAAATTTGTGTCTTGACCCATTTGTTAGTAATGTTACTACTGGATTTTATGATGCGTGTAGTAAGAGAAAAAAAGAGGGAAAATGCAAGCACTACATTAATGTTAAGGGCAAAACCATAAAACAAAAAATAAATGCCAAAAAAAAGAAAAGTAATGTTGTTGGGACATTTAATTTAAGTGCTACAAGGATGAAAGAAATTTGTGAAATAAATGAACTCTGCCCTTATGAAATATTAATAGAACAAATAAAAGATGCTGATGTTATTATTTGTGATTATTCTCATATTTTTGATGATTTAATAAGAAATAATATTTTTGAGCAATCAAAAATAGAACTTTCTGATATAATTTTAATTATTGATGAGGCACATAATTTGCCTGATAGAATTAGGGATTTATATTCAGTTAATGTTGGTATTAGTGATGTAGAAGCTGCTATTAAGGAAGCAAGAATAGTTGCAAATAGTGAAGTTGAATTTATATTAAAAGATATTGGGAAAGAAATTCTTTCTTTAGGAAAAAGTTTATTTCTAGAAGAAAATATGGTAAAAATAGAAAAAAAACAAGCTCAAATGTTAAATGAAATAGCAAAAGAAAATTTAGAAAAACTACAAGATGCTGGTCTAAAATATATGCTTAAAGTTAAAAGAGAAAAATCAACAATTATGCAAATAGTTGAATTTTTTGAAATATTTTTGCATGATTTTCAAAATGTTTTATATTTAATTGAAAGAAAAAATTCTTTAACTTTTACAATATTTCCTATTGATGTTAGTTCATTTTCTTCAAAAATAATTAGTAAAGCTCATTGTGCAGTATTAATGTCTGGAACTTTACTTCCACTTAATATGTATAAGGATATTTTAGGAATAGAAAATGCGATTCTAAAAGAATATGTTTCTCCATTTGATAAAAAAAATCGACTTAATTTATTTGTAACAAGAACGACTACTAAATATACTCAAAGAAATAATGAACAATATGAAGAGATTGCTGGCATAATAAATTCTAGTGTTATGAAAGTTCCAGGAAATGTAATAGTTTTTTTCCCTTCATTTGAAATACTTTCAATAATTGCACCAAAAATAAAAGTTGCAAGAAAAGTTTTTGTTCAAGAAAGAGATCAAACAATGCAACAAAAAGAACAAATGCTACATAATTTTCGTTCTTCTGGAAGTGGTTTTGGTGCTATTTTACTCGCAGTAAGTGGTGGAACAATTGCTGAAGGAATAGATTTTCCGGGCGATCACTTGCTTTGTGCAATAATAGTTGGCGTTCCTTTTGCAAAGGTTAGTCCAATAACAAAACAACTAATTTCGTTTTATGATGAGAAATTTAAAAAGGGTTGGGATTATGCATATAACGCACCAGCAATAAGTAGATCAATACAAGCGGCAGGAAGAGTTATTAGAACAGAAACTGACAAAGGTGTTTGTGTATTTCTTGACATGCGATTCTTAGAACCAAAATATAGAAACTTCTTTCCAAAGGATTTTGAATTTGTAAAAACTAATAACCCTACTATTGAAATTGATGAATTTTTCAAATGAGTTTAAATTATAATTAATATATTTTTATGAGTAAAGAATAAATGCCAATAGATTCATAAAATACTGTATGAAACGAAGAAATCCTAGACCAATATCTTTGCAATCTCGTTTTTTGGCAGCGCAAATGATTTCTCAAGGAACATCAATTCAAAGAATTGTTGACCATTTTCATTCAAAACTACCAAGCATTGATAGAGAAAAATTACAAAGAATGCTCTTTCCTCGTTTTGGAATATATAAAATAGATCACCTTAAGGGTGCTTCAAATAAAGAAGTTACAAACCATCTTGGTAAAATGAAGAAGTGGGATACAAAAAATAAAAAAAGACTTACAAAAAATAATAAAACACTAGCAATGCGACAAAGTTCAAGTAAAGTAATGAAACAACTACACACTCAACCTGATTTTGCAAAAAGAGTTAGTGCACGTGCTTCTCTTCACACAGCAAGTCTTTGGCAAAATGAATCTTTTAGAACCAAAATGACTAAAAGCGCAAGAAAAAGAATGAAACAACTACATACAGTGCCAGAATTTATTAAAGAGAGAGATTTGAGAGCAAAAGCGCTTGGACAAGCTGTTGCAACAAGAGTTAGAAATGATCCAAAACTTGCAGAAAAACTTGCCAAGCAAGGCAAAACTCAACTTGAGAAATTACGAACTGATCCTAAAACAAAAAGAGCGCATAAAAAGAGAATGCAAGAACTCCATAAACAATCAGAATATAGGAGAAAAGTAAGTGCGGGAGTTCGAAGAAAGATAAGTATTGATCTTGAATATGCAAAAATGCTAAAACTTAGAGGACAAGAACGTTTTATTGAAATGTGGAAAGATCCAAAGTTTAGAAAAGCACATAGGCGCATGATGATAAAACTTCATGCAGATCCAGAATACCAAAAGAAACGCGCTGATGGTATTGCTCAATTCTTTTTAACAAGAAAAATGGAAATAGCAGAACTTATGCGTGGTAGAGACACAGTCGTATTTTCTGATAATGAGTATCATATTAAAGTTGAAAGTTCTCCACTAACTGAAGCACTTGCCATTGAAAAAAGGGGAACAGTTTTAGAATCACTCACAATGCTTTCATCACTAGAAAAAAACATTATAGAAATGCGTTTTGGATTTTTAGACGAACGCCCACTCTCAATAAGTGAATGTGCAGTTGCCATTGGAAAAACTCCAACTGAAACAAGCAAATTATTTAAACAAGCAATACTAAAACTCTCAAAAGACAAAAGAATAAGAGAACTGTTAGAATGAATTACTGTATAACATTCATACACGGAGAGAGGGAATTATTTTTTTAATAATCACCTTTTTATTTTGAACTTAGTATTATTTCTTTATGTCTGGTATTAAGGAGATAGAAGGATCTAACGTTTTGGTTACTGGTAGAAAACTTGTTGGCCTTGGTGGGCAAGATATAAGTGATGGTGCAGTTGAAGAGTTTATTTCTGATCTAAAATCAAGAAATGTAAAAAAAGTTTTTATGATATTTTTAGGAATTGATCTTGAAAGAGGCTACTCTGCAAGAAAACAATATGTTGAGAGTAGACTTGCAAAAGAAGGAATTACTTTTATTCCTTTGCCAAAAGAACCAGCAAATATAGGTCCTTTTGAAACTTTTTTTAGAAATGTTAGAACTATGCCGTTTAATGAAAAAGCTCTTGTTATGTGCTATCATGGTTTACATAATAGTTGGGCTTATGCAAGTTATCATTTACTTAGAAGTGGTTGGACTTTTGATAGAATTTATTCACAATTAAAGAAAAATGGTTTAAGTGATGGTTCAATAGGAACAATAAAAGCGACTTTATCTGCTGCCGGAGTTAATGTTCATAAAATTTCTCAAAGAAATGAAGTTAGGGCAAAGTTGAGAGAAAAAAATGATGGTGTTAAAAAAGAAAAACCAAATACTCATAAACCTGATCCAAGGTTAAGTAAACTAAAAGATTTTCTACATAACTTTGGTAGAAGGCATTAATTTTTTTAATAAATTAATTTCCACTTCTAAAACTGTTTTATTTTTTAAAAGTATTTTACTAATAACTATAACTTCCACTATTCAAGCACCTTCTTCCACTAATAATAAATTAATTCCACTATTACTTTAAAAAATTCCACTAAATATTATTCACTTCCACTAAATAAATAGTTAATTCCCCTAATAACCTCCGCGCTTCCAATATCAATTTATAATTTTTTAAAGATTTTTTTATTTTTTATTGAAAAATAAGTTGTTTGGGTTGCTATTGTAGAGTAAGTGTGCAGAATTCCAGTTAAGAATACTAATAAAATAAATAGAACTATTGCGAATAAATTATCAAAGTTTATTGCAAGCCATAACTTAAGTATTGATATTATTAGTGGTATTAGAGAAAGTGAAAAAATATTTTTCTTATTATCAAAACTACTTTGAATAGAACTTTTTATTGATTTTATTATTCCTTTATTTTCAAGCATTATTGTTGGAAATAATAAATAAAACAAAAACACTATAACAAAGCCAATTGTTAGTGAAATTGTCATTTGTAATACTATTGATTCATAACTTAACAAAATTATTGGTATTGTTATTATTGAAATAAGTATTATTGTAATTAGCAAAACAATTATTGAAGATATTACTGCTGGCTTAAATCTTTTTTTTGAATCAAAATATGCTTTTTTAAAAGAAATTTTACTTGGAAATTGGCTAACTAATGAAGGGTAAATTGCAGTAGTAATGGTGTCAATTAAATATATAAAAATGCTAAAAATGAATAAAATTAATGCTAATGTAAAAGTTTCTGATAATTTTGCAATATTAATAGTGCTTACACTTATTGGATATAGTTCTATTAATTTAAGAAGAATTTGTCCCTCAAATATAATTGCTAATCCATAAAGTATTGCAATTATTATTTTTGGAATAAATAATTTTGGTTCTTTTTTTAATAAAAAAAATGATTTTTTTAAAATTAAAAATAAGGACTCTTCCTTCATCTACATAACTCCTAAATTTTATTTCTAATTTTCTTTATTTGATTCCTAAATTTTTTTGCTTCTTGTTTACTTTTTGCTTCAAAGGCTTTTTCTCTTAATTTTTTAAGTTTGTTTGCTTTTTCTCTTCTACTTTTAATTATTTTTTCAACCCTTTGTCTTGCAAGTTGTTGTGACATTTCGCCATGGCCTTTTCTTCTAAAGCATTTGTCATAATATGCTTTTGCACTTGTAATTGCAACTTTATTTTTTGGTATTAGTATGTCAAGGGTTTTTTCAAGACCCCATTTTCTTGAATTTGATCTTTGTTGTATAAAATCAGTAAATCCAAAATTTGTCCAATTTGCATTAAAGAAAGTAGTCCATTTTTTATTGTTCATAAATAAGGGATTAAGTGCACTTAGTTTTATTGCTCTAAAAGAAATTGAATGTTTTTCTCCTATTTCTAAATAGTGAGTTTTTTTTGTTCCAAACCTATTAACTAAAATATGATTAGATTTTTGTGGTTTTCCCATTAATTTTTCAAAAAGATCTTCAAGTGTTGTTTTTCCTGTCCAGTGACTCTCAAAGCCTTTTCCAATACTCATTAATTTATTTTGTTTTATTATTGGCTCAATTAATTCTTTTATGCTTTCACTAGTTATTTTTTGTGCATCTGCATCAATGTTTATTATTACTTCTGCGCCTTGTTTTTGAGCTTCTTTAGCTCCACTAATAAATCCAGCTCTTCTTCCAAGATTTTCTTTGTGTGATATTACTATTGCGCCTAATTTTTCTGCAATTTTTTTAGTATTGTCTGTGCTGCCGTCATCAACAACAATTACTTTACTAATAGTCCCTTCTCTTTTTAATTTGTTTAAAATTTTTAATGATGTTGGCAAGTGTGCTTCTTCATTATGCGCCAAAACAAGTGCACAAACGTTGTTCATATTAATTAATTATTTCTCTTTAATAAAAAACTAACTAATTATTAGTTATGTTTACTTTTTATACAT
The DNA here is from genome assembly GCA_964583285.1 of uncultured archaeon. Classification (GTDB taxonomy): domain Archaea; phylum Iainarchaeota; class Iainarchaeia; order Iainarchaeales; family JAAZKV01; genus JABIDZ01. The sequence goes on from CAZOVD010000004.1 coordinate 7,708, forward strand.
AATGTGTTTATTATTTCAAAATTCTGTTTTTTATTTTTTTAGCATAAAACTTGCTCAAAAAACTATAATTTTACACATATTTTAGGACAGTTTTTATCAAAACCGATAAATTTCCCTTATTTCCCTTTCTGCTATTTTTTGTGCAGTTTCTATATTTGGTGCTTTTCTAAATCTTAGGAGTTGCTTTGCCCTATCATTAATGAGTTCTTTTCCTTCTTTTTGAGTTATTATTTTTTTTACTACTTCATTTCGTTTAGGGTTTCTATCAACTAGCTCTGTTATTTCTAATTTTCTTTTTGTCGGTTTTGTTTTTCCCATTTTAAATAGGGAAATAATTCTTTTGATCATATTAATTATATGTTGTTTTTGGGTTAAATTTCTTTCTCATTCACTAAACTTATACATAACAAATTTTTGCCATTTTCTAATTAGAAGGGGTTGTGTACTTCCACTAATAATTTTTTGCCATGTTTTTTTTCAAAAATGTGTTATTTTATGAAGGAATTATGCAGTATAATGTATGTTATATTGAACCTCATGTGTGTGAGTAGTGGTTCAAATATGGTTAAAGATGGCTAAAAACGCCAATAACGGCAGTATAATGGGATTTAATGGGAGTTTTAGGGTTTTCTTTAAGGTGACTAAAAATCCTGTGTAAAATAAAGGAAACTATCTTTTAGAGGAATTCCAATAATGAATAACTGTTATGTATAAAATTCTGATTTTGTGTCCAATTAACATACATTGTTATTTACAGTTTTACTTTTTTTTCTTTTTTGTAGTTTGATATTGATTATCAAATATATTGATTGATTTGCCAAATATTTCTATACTTGGCGTATTTTTATTAATAAATATTGGTTTAGGTTTTGGTAAGAATGGCATCTGACTCTTATATGTGCCATTTGATGGAATTGACTCAATTCTTTCTTTTTTATTTTCTATCTTTCTAAGTCTTGCTTTGTGGTGTTTTTCTCTATGACAATTTGGACAAAGAGCGCGCCCATTGTCAATAGAAGTTTTTCCGCCTTCTGACCATGCTTGTCCATGATCATATTCAACTGTGCTTGCTTTGAGTTTTTTATGGCAGAGGGCGCATCTTCCATTTTGTTGATCCCAAATTTCATTTTTCTGAGTTTGTGAAAATGCTCTTTTTTTATCACGTGTATTTTTTTTAGTTGATCTTGTAAAATCATAATTATTTATATCAAACATCAATATATAACTGATTAGAAAAGTTTTAAACCTTTAATTCCAATTTTTTAGTGTTTAAACACACTGGGAGTACCACTTTTTTCTTGCAAACAAGGCAAGTTTTTTCCATAAGTAAATTGGAATTTTTTAAGTTTTTAAATAAAATTAAAATAATTCGCCAGTTAAAAATTTCAAATAAAAAATTAAATTATTCTAACTTTTTATTAAATCAATATAACTTTTATCCTAAAAATGTGTAAAGTTATAACTTTAGTTTTTTACCATTTTCTCTAATTTTTCTCTCAACAATTTCTTTATGACTTTGTGGGATAGTGGGATCATTAAAAAATTCAATTAAATTAACTCTGTGTTTTTTTGCAAGTTCAATTATTTGCTGAGCATTAATTTCAAGTTGCCTTTGTTTAACAACTTCTGCAAAAGTATGTCTATTATTTTTTGCATTATTATATCTTCTAATTGGATTCATAATTAAATATTATTCTTGAAATATTTAAACTAAGTGTCCAACAATTTGTGTTATCTTCGATTAATTCTTTTATTAGTATTTTTTACTCGATTAAATAATCTTGTTTTATTTGCCTTTTCCATCATTGTTGTTAATGCTAAGATTCCTTCTTTAGTACAATTAGGTAGGACTTTATGAATCTCACTCATATCTCTAACTCCAAAAAACTCAAAAGGAATCATGTTTTTTTCCAATTTTGTTGTATCAAATCTTTGAAATGCAATATGTTTTCTTGCAGCAGACTCTTTTCTAACAGGGCCTTTGTAAATATCAACTATTTTTCCCCTTTTGTAATCAACACTATATAATTCACGATCAATTTCAACTTCTATCATAAAATGTACTACTGGTTTTTTTGTTGTATTATAAATTCCTTCTTGTGCAACAAGGACTGGTTTAAATCCTTTTTCTTTCAACAAATGAATAGTTGCCATTGTTAAATCTAAACAAGTATTTAGATAATTAGTTTGTTTGGATCTTAATACTTCTCCAGGACTTCTTGTTCCAAACGTTTTTCCAAAATGTGTTGCATCATTTCGCACTAACTGAATATTATCCTTTATCCAGTCAATTGTTTCTAAAAATTTTTTCATTTCAGTGGTTGGCATATTTATTTTATATTATTCAAATTAATAAATTAGCTGTCCTAGAAATTGTGTGCGTTTATTAATATTGCATTACTCCCCTACCTTTTTATTAAATAAAATTTATACTAATTTAGGAGTTGATATTATGACACATTATGTTTGTAGAGGTGGATGTAAAGGAGTAGCACAAGTTCCAGGGACTTGTCAAACGGCAACTTGTCTTTCACACGGAAAACCGCTTGAACCTTGTAATTGTACTGATGATTTGCATGATTTACAATTAGTTGAAGAAGATTCTACTGAAAATGAAGAATCAAACCAAGCAACAAAATAAGTTATAAAGGATTTATTTTTTCATCTTAAAATTTTTAATAGTAAATAACTCAAGTAAGAATTAAATAATTGTTGACTTATTATTTATTTATGCCATTAAGAAATTTAAAAACTCTAAAAAAACCAAAGATGGTACAAATTGATTTATTTGTAGAATCAAAAAAAGGTTCTTTAAAACCAAATCCAAAATTAGTAATAGTTAAACAAAATAGAATAAAAGAAAAGATAATAAAATTAGAACAGAAAAAATTAAGAGTTATTGAAAAACAAAAAGAAAAAGTTGCAAAAATAAACACAAAAATAGAAGCTTATAATTTAGCTTGGCAAGTAATTCATTCAAACAGATTTAGATCAAGAAGTGAAATTTTAGAAGAAGCGTGGTGGATTGTTAAAAAAATGTCTCCTGCAAAAGGAAAAAATAAAATTGGAAAGGGAGCTAGATTTCACAGAGTATTTAACCCAACAATTTCAAATTTAAAAGGCCTTGAAGTAGAAAAATTAAGGTTAAAATTTGCGCAGCGATTTATTGAATATGCAAAACAAGAACTTAGAAATTAGTTTTTTATAACAAATTATTAAGAATTTCTAATTTTTTATTAAAAAATTATAACTATTGCCTTTTTATTATAAGTATTGCTAAAATTATTAATGGATTTAGTTACTATTATTTTCCAGTGGATTATTGTTTTTATAATAAATATAATCCCAGCCTTTGCCCCGCCCACATGGATAGTTCTTTCTTATTTTTACATATCAAACCCTCAAGATATTTTTTTACTTATATTAATTGGAGTGACTGCCTCAACTGTTGGTAGATATGTTCTTGCAAAGTTTTCTGGAAAAGTTTTTTTTAAATTTGCTAGTGAACAAAAAAAGATTGAAGTTGAAAAAATAAGAAAACGTCTTCATAAGCGTAATTTTGCAAAGTTTATGGTAAGTTTTATTTTTGCAATAGGGCCACTTCCTTCAAATGCTTTTTTTATTGCAGTTGGTTCAACAAAAATGCGTATGCGTGAAATTCTTTCTGGCTTTTTCTTAGGTAGATTAATTAGTTACTTATTTTTAGTTTATACTTCAGAAAAACTCTTCTCTTCATTTGAAACAACTCTTGGTGGCGAAGCAACAATAATAACCTTAATTCTTGAAATAGTGAGTATTTTAGCACTAATATTATTTTTCTTTCTTGATTGGAACAAAATACTTGAATTAATTGATAGAAAAAAGAAATAACTGTTTCTTTTAAAAGATTTGATTTAAATACAAAACAGCATATTTATTTATTTATGCGCAATTTAGAAGATTGGGTGAATTTTGCTTTTAAAAAATATGAAGTTTCTTTAAAAGATCAAGAATTAATAAAAAGTAGACTTATTGGTTTAAAAAATAAAGATCCATTTACCTATGCGCACACTATAAGGGTAGCATTTTTAGCAACTGAAATTGCAAAGCATCTAGGTTATGATGCTCGTGCATTTCTCTTTGCAGGTCTTGAGCACGATCTTGGTAAAAAGAAAATTCCCGACTCTGTTTTAAAAAAGAAAACTGATTTTTCAAAAGAAGATATGGCTACTATGAGAAAACATGTTGAATATAGTTATGAAGAATTAAAAAATACTCATTTATTTACTGCAGAAATGGTTGTGCGACATCACAGATTTCAAGAAAACCCATATCCAAAAGAACTTCCAAAACCAAATGAGAAATTTTCTGGTAAAACACTTCACTTAATTAATATGTATTCAAGTGTTTTTGCACTTGCTGATTATTATGATGCTATCTCAACAAGAAAAAATAATAAATTTGGTGGTAAATTGTTAACTCAATCACAAATTAAGCAAATGTTGATAAAAGCAAGGCCCGAGCACAGTGGTTTAATTGAAGAACTTTTCAGAAAAGGAATTTTTGGGAATAAAACAATTATAAAAGTTTCAAAACTTATGAAAGCAAGAAGAAGGTCAGTTAGAAATTCTACTATTTCTAAAATTAAAAAAGCAAAAAGATAATTATGTATAAGAAATTTAGTTAAAAAATAAATATCTTGCCTGTATTATTGTTATAATGTTTTATGTTTATTTTCTAAAATGTAATGATAATTCATTTTATTGTGGTTATACCAATGATTTAAATAAACGTTTAATGGCTCATAATAAAGGCATTGGCTCTAAATATACTAAAAAAAGAAGGCCAGTTACTCTAATTTATAGTGAAGAATACTTAACAAGAAGTGAAGCTATGAAAAGAGAGTATGCTCTAAAACAACTTAATAGAAAGCAAAAAGAAGAATTAATATTTAAAATTAATTTTTAGTTACTTATATCTTTATTAGTTTTTCTTAACCAATTTTGCAAAGTATTTGATGTTTCTAAATTTGATGCGTGAGAATAAACGCTTCTCCCAATTCTTGCTACTCTAATTTCACTATTATGATTTTCAACAAATTTTATCCAATTCATATATTAGTGTTAACAAAACTTATTTATATAACTAACTATATTAATGTTAGTAACTATAAAATGTTTATTTATGATTAAAATTGACATAAAATTAATATTATTGAACATTAAGGTGATAAAATGAAAAATAGCGATAAGATGTCTAATTTGGAAAAATCTCTTTGTCTAATTGGTAAAAAATTTGATTTATTAATAATTGATTCAATTGCTCGCCATCAAAATAGAGCTGGTTTTAATCAAATTGCAAGTGACATATCCTCAATTAATCCAAGAACTCTTTCAGTAAGATTAAAAGAGCTTGAAAAAAATGGTCTTGTAAAAAAAGCTTTGATAATGGGCACGCCTGTGAGAACTGAATATTCCCTAACAACAAAAGCAAAAAAACTTTTGCCTATTATAAAACAATTAAAAGATTGGTTTGTTGAATAAAAAAATAAGTTGATTAGTGATTAAATTAACCACTAACCACATTTTAAATTAGAATTTCTTTTCAAGTGCACTAGCAATTATTGCACCCGCCGAAAGTACTGCTGCAGAAAACACTGCCCAGTTTGGATCTGGTCCATTTCCAAGAACCAAAATACTTGATGCATTAACTATTAGTAAAGTTACTGCAAAATATATTACACTTAAGACAATTAGCATTATTGATGCAATTAGTGTAACCACTAACGCTCCAAAAGTTCCTACTGGATTTGTTATAATTCCCATTTTAAAACACCTCTCATTATTATTAATTAAACCCCTTTTTAATACTTTTGTTATGTATAATATATTTTTTTGTATGTGGTTTTTTTAACTTTTTGTTGTTTTTTTCTAACATGGTTCTCAAAAATCATTTAAAATTATATAGAGTTCAGGCAGATCTAACTCAGGAACAACTTGCCTCAATTCTTGGAGTTAGAAGAGAAACCATTCTTTTTTTAGAAAAAAAGAAACATGTGCCTTCTCTTGAACTAGCAATGAAAATAGCTCGTTTTTTTAAAGTAAATATTGAAGATATTTTTTATTTAGAAGAATAAGTAATTTTTTAATTATTCACCAAGTTTATCTCTTTCTTTTTGAATTTGATCAAGTAATTTTATTCTTTGTAAGCTTTCATTTATTCTAAGAACTCTTCTTTTTAATATTCTTGCAATTTCTTCTGCACTAATTTGTGGGTTTTTTTCTATAATTCTTGCAACAATAAGGTCAATTTTAGCTCTTTGCCTTGCAAGATTATTAGTTTCTACAGTGTATAATGTACAATCAAAACTTTGGGGTTTATCTAATCTTTCAGCCATTAGTTTAATGTCTAATACTTTTGTAGATACTTTTGCACCATATATTCTTTGAAGTGGATTAAAATAATGTCTACTCATATAAGTTAAAGTGTGTTGTTTTATTCCGCTTCCTGTAAAATAGCTTGCAGTTGGCTTATAGGGATCATCTACAAATAAAAATTTAGAACCTTTATTATTTAATAAACTTCTAACTAATGTGTGTTGCATTCCACCTTCTTTTGAAATTGGGTAAGGTTCAAAAGAAAATGTCCAATCATAAATTTTTTGTCTTTGTGGAACAAGTTCAGCAGGGATTGCTTTGTACATTTTTGCAGGCGTTCCTCTAAATAGTGCACTTTTTTTAGCATATTCTGCCATTTCTCTCCCAACATCAGTATAAGTTACTTTATGATTTTTTGCAAAATGTGCGGCCCAATCTCCATAATATCCAGCAACAATTAAAATTTTCTGCCCTGGCTTAAAACCGATTTCTCTTGAAACATCTTTTTGTGGATAATGATGTTGTCTTGCAAAATAACCTGTTTTTGTACTTTGGTGTGGGCTCCATTTTCCAAGCCTTGTAGATTGTGCAACATGTCTTTTTCTTTGTGAGAAACTAGGTTTGTGAGATTCTATAATTGGCATAAAATTACCTTTAATGATGTGAAATTTTCTTTCTAATATCTTCAAGTTCTTTAAATATATCATATCCGATTTTTTGATTAGTCGCTTCCCATACAATCATCTTCATTTGTCTAACAATTTCTGGGGAAACAACTTGTCTTTTTGTTGACTTAAGTAAACTTTCATAAATTCCATCTAAAGTTTTTCTAATAAAAGGATTGTGGGCTTTAACTTTTTCTAAGTGTTCTTGATTTAAAAATCTTAGATTAATATTTGCAGTGCTAACAAGTCTTAATGCATCGCTATTTGGTATACTTTCTCCTTTAATTGATTGTGCAAACAAAGCATCAAGTTGCCTTTGAATTTCAATTGTTTCACTAACAAGTGCCTTTTCTTTTTTTCCAAGTGCTAAATTTCTTAGAATTTCTCTTTTTAAAATATGTTTTGATTCCTTCGCTTGCCTTACGTCATCCCAGTTTCTATTACTTTTAGCATCCTTGCCTTTAACTTCAACAAGCACTTGCATTATGTCATTTCCGCGAGAAATTACGCGTGATTTACTTTTTAAAAAATTAGCAGGTATTTTTGGCATGTAAATATATTACTTCTTTTTAGTTAAAAATATTTATTATTTAGTATTTTTATGACTTCCATCACAAAAAGGCATTTCTTTTGATTTTTTACAAGCACAAAGACTTGTTTTTTCATTTTGAGCGATTTTATTACCAAACTCATCTTCAATTAAAATATTTCCAAGTACACTTATTTTTCCAGATTTAAAAACAACAACTTTTTTTTCTTCCAAATTAATCATCTCTTTAATTTACTTTTTTTATTTTGCTAATCATTTACTATATCACTAAGGGTATTTAATTATATATTTTTATATATTAATTATGAATGCAATTTTTGGTGCTGGTTGTTTTTGGCATGTTCAATATGCTTTTGATAAATTAAAAGGAGTAAAAACTATGGTTGGATATTCTGGAGGAAATAAAAAAAATCCAACTTACAAAGAGGTTTGTAGTGGTTTAACTGGGCATGCGGAAGTAGTTTTTATAGAATATAATAAAGAAGAAATTTCTTACAAAGAACTACTTGATGTTTTTTTTAGAATTCATGATCCAACTCAGTTAAACCGTCAGGGAGTAGATGTTGGATCTCAATATAGATCAGTTATTTTTTATTTTGATCAAGAACAAAAACATTTAGCGGAAAATAAAATTAGGGAACAACAAAATAATTATGTAGAAAAAATAGTTACGCAAGTTCTTTTTGCAAAGGAATTTTTTCCTGCAGAAGAATATCATCAAAAATATATTTCAAAAGGCAGTGGCTATTGTTAAATATTACTTTTAGTTTTTTTTAACTTAATAACAAATCCCGCTATTTGTAGTAGTATAGTTATATTAGCAATAATTAAAACAAAAATACTTGCAAAATTACCACTACTTAATGTCATAGATGTTAAAATAAAGTGAATTAATGCAAAAATAAATGCTATGTAAGTTAATCTTTGAATAGCTTTCCATTTATTATTTCCAAGCACTCTATTTGCAACATCTGTTGAACTAAGTGCAACTGGAATAAGTATTACAAGTGCAATAGAGCCAAACATTAAATTAATTTGACCTTGCATTAAATTAGGATCAAAACCAAAATAAATAGCACTAACTAAAATAGCGTGTGCTAAGATAAAAATAAATCCGCTTAAACCAACCGCTCTTCTTGGTTCAATAAGCTCTGCCCATTTTGGAAAAAATAAAGTTATTGGTCTAATAGCTAAAGAAATACTAATTAGTAACATTCCAGCAAGACCAAAAAATCTTATAATTCCAATTGAACTGTCAAGTCCAATAAATGCTTGGTTAATTAACAAAAAAGTTAATGCAATTATTATCAAAAACCACATCATAGAATTTTTTCTCATAATTAAATCACACACCTTTAATTTTTAATCCTTAGCATTGCTTCAACTCCGCTTTTTGGTTTGCCATATTTTTTAAATTGTTTTTCACATTCAACAGAGCAAGTTTTATGAGTTTTAACTTGACAATCTCTGCACATAATAGTTTTTTTATTACAATAATTGCAATTAACATAAATATCACTAGTCTTATTACATCGTTCGCAATTTGTTAATGCTTGGCCTGTTGAAACACTCATTCTATCATCAAATACAAAATTAGCTCCCTCCCAGTAAGTATTTGGTTTTTCTTCAAGAAATTTAATTATTCCATCTTTTACGTGATACACTTTATCAAATCCGTTTTGTTTTAAGTAAGCAGTTGCTTTTTCACATCTAATTCCGCCAGTACAATAAAGAACAATTTTTTTGTCTTTGTATTTTTTTATTTCTGGAACTATTTTTGGAAACTCATTAAATTTTTCAATATTAGGTGTAATTGCGTTTTTAAATTTTCCAATTTTTGATTCATAATTATTTCTTGCATCAATTATAACAAAATCCTCATTTTTTTCATACCAGTTAGCTAGGGTTTTAGGCTCAACATATTCTCCCTTTTTTGTCATATCAACATCTGCTCCAAATTTACAAATTTCTTTTTTAATTTTTATTTGCATTTTTCTAAAAGGGTGTTCTATACATTCTTCATATTTAAATCTAATATCACTAAATCTATTATCTTGTATTAATTTATTTTTAAAGATATCAAGTTGTTCACTAGTTCCAGAAAGTGAAGAATTAATTCCTTCTTCACCAATATAAATTCTACCCTTTAGCCCAATATTTTTACAAAAGTCTAAATATTCTTCTCTAAACTTTTCAGGACTTTTTATTTGAACATATTTATAAAATTGAAGTATTTTCATTATTTCCACCTAATTGCAACTTTTTGTATTTCTTTTTTTGCATTTTTCATAACACTTTCTTTGTCAGTTTTTCTTGAATTAAGTCCTGCCGCTTCTATAATTTTAATTTTTTTTAGTCCCATAAATTCTAACATGTCTTTTACAAGTGGAGTTGAATGGTTTTTTTGTTTCATTTCATTTGTATTATAACTAATACCAGTTGTAGAAATAATTAGTGCTTTAGAATTTTTCATTAAACCAAGCACTTTTTTGTTTTTCATTTTCCAAGTATAATTTGGTAGCATTACTGCATCAAAATATGCTTTTACTGCTGCTGGAACTGAATGATTGTACATGGGATATGCAATTATAATTTTTTTTGCTTTACTAAAAACACTAGCGAGTTTTTCCATTTTTTTTAAATAATTAGCTTCTTTTTTACTTAGTTTTATTTTTCCAAAATACTTTTTTCCATAAATACTGGCTGTGTTTTCATCAAATAAGGGTGGAATGTTTTTTGCAATATTAATTGTTTTTACATTTCTGTTTTTTTCAAGAAAATAATTAATAAGTTGCATTGTCTCAGAATTTCTTCCAGGAGCAAATTGCACTAGGAGTATTTTTTCCACATTTTCACCAAATTAATTTTGTTTTAGTTAATTTTAAAATAAAGGCAATTAGTGAAAATTTATATTATTTTTTCACAATTGATTTCTAAATATAATAAAACTAAGCAGTATTACTGCTTAGCTTCTAAGTAATTTTTGTTTACTTGTTCCCAATTTATTACACTAAAAAATGCATTAATATAATCAGGTCTTTTGTTTTGATAATTTAGATAGTATGCGTGTTCCCAAACATCTATTCCAAGTATTGGAGTTAGTCCTTGTGAAATAGGCGAATCCTGATTTGCTGTTTTTACTATTTGTAATTTTTTTTCTTTGTTAACAACAAGCCAAGCCCATCCACTTCCAAATTGTGTCATTGCTGCTTCGCTAAAATTTTTTTTAAATTCTTCAAAACCTCCAAGTTCTTCATTTATACTTTCTGCAATTTCTCCTTCAAAAGTAGTTTCTTTTGCAAGTATTTCCCAAAAAAGCGAGTGGTTAAAATGTCCCCCTGCATTATTTCTAATTGCTGCTTTTTTATCTTCAGGTAATTTATCAAGATTTTGTAAAATTTCTATAACACTTTTATTTTCCAATTGAGTTCCTGCTAGTGCAGCATTTGCCTTGTCAATATATGCTTGATGATGTTTTGTATGATGTATCTCCATAGTTTTTGCATCAATAAATGGTTCAAGTGCATTATATGCATAATTTAATTTTGGTAATTCAAACATTTTTATCTCCCCCTAGTTAACAAAATACTATTAATTAATGTTTTTAAAAGAAAAGGTGTTTTGAATAAATCTCTTAAAAATTCCCAATTATTTTCAAAAGATTTTTTTGGCTTTTATTAGTCCTTTTATAAGTGCATCAACATCTTCTTTAGTATTATAAATGTAAAATCCCACCCTAAGACTTCCATCATGTGCGCCTAAATAATTCATTAATGGTTCAGCACAGTGGTGTCCACTTCTTATGCTAATTCCATCAAGATCAAGAATTGAAGAAATGTCATGCGGATTAATTTTATTTATATTAAATGCAACAAGCCCTGCTCTTTTTTCTGCATTAGGCCCATAGATATTGCATCCAATTTTTTTAAGTTCTCTAATAGCATATTTTATAAGTTCTTTTTCGTGTTTTTCAATATTTTTAATTCCAATTTTTTCAATGTATTTTATTGCAGCCATAAGTCCAACAGCACCTTCTACATTAGGAGTTCCTGCTTCAAATTTCCAAGGAAGTGTATTCCAACTAACCCTATCATAAGCAACACTTGATACCATGTCTCCCCCAACTAAAAATGGTTGCATTTTTTCTAAGAGTTCTTTTTTTGCATAAAGCACTCCTATTCCAAAAGGTCCCATCATTTTATGTCCACTAAAAACATAAAAATCAGAATTAATTTTTTTAACATTTATTTTTTTGTGTGGTGCGGCTTGTGCTCCGTCAATTAAAACAAGAGCATTATTTTTGTGTGAAACTTCAACTATTTTTTCTACATTATTAACAGTTCCAAGAACATTAGAAATGTGTGTTACTGCAACTAGTTTTGGTTTTAATTCGGTTACTTTCTTTTCAAAATCAACATAATTAAGTTCTCCATTTTTTGTAAGTTCAATAAATTCAGTTTTAATTCCAAGTGCTTTTAATTCTGTCCAAGGTAGTAAATTGCTATGGTGCTCCATTCTTGAAGTTAAAATAATGTCTCCTTTTTTTAAAATATTAGAGCAATAAAGTGATGCAGAAACTAAATTAATGCTTTCAGTAGTGTTTCTTGTGTAAATTATTTCCTGCCAGCTATTTGCACCAACAAAATTAGCAACTGCTTTTTTTGTATTCTCATAAATTTCACTGCTTTCTTCACTAAGTAAATATGCTCCTCTGTGAATATTTGCATTACTTGTTTTGTAATAATCACTAATTGCATTTATTACAGTTATAGGTTTTTGAGTAGTTGCTACATTATCAAGGTACACTAGTTTTTTTCCATGAATTTTTCTTTTAAGAATTGGAAAATCTTTTTGTATCTTTTTAATATCCATAAATATACTAAATATAACTGTTATTTTAATTTAAACTTAGCCTTTACTCAGATAATTTTTTTCCTATTTCACTTTTAATTTTTTCTCTTAAAAAATCTGGATAATCTATAGTAGTTCCTTGTAAAAATGAACTAATTATTAATTTTTTAGCTTCTTTTTCACTAAGTCCTCTGGTTTGCAGGTAAAATATTTTTTCTTCTTCAAGATGCTCAACAGTTGCAGAATGGGTAGCTTTAACATCATCTGCCTCAATTTCAAGTTTTGGAACATTAATACTTCTTGCATCATCACTTAAAAGCATAGAATTTGCTTCAAGATAACTATCCGTTTGTTGCGCTCCTTTTAGTATTTTTATCATACCATCAAAACTTTGTTTTGCATTATTATTTAATGCACATTTTAATTTCGTGTCAGTTAAAGATGCTTTGCCCTTATGTAAGGCTATCATATCAACGTCTACTTGTTGGTCTTTATTTAAAAAAAGTAAATCGTTTTGTTTAATTTTTACTCCATCTCCATTAACAAAATTAATATAACTAGATTTTGTTTTTTTTCCATTAAACCATAATATGCTTTGAGTAAATTCAACATTATTTTGAGCAATGGTTGAAAAATTAATTATTCCGGTTTCATTTTTTGGAATGTGCATTAAAATAGTGTCACAAGTATCGTCCTTAAGATAAATGGTGTTATTTACTAGTAAGTTATTTCCGTTAAACTCATGAAGTATTTTTGCACCATTTTTTATAATAAAAATATTTTTCGTAATTGCGTTTACTTCCACATTTATACTTGCTTGACTACTTTCAATAACAAAAATGTTTCCATCAGTAAAATTTGCATTAATAAAAGCTTCAAGTTGATTTCTTGGAGATGGTTCTTTTTTTAATATTTCTTCAACAAGTTTTAAAATTTCTTTATTATTAAAAACCTCTTTCCAAGTATATTTTGTAAAACCATTTCCAATTATTTTATTTTCTCCGTTTTGTTTTGTAAGCATTTCTTCATAATCTTCTATTTTATAAAATTTACTTTTTTCAACTGGTCGTAGATTAAATAAATCTAAATTTACTTCTCTATAATTTGTAATGAATGTATTCTCATTTTCAATTTTACTAATTGTTTCTGTTTTTATTTCATTCATATTCTAACCAACTGAATTTTCAAATTCCATTTCAATTAATTTATTTAGTTCTGATGCATATTCAAGCGGTATTTGTTTTGTAAATGGTTGTATAAAACCAAGTACAATTAAAGTAATTGCTTCATCTTCTGGTATTCCTCTTGAAGTTAAATAAAATAATTGTTCTTCTCCAATTCTTCCAACAGTTGCTTCATGACTTATGTCAGCACTAGGCTCTTCTACATCAATTGTTGGATAGGTATCTGTTCTACTTTCGCTATCAATTAATATTGCGTCGCACCTAACATTACTTCTTACTCCTTTCATTCCTTTTGCAACTTTAAGTAATCCCCTATAACTTGCTTGTCCACCATCTTTACTAATTGATTTAGAAACAACGGTGCTTGTAGTATTTGGAGCCAAATGAAGTATTTTTGCGCCAGCATCTTGTATTTGGCCTTTTGATGCAATAGCAACACTCATTACTTCTGCGCGTGCGCCTTCGCCAAGTAAATAAATTGCAGGATATTTCATTGTTAATTTGCTTCCAAGGTTTCCATCAACCCATTCCATTGTTGCATTTTTATGTGCAAAGGCTCTTTTTGTTACAAGGTTATAAATATTATTTGCCCAGTTTTGAATTGTTGAATATCTTACCTTAGCACCTTCTTTTGCAATTACCTCAACAACTGCAGAATGTAAACTTTCAGTAGTATATCTTGGAGCAGTACAATTGTGAACAACAACTCCATTAACAACATAAGAATGATCCTCTTCTACTTCAATATTATAAACATCAATATTTTCCACAGTTTCCGTTTTTATTTCTCTTATTGGAACAAATGCAAAATCTTTGTCAATGTGTGCAAAAGATTTTATTTGATTCATTTTTAATTTTGTATTAAAACCTTCAACTTCTACAATATTGTTAAAATTTTCTAAGTATTTTCCTCCAATATAAACGCAATACATATTTTGTCTATTTTCATTTCTTTTTTGTTTATTAACTGAAGCAAAAATATTTTGCCTTAAAAGTAAATCTCTAGTTTGTGTTGCAAGTTCTTTTGATATAGTATTAATTCTAAACATTCTCTTTGTTCCGTAAGAATATTTTTTATCCATAAAACTTCCATCACCTTGCCAAAATGATTTTAGAAGTTCTTTTTGTTTTTCTATATTTTCATATTTTACCCAGTATGGTAAATGTTTGTTTTTTGCGCCTTTTCCAAATTCTTTTTCAAAAATTCTAGCTGCAATTGTTGAACAAAGAACAATACTAATTCCATTTTTGTAAGGTTTTTGAACAATGGCTTCTTTATTAAAAAATTTAGCTAATAATTCTTTTGTATCATTAATAAATTCAGTTTCGTTTTTATTAAAAGTGAAAGTTAAGTAATTTTTTCCCATCACACTTCCTTCAGCAAGATAATAACCAATTAATCTAAAAAAATCTTTGTCAGTTCTAATCAGTATTTCTTCTTCTTTATATCCATGTCTTCCTCTGCCAATATTAATTTTAAATTTTCTATAATCTCGCTCTATAGTGCCTCTTTGAATTGGTATTGCTAAATAATCTCCTCTTTTTATTTCACTAGCACTTTTCCATAATGGTTTATACTCATTATTTTTGTATTCTTTTTTTTCTCTTTTTACAATTAAAAATGGATGTTCGCTTGTAGCTTCTATTATTTCTTCCGAATTTCCATAATATTTTATTTTATATAAATCGCCACTATATTTTATTTTTTGATTTTCTTTAACAGGTTTATAGGTGCTTGTGTGTGTTAAAACCAAGTCATTTTCTTTTATATCTTGAATTTCTTTTTGTCCTTCTAAAGTTTCAACAATAGTTCCTTTTGTAAAACAACCCTCAATATAATGTACTTGACTTCCTTCATCAGCTATTATTAAAGTTCTTTCAAATTGTCCAATACTTTCAGAATTAATTCTAAAATATGCTTGTAGTGGTATATCTACCTTTACTCCTTTTGGAACATATACAAAACTTCCTCCACTCCACACAGCAGTATTTAGTGCTGCAAATTTATTGTCAGTATAAGGGACTACTTTTGCAAAATGTTCTTTTACAATTTCTGGAAATTGTTTTAGTCCTTCATCCATTGATAAAAATATTACTCCTTTTTCTTCAAGGTCAGCTCTTGTGCTATGATACATTACTTCACTATCAAATTGTGCTCCAACTCCTGCCAAAAAATCTTTTTCAGCTTCAGGTATTCCAAGTCTGTCAAAAGTTTCACGAACATAATCAGGAACATCCTTCCAATCTTTTTTATTTCCCATTCCTGGTGCTGAATAATAAACAATTTCATCATAATTTATTTCTTCAAGATTTCCAACTCCCCATTTAGGTGTTGGCATTTTTAAGAATTGTTTTAATGCTTTAATGCGAAGGTCAGTCATCCATTCTGGCTCGTTTTTTATTTTACTAATTGCCAAAACTTTTTCTTCATCAAGACCTTTTTTAAAAATTGTTTGATAAGTAGAAGTATCGTAATGAAAATCATATTTATCGTAATTTATATTTGAAGCATCAATTTCCTTACTTTTATCAACTTCTGCTAAACCACTTGCTTTGTTTCTATTCATTAAATATTCACTCCTTTACTGCATGGGCAGTATTTTCGTCCTTTGTATTTAATACTGCTTTTTTCTCTTCTTCCTTTACAAGCCAAGAATATCCTTTTTCTTCAAGTTGATCTGCAAAAGTATGATCTCCTGATGCGATTATTTTTCCATCATACATTACATGAACAAAATCTGGTTTTAAGTGTGTTAAAATTCTTTTATAATGTGTAATAACAAGTGCGCTAAATTCATTTCCTCTCATTGAGTTTACTGCATCGCACACAACTTTTAATGAATCAATGTCAAGGCCAGAATCAGTCTCATCAAGTATGCTCATTTTTGGATTTAGCATTAACATTTGAAGCATTTCTGCTCTCTTTTTTTCTCCACCACTAAAACCAACATTAAGATCTCTTCGAATATATGCTAAGTCCATTTTTAATAAGTTCATTTTATCTTTTAAAAGATCGCTAAATTCCTTTGGAGATAATTTTTTTTCATTTTTTGCATTAATTGCGCTTTTTAAAAATGTTCTAAATGAAAGACCTGGTATTTCAAGAGGATATTGAAATGATAAAAACAATCCCATTACTGCTCTTTCCTCAGGACTCATTTCTAAAATATTTTTTCCTTTGAAGTTAATAATTCCTTTTGTAACGTTGTATTTTGGATGGCCCATAATAACATTTGCAAGAGTACTCTTTCCACTTCCATTAGGTCCCATTATTGAGTGAACTTCTCCTTGCTTTATTTCTAAATTTACTCCTTTAAGTATAATTTTTCCTTCAACATCAACATGAAGGTCTTTTATTTCTAAAAATTTTTCACTCATTTTATCATAACTCCTTTTATTTTTGTACAATTATTATGACAATATTCTTGCACATGTGCATCAATAACTTCAAATAAATTTCCTTCTTTTTTTTCAAGAACATTTTCTTTTAATGAATAAATTCTTTTTTTACCTACTTGTTTTACATCAACATAATTACAATCCCTTAACATTTGTAATGAGTGGCTTAACCTTGATTGTTCTATTTCAAGTTCACTAACAAGTTCGCTTACGCTTCTTGGTTTTTCACTTAATTTTTTTAAAATTTTAATCCTTGTTTGATTTGACAATGTTTCAAAGCAAAGATCATACTGGTTACTAGCTATCATCATATGATTTTTGTTTCATACATCTTTATAAAGTTGACTCGGTAGTGAAATATTGTTATGTATAATGCGTTTGTTTTAGATTAGTCTTTGCTTATTTATTTTTTTTTCTTTAAATCTTAAACATATTGAGTTAATGCAGTATCTTTTATTAGTTGGTTTTGGCCCATCATCAAAAACATGTCCTAAATGACTTTTGCATTTTGAGCAAATTACTTCAAACCTTTTCATTCCGTGCGAATTATCTTCTTTTATTTCAACAGAATTTTTTTCACTTTCAAAAAAAGAAGGCCACCCACTACCAGATTCAAATTTTGTATTTGATAAGAAAAGTTTTTGTCCACAAACCTTACAATAATAAATTCCATCTCTTTTTTCATAGTAATATTCTCCGCTAAACGCATTTTCAGTTCCACTTTTTCTTAAAACATAATATTCAAATTCACTTAGTTTCTTTTTAATTTCATTTTCATTCATTTCAACCACAATTAGTATATTTTTTATATTAAGTATATTTAGTGTCATTTTATATATTTGTTTGTATTTACTATTTTATGGAAAAAGTAT
The DNA here is from genome assembly GCA_964583285.1 of uncultured archaeon. GTDB lineage: Archaea > Iainarchaeota > Iainarchaeia > Iainarchaeales > JAAZKV01 > JABIDZ01. The sequence goes on from CAZOVD010000004.1 coordinate 25,585, forward strand.
TAAGTAAAAGTGATTGTATAATATTTCAAGTTTCTGATTTTATTGGAAAAAAGTGGACTTTATTAATAGTATTAGAACTTTCAAAGGGAAATGATTGGAAAAGATATTCTCAAATTAAAAAGGCAATGAAAGGCATAACTCCAAAAATGCTTTCTGCAAGACTTAAAGAACTAACTAAAGAAGGAATAATTGAAAAAAAAGTAAATTCAAAAACTACTCCAATTAAAAGCGAATATGCATTAACAAAAAGCGGAAAAGAGTTTTTAGATATTTTAGAAAGTATAAAAAAATGGGGTATTAAAAATAAAGACCCTAATTCTAAATGTAAATTTAAACAATGTCCTAATTGCAAAAATTAGTTTTTTTTAGCTATGTTTAAATACTATTTAACTATAATTTCTAAATGAATAAGAAATTAATAATTTTAATGATGGTTTTGTGTCTTTCTATATTTTTATTTGGTTGCACTAAAATAAGTGAAAATGAAACTTTAAAAGATAATGAAAATGGATTTGTTTTTGGACCAGGCGATTATAAATTTGACATTAATCAAAATAACTTAGAAAGGTACTATTTAGTTCATGTTCCAAAAAGTTATGATGGCATGTCACAAGTTCCAGTAATTTTTGTTTTTCACGGTGGTGGAAGTAACACTACTAATGTAAAAAAAACTTCAGAATTTGATTCTCTTTCAGATAAAGAAAATTTTATTGTAGTTTATCCGCAAGGAATAGTCGACCCTGCTAATAATACCAATGCAGGTACTTGGAATACAGGGCCTTTTGGAGGAGGATATTCTTTTGAAAATGACGTAAATGATATAGAATTTTTTGATTTAATTTTAGATGAAATTAAAAATAATTTTTTTATAAATGAAAATAAAATTTATGCTACAGGAATTTCTATGGGGGGTATGATTTCATACAGACTTGCTTGTCAAAGAAGTAATAAAATTGCAGCAATAGCTCCAATTGCAGCTACAATTACTTTAAATTTAGATGATTGTGATATGACTAACCCAGTTAGTGTTTTACACTTTCATGGTACTAGTGATAAATTTATTCCATTTTTTGGTGGAGATTCTGATGCAAGCTTACCAAAAATACTTGTTATTGGGGGTAATTATTTGCCAGTTGATGATGCAATTAATTTTGTAAACGAAAAAAATAATTGTGACAGCAGTCCAGTAAATTATTTTGAAGAAAATGATGTTACTTGTAAAAAATTTGAAAATTGTTCTAATTATAAATTAGTAGCTATTTGTGTTATTGAAGATGGGGGCCATACTTGGCCTGGTTCAAAAGAATCAATTTTACTAAAACCAGTTCTTGGCAAAACAACAAACACAATTAATGCAACAAAAGAAATTTGGGATTTTTTTAAACAATTTAGTTTAAACTAATATTTTTTTATTAGCTTTAGCAATAGGTTTTAATTGTTTTATAAAACTAGAAAATTCATTACTTGGTATTTGCTGTGCAGAATCACTTAACGCATTTTTTGGATTTGGGTGTGTTTCAACAATTAATCCATTAGCTCCTGCAGAAATTGCGCTTTTACTTATTGGTAAAACAAAATCAACTCTTCCTGCTGGGTGAGAAGGATCAAAAATAATTGGTTGGTTTGTTAATTCATTTAATGAAGAAAATGCAAGCATATCACTACTAAATCTTGTGTGATTTTCAAAAGTTCTTATTCCACGATAACATAAAATAACATTTTCTTTTCCATTTTCAAGTAAATAACTTGATGCGGCCGTAAATTCTTTATAATTTGAACTAAGCCCATTTTTTAAAATTATAGTATTGTCAACTTTATTCATCTCCTTTAATAACTCAAAATTTTGCATATTGCGCGCCCCAACCCTTAAAATATCAATTTTATCAGCAGCATATTTAACATCGCGTGTGTCAACAATTTCAGTTTCAGTTGCAAGTTTTAACTCTCTGCCAACCTCTGCTAAAATATCAATACCAGATTTACCAAGTCCTTGAAAATCACTAGGCGAAGTTCTTGGTTTATATGCGCTCGCCCTTAATATTTTAACACCTGCTTTTTTAACAGCAATTGCAGCAGTTTTTAATTGTTCATAGCTTTCAACTGCACAGGGGCCAGCAATGATTCCAACCTCTTTACTGCTTCCAAAATTAATTCCTTTTATTTTTACAATAACTTTATTTTTATTCATAATAACATAAATATTGAATAGGATAATAATTAAAAATGCATTAATTTTTGATTGTTTATTGTATTAAAAATCTTTTGAAGTAATATATTTTTATGTTTGGAATATTTCCTCTTGAAGTAGAACTAGGAATTTTAGCTGGCCTTGCCGTTGCAGTTTCTGGATACTTACAAGCCTTTTCAAAATCTGATTCTAGTGGAAAAAGAGAAAAATTTAGTATTGACAAGTTTACAACTACTGTTTTAATTGGGGTTTTGGCTGGTGGACTAATTTCTTTTGTAAATTTAAATGGCTCTGCAGTAACAATTTTTTTATCAAGTGCAGGAATTGTAGCAATAGTAGATTCATTAGTAAAAGTTTTTTTAAGATCAACAAAAAAGTAAAAAACACAATATTTATTTACTCTAATTATATTGATTTATCATGGAAAAAATAATATTTGACAAAAAAAACAGAGCAATTGCATTTGTTTATTTAGAAGTTATAATTCTTCTAGTTTTACTTTGGCAAATGTATCATTTTTTAGGAGTTAAATATATTAGTGGAGAGTTCTTATTTTTCCAAAATATAATAAATGTTGAAGAAGTGTATTTATTTTTTGTTAATTTGGCAGTATTTATATTGATTTACTTTAAGATTGCCTTAAAAGATAAAAATGTGTTAAAAATTCACGAAGATTTTTCAAAGATAGTTTTAGGAAAGGCTAAGGAAAAAATATTTGGTATTGAAAGAAAAATAATTGTTTTTATAATACTACAATTTGTATTTGCATTTATTATTGCAATAGCTATTGCTTTTTACTTAGATCCAGAAATAGAATTTCCAGGTTTTAGTCAAGTTCCTTTTCCACTTAACATAATAGCATTTTTAGCTTTCTTATTTTTTGGTTTTTATTTATTTGCAAAAACAAAACCATTTAGAGATCAAGTTTATGATGAAGGTTTTTTACAAAAAAAATTAATACCTGCTCAAAGATTATTTCCAGTTAAAAGAATAACTAATAAAAAAACAGGGTCTGTTAGAATAAAGAATAAAAAATAATCTATTTGTGATAATATGTCGCTAGAACAAAGTGTTTCTTTAAAACAAGCAATTATTTATGGTGTTGGAGTAATACTTGGTGCTGGAATTTATTCTTTAATAGGTCATGCAGCAAATATTAGCGGTACTTCTCTTTGGATATCATTTATTGTTGCAGCATTTCTTGCATTAATGACTGCATTTTCTTATGCAGAACTTTCAAGTAGATTTCCAAGAGAAAGTGCAGAAGCGGTTTATGTATTAAAAGCATTTGGCAGAAACGACTTTTCGTTTGTTGTTGGTTTTATTTCACTAATAGTAATGCTTTTTTCAGCATCAACAGTAGCAATAGGTTTTGCATCTTATTTTAGTTATTTTATTCCATTGCCTTTAATTATTACTTCAATATTAATTATTGCAATTTGTTCATTAGTAAATTTTTTTGGTATACAACAAAGTGCAAAATTAAATACTATTCTAACTTTTTTCTCTGCCTTTGGTTTAATTTTAATAATAGTTTTTGGATTTAGTTATATTGGAAGTGTTGATTTATTACTTGATATAAATGAAAATCCAATAGGTTTTAACTTTTTTCCAATACTATTTTCTGGAGTCGCTTTGATATTTTTTGCTTATATTGGTTTTGAACAGATAGCAAATATTGCTGAAGAAATAATACATCCAAAACATAATGTTCCTTTAGCAATAATTTTATCGCTTTTAATAGCAACAATTCTTTATGTTCTTGTTGCAATAGTTTCAGTTAGCGTGGTTTCACCAAAGATTTTGGGGGCTGCTACTAGTGGCGAAATAAGTAGTGGTCCACTTGCAATAGTTGCAATGACTGCAATAGGTCCAGAGTTTGCAAGTATAATTAGTATTATTGCACTTTTTGCAACAAGCAGTACTATTTTAATTGTTTTAATAGTTGCTTCAAGAATTATTTATGGTCTTGCAAGTCAAGGACTTTTACCAAAAAAATTATCTCTTTGTTATGAAGGAACAAAAACACCATACTTTGCAGTTTTAATTAGTGCAATACTTGCAATATTATTTTTATTTATTGGTGATTTAGAAATACTTGGGAATTTAACAACACTTGGAACATTTTTACTTTTCTTTTTAGTAAACGTTTCACTTATTGCACTTAGAATAAAAGAGAAAAAAATAGAAGCAATAGTTTCTTCTCCGGTAAATATTAGTTATTATCCAGTTTTAGCAATTATTGGTGCAATATTTTGCTTATTTATGTTTTTAACACAATATTGGCAAACAATGAATATTTTTAGTTTAAATATTCCAATAATAATATTTGGAATAATAATTTTTGGTATCTCTTACCCACTTTATTTATTTTTCAATAATGATAAAAAAATATGGTAAATTTATTTTTTTAATTTTTTAGCCCTATTAGCGCTAATTTCCTTTGCAAGTTTTAAGGCATCAGCTTTTGTTTTTTGAGTTAATCTTCTGCCTGAAATACTTAATTTTAAATTTCCTGACCTAATATTTACTGTTTGTCTTTTAATTGCTGCCAAATAATCACCATTAAAAATATTCTTTTTTAATTAATAAACTTTTGCAACAACAAAAATATATTTTAACAATATTTTTTTTAAGAAAATGCGCCTTTTTTATACCAATTAATTTTAATATCATCCGTTCTTTGTTTTGGCATTATTTCTGAAGAATTAATATTTGTTTTATAATTGTTTTTATGCATTAATATTCCAAGCCACGCAATCATCGCCGCATTATCCACCATAACAGAATTAGGCGGTATAAATAATTCTGCATCACGTTCTTCACACATTTTTTTTACCATTTGTTGAAGTGCTTTGCTACATCCAACTCCTCCGCCTAAAATTACTTGATTTTTTTTAGTATGTGCAATAGCTCTTTCAGTTACTTCAGTTAACATTGCAAAAGAAGTATGAAGTGTTGAGTAAATTAAGTCTTTTACTTCTTGACTTTCAAAATCTTTGCCTTCTGATATAATTTTTTTGTATTTGGTTTCCGCACTAGTTAAAAGTCCACTAAATGCTAGGTCCATTCCCTTAACTGTATATGGAAGGTCAATAAGTTTTTTTCCTTCAAAATAAATTTGATCAAGTATTGGGCCTGCGGGAAAACCAAGTCCAAGTTTTCTTCCAAAAGTATCCAAAAAATTCCCAATTCCAGTATCAAGCGTTTCTCCAAAAACCCTATAGTATTCATTTTCATAACAAATTATTTGAGTATTTGCTCCACTTGCATAAAGCAGTATTGGGTCAGTTGCTTTACATAATTTTCTTCCAATTTCAACATGCGCGATGCAATGATTAACTCCAATTAAAGGAATTTTATGTATAAGAGAAAGTTGTCTTGCGATGTTTGCTCCACATCTAAGCGAATTTCCAATTCCTGGTCCTTGAGAAAAAGAAATTAAATTAATATTTTTCATTTTAATATTTGCTTTTTCTAAAGCATTTGTTAAAACAGTATTTGCGTTTTTGTAGTGGTGTTCACTAAGTTCGCGCGGTATCATTCCTCCACTTTTTGTAGTATAAATATCCTTTTCATTTGAAAGAATATTACATTTATCATCAACTACACTTATTCCAAATGTGTGCGCAGTGCTTTCAATTCCTAAACAATACATCTTATCACTTCATAATATTTCTTATTTGTTTAATACTTATCTCTCCAGCCCTTATTATTTCACAAGTTTTGTAATTATAATAAGTAGATGGTGGAGTTATTTTTAATTTTTTAGCATCAATAAAAATAAATTTAGTTTCATTAAATATTTTTTTTATTTCTTTAGAACAATAAATACTTGGTTTTGAATGTAAATTAGCACTAGTTGCAGTTAATGGAAAATTTACAAGCGAGCAAAGTTTTAAGGCTTCTTTATTAATAGGTATTCTAACTCCTAAAAAATTATTATTGCTAACTGGCATTTTTATTTTTGTTTGAAAAAGAACAGTGATTGGTTTTTTGGTATTAGTTAGCAATTTTTTTCCATTCTTATCTATTTTTACAAATTTTTTTATTTTATCTAAGTTATCAGTTATAATTCCGATTGATTTTTTTTTATCCTCATTTTTTATTTGATGTATTTTTCTAATTGCTTTTTGGTTAGTAGCATTAGCCGCAAGTCCATAGCAACTTTCACTTGGAAAAATAATTACATTTCCATTTTCTAGTTCTTTTTTAATAAAATCATCAAATTTTGCATCTAAAAAATCTTTTTTTGTTATAGTTATCATTTTTTCACCTAAAATAAAATGTATAATGCAATTGCTAAAAAATCATAAAGTAAATGTCCTATATAGTTTTGTATTATTGATTTATTTTTTTTAAACCAATAAGCTAAAATAAGACCTAAAAAAAATACTCCTATTACTTGCGCAATTGAACCATATCCTAAATGAAAAATAGTAAATATTAAAGTTGAACCAAAAATACCAATTTTTTCTATTAAAAATGCTCTAAAAAAAAGTTCTTCAATAAATAATACAAAAATTATTAGTAAAATAAAACCAAAAAATGAATTATTAATTTCTTGCAGTATTATATTTTCTACTTTGTCAAGATCATTAAAATTAATTCCAGTTATTGAATGTGTTATTGTAAATGAAAGTGCTATTGTTATAAATCCAATAAAAAGTAGAATAAAAAGGGCAATACTTCCAATAACTTCTTTTTTTATGTTTTTATTAAATGGTAATAATTCTTTAATAGTACTTTCCCAGCTTTCTTCTTTAATTACTCTGTGATAAAGAAATGGAATTAAAATTAATGCAAGTAATGTTAATTCATATATTAAAAGCATGAAATAATTAGTTTGTAAAAAGTTAAAAAGTTGCTTATTTAATTATTTCTTCTCAGTGTAACCACATTTACCACAACTATATCTATCTTTGTGGTTAGCCATAAAAATACCAGGCCCGCATTTTGGACAAAATTTTGTTTTTCTTTCTAGTTTTTCGCCAGCATTGTAATTTTCTGATTTCTTTATTTTAGTTTTTTCTTTAGCCATTTATTTCACCTATTCCGCAGTAACCTCTTCACTTTTTTGTTCTACTTCTTTAAGTTCATTTCTTTTTTTTACAAATTTTGCTTCATTTGCATCCAAAATTTCTTTTGTATCATAAGTTTTTATTAATGCAATTCCTTTGTTTGAACCAAATTTAACATCAATTTTTCTAATAATTATTCTTTCAATGGGAATATTTAATTGTGCTGAAATATTTTTTCTTATTTCATCTCTAGTTGGAACTGTTTTTTGATCAAATTCTGCAACTATATCATTTCTCTTAATAATTTCACTTCTATTATTTTGTACTATTTTTAATTCCATTATTTTCACCTGCTAATTTTATTTATCTACTTAATCTTAAAGCAAATTTACCATTTCTAGTAATTCCCATTTTTTTTGCAATTTCAGAATTTTCTGAATTTATTATAACAACATATCCTCTCCAAAAAGTAGTGAATGTATTGTTATTACAATTTGGGCATTTATCTCCCTCTTCTACTAAAAATCTACATTCTCTGCATGCTTTTTCTTTATTCATTATTTTCACCTATTTCAAAGCTTCTTTTGTTTTTAGTTTAGCTTTTTTTTCTTGGCTTTTTGCATCAAGAGCTACCCAATCTTCTTTTCCTAGATGAGCCTGTCTCATAGTTAAACCGATTTTTGAATTTGAAACTTCTCCTTTCATTGAAATTGTAACAACTTTTGCTAAAACATTATCTTCTATAGTAACTTTTTTATCAGTTTTTTTACCAACAAATCCTGGTAATTTTGCATCATAATTAATAAAATCATCCATTAATTGACTAACATGTATTAATCCTTCTATTGGTCCAACACGAACAAATGCTCCAAATTCAGTAGCTTCTGTAATAGTTCCGCGAACAACTTCATGAATTAATGGTTTATAAGTAAGCATTTCTATTTCAGCCTCATAATATGCAGCTCCGTCTCCAGGAATAACATGTCCTTCTCCAATAGAACCAATATTAGTAACTGCAATGATAACTCCATAATCAGAGTCAATTCTTCCTTCATAATCTTCTTTACATATTTCAAGCAAAGATGCCTTTATTTTAGCACCAAGCTTTTTAGGAGGTACCCTCACTTTATCATTAATTTTTGTACTATAAAACATATGCTCACCATTTTGACACTTTTAAAGCAATCCATTAATAGAACTGATTTGCTTATAAATATAAATAATATTTTGTCAAATAAATTTATAAAGTTCCCTACTTGGTATTTAAATGATTTTTTTTTATATAATTTCGCTTAAATCAACCATTGTAAGTTTCTTAATAAATATACTTTTACCTCCTCTTTCTCTTATTTTTCTTCGTAGTTCCTTATCATTTGTAGCAATTACATATTCATTACTTAATTCTAACAATTCCTTATCAACATTTTCAGTTTTGCTTTTAATACCTATAGCTTTTTCATTTTTAAGCATTTTTTCAACAAGCAAATATTCTGCCCTTATTTTTTTATCTTTTTTTGAAATAACTTCAAGTTCATCTATTGTTCCGCTAAGTACATAAAATTCTGCTGGAATATTTTTTTTTATTTCACTAAGCCCATATAGTTTGTATCTTATTGTTGTTAATAAAAAATTTGTATCAAGTAATATTTTTATTTTCTGCATTCTACCACTAAATTACTTTTCCAAATGCAACAAGTCTCCATTGTGAAGAAATATTTTTACTTACTGCAATGTTGTCTCCAATTTCAAAAACTTCCGGATTTTTTAAATTTAATTGTATTGAATTTTTATCAATTTTTTTAACAAAACCAATATTAGTATTTGTTCCAATAGTTAAAACTAAAGGATCATTAACTTTAATTTCAGCTAATTTAGTTTCAACTTCAGTGCTTCGTTTAAACATCTCGTATGAAATATTAATTTCATTTGTTTCTTTTGGCAAACTTTTTGGTTTTGCAACAATTTTTCCACGTAATTGATCATTTTGTGCAATACTTGGATCAAGTAAAGTACCAACTGCAATAAGTCCACCAGGAGTTGCACTTTTTATTTTTCCAGAACTTGAAAGAAGTGAAACTACTTTTGTAATTGTTTCATTTGCAAGACCAGGATATATTTGTATTTCATCACCAATTTCTATTGTTCCCTGTGAAATACTTCCGCCCAAAACCGCTCCTTTTAATTCAGATATTTTTGTTCCAGGTTTATTAACATCAAAACTTCTAGCAATAAACATCTTTAATGGTTTTTTATTATCATATTTTGGAGTTGGTATTGTAGTTTCAATTGCTTCTATTAAAAGATCAATATTTGCGCCAAAATTTGCTGATGTTGGAATTATGAGTGCATCATTATACCCATATTCTTTTAAGAAATTTTTTATTTTATTATAATTTTTTATTACTTCATCTCTTTCTATAAGATCAATTTTATTTTGTGCAACTACTATATTTTTTATTCCTGCAAATTTTAATGCCATTAAATGTTCAATAGTTCTTGCCTGAGGACATTCTTCATTTGCCGCAATAACTAGTACTGCTCCATTCATTAATGCTGCTCCGCTAAGCATAGTAGTCATTAATGTTTCATGTCCTGGTGCATCAACAAAACTAACAACTCTTTTTTTAACAACTTTTCCCTCTTTATTAGAATTTGAATAAATTTCTCCAGCATTTGTTTTTAATTTATAAAAAGTAGCATCTGCATATCCAAGTCTTATTGAAATACCTCTTTTTAGTTCTTCGCTATGTGTATCCGTCCATGTTCCAGTTAATGCTTTAGTTAAAGATGTTTTACCATGGTCAACATGTCCTATCATTCCAATATTAATTTCTGGTTGTTCTACTGTTTTATTCATTTAATCACTCATAAAAATAATAAAAGGGAACTATTAAAATAGTCCCCTATTAATTTGTTTTTTAATGTCTGCCTTTTTTTGTTGGTGCTGCACCAAGTGCATCGCTACCAGCAAGTTTAGCACTTTCTCTTAATGCTTTTTCTTTTGCACTTAATTCTTCATTTGAATTTGCGTCCTTTTTACCAAATTTTTCTTCTAAGTTAATTGTACCTTCTTTTACAATTTTTAAATTAACTTGTGAGATTTGTGGACCGATTGTGTTTCCTCTTACTGAGTGTCTTTTTCTTTCACCTTTTTTTATAGGTTTAAAACCGATCGATGCTGCAGTAAAAATCTTTTTTCTAGCAGAGCCTTGAACAGAGTTGTCCATAGGAAAACCTTCTTTATCGCTTCCGCCAGTGATTACTGCTTCAAAGCCAGTCAAACCCAGTACATCTAAAGAAACTTTATCTTTTATTTTTTTTCCAATAAAGTTTTTTTCTTCATCAGATGCTATTGTGTAAGCCTTTCCAGACTTTGTACTCACTACAAATTTCATTTTATTTCCTCCTAGTTTTTACAAATAATTTTGTAAATATTATTCTTGGTTTTTAACAACCTTCTCCTTTATTATTTTTATTAATTCTTTTTCCTCGTCATTAAATTCTTCAATTAATTTATATATTTCTATAAATTGATTATTTGGTATAAAGGAATATAAGTTATTCCCTTCAAAAATATTTTTTCCAAAGCAAGCATTATCTATTGCAACTGCTCCCTCTTCGCCTAATTTTAATTCTTTAATACTTTTTCCATCGTTTTGTATTCCACTTACTTTTCCAATTATTTCTCCATCATCATTAATTATTCTTGTACCTTCTTTTAATTTTCCAATAATCACTTTTGCACCAAATATTGCTGGTTTATTATTTCTAAATGTTCTTCCTCTCAAAACTTCTATTTTTGCAGGGCTTGTAAGCATAGAAAGTTCTTTATTTTTTTCTTCAAGCTTTGTTGTTTTTACCCAATTACTATAATCTTCAATTAATTTATAAATTACTTTTTCATTAAAAATTTTTATTTCTCTATTATGTGCTTCTTTTGCAGCGTCAGCATCAATATTAACATTAAAACCAATTACAACTCCTAAAAATTTATCTTCACTACTAAGTCCTATTGCTTCCATAACATCCTTTCTATTTATTGTTCCAATATCAGCTTTTTTTACAGAATATCCTTCTTTTTTTAATAAATTAACAACTGCTTCAAGTGAACCAATAGCATCTGCTTTTACAATTAAACCTTTTTGATCAGTTACAAATGTACTTTCTTGTGCTTCGCTTAAAATTTCTTTAATATCATCTTCGCTTCTAACAACGCTCATAGTTGCTCCAACAAGAGCATCGTCTAAATTTGGCGCAGCAATTTTTATTCCTTGTGCTGCAAATACTTCTTTTACTGATGAAAATTTTTCATTAGTTTCTCGCATTTCTTGTAGAGGTTTTGGTTGAAGTAATGCACGAACTTTTGTTTTAATAATTCCATTTTTTCCCATTAATGCAATTTCATCATTTACTTTTATTTTTCCTTTATATAAAATAACATCAATTGTTTTTCCAAGTCCCTTTTCTTCTTTTGCTTCAAGAACAGCTGCTTTTCCAACTTCTTCAATAGAAATTTCTAAATCTTTTTCTAAGTATTTTTGCGATAATCCTGAAATTAAAGTTAAAAGCTCAGGTAGTCCCTCTTTTGTTTTAGCAGATACTGGAACAATTGGTATTTGTTTACCAAACTCACATCTATCAAAACGTTCACTTCCAAAACCATGTTCAAATATTTTTCCAACTAATGTGTATAATTTCTCATCAAATAATCTTTTTGTATTTTCATTTTGATTTGCTAAATTTTGTAAAAAACTTCCTTCTTTTGAATTATAAAAAGATAACATATCAATTTTATTCATTGCAATAATGAACGGAACTTTGTTTGCTCTTAAAATATCAATAGCTTCTTTTGTTTGCGGTTGAATTCCTTGCATTGCATCAACTACAAGTATTGCAAGGTCTGCAATGCTCCCTCCACGTTTTCTTAAATTTGTAAATGCTTCATGGCCCGGAGTATCTATTACTAAAAGTCCTGGAATTTTTAAGTTAAAACCAAATTTTTTTATTAAAGTTCCAGAAATTTTTTCTATAGATTCAAGAGGAATTTCAGTTGCACCAATGTGTTGAGTTATTGCTCCAGCTTCTTTTGCAGCAACTCTGCTTGATCTTATTGCATCAAGCAGTGAAGTTTTTCCATGATCAACATGTCCAAGAACTGTTATTATTGGTTGTCTAATCATGGATATCCCTCATTATAATTTACTACTAATAATTTATAGTGTTTAAATTCCCTTCATTCTTTTTTTGTGAAGTATATGAAACTCGTGAACTGTTTCATAACTATGTATTTCATTTTCATTAAACCAAAGTGCTACTTCAACTTTTGCTTCTTCACTAGTTCCTGATGCATGAACTATATTTCTTACTGCTTGTTCTGTTTCATCACTCATAGCATAATGTGTGTGTGCATAGTCACCTCTAATTGTTCCAGGTAAGGCTTTACTTGGTTCAGTAGGACCAACCATTTTTCTTACAATTTCAACAGATCCAATTCCTTCAAGCACCATTGCAACAACAGGCCCCATTGTTATTAATTCCATTAACATTGAGAATACTTTCTCACCTTTTCTTTCACAAACATCACTATAATGTTTTTTTGCAAATTCTTCATCTATATGAACCATTTTCAGTCCAACAATCTTTAATCCAACTTTTTCAAATCTATGAATTATTTCTCCAACAAGTGCTCTTTCAACACCATCTGGTTTAATTAAAACTAGAGTTCTTTCTATATGTTTATTCATTTGCTCACCTCAAAATTAAAAATTATATACTAGGAAAAAATTCCTAGTATTTTATTAAATTATTTTTTATCTTCTTTTTTTACATGTTCTTTTGATGAAAGAAGAGTTTGTTTTAGTTTGTTATATGCTTGTGTCCATTTAACTTTTACTGGTTTTCTTTTTAAGTCAATAAAGTTTTTCTCACATTTATTTGAACAAAAGTGGTGTATTGTTCCGTCTTTTCTTGCATATAATTTTCCGCCCCCAAGTGGCAGTTCATTTCCACAGAAATCACATTTAACCATTTTTTTCACCTACTTTATTTCCTTTGCTTCTCTTTCAGTGTCAAGTAAAATTATTACATCTCCTTTTCGAATACTTCCAAGCGCATTTCTTCTTTTTATTCGTCCTTTTTCAGGTCCGTCAAGTATTCTACAAAGGACTTGTACAATTTCTCCATGAGCACCAGTTGTTTTTACAACTTCAACAACTTCTGCTGGTGTTCCTTTTTCTTCAGCCATTTCTTATCACTTTTTTAACTCCGCTATTTTTGCGCCTAGATCTTTTATATCGTTAATTAATGGAGTTTCAATTATTGCAATTGCTGCAGTTTCCATTCTAAGTCCTGCTTTTTCTCCAAGTTCTTTTCTTGTTGCAATATATGAGTATACTACATTTTTTTCTTCACAAAGAAGTGGTAGATGCATTACAAGTTCTTGTGGAGAAACATCTTCTGCAATTATTACTAATTTTGCAGTTCCTCTTTCTATAGCTTTTGTTACTTCATTTAAACCTGCTTTCATTTTTCCTTTTGCAGATTTTTCTAATATTTCTGATGTGTGTTTTCTTAACTCATCAGTTAATTCAACTTTGACATATGTCATTTAATCTCCTCCGCGTCAACTGTTTAACTACTAAGGTTTTAACGTTCCTCAGCTGATTAAACATCAGCTTCATCGGGCAAAATTAGCCTTTGAAACTAAATTATTTCTAATTAGAAAGTTTTAAAAACATCCCATTTCTCTTAATAAAAAAATTTATTATGTATAAGTTAGTACTAATGTTTTTATTCTAACTAAGCATAATTATATAGTGATATAATGCCAATTCCTAAAAATAAACAATTAAATAAAAACTCAAAATTAAGCAGAAAAGGAAAATTACCAAAAAGAGTTATTCTTGAAAGTGCGCCTAAATTAATTTTACCAAATACTAAAAAATCAAGTGTTAGTTTAAGGCAAAAACTATTTCGTGCAAGTATAGGTATTGCAGTTGGAGCTAGTGCTATTTTTGGCGGAAAAGCCGTATTAAAAAATAGAGCCGAAATTGAAAACCAAAGAGTTGGTATTGAGCAAGTTATTAAACAGGAAAAATTAGTTAAAGATCCAAAACAATGGTCAAGAATCTCAATGATTTATAATTGGAATCCATTAACTGCAGAAGGTATTGCAAAAATTAGTTTTGTTGAAAAAATTAGTGAAAAAACAGGTGTTTCTCCAAAAGATGTTTTAATTACTCTTGAACAAAATAGATTTTCAAAAACCGAAGCTGAACAAAGAATATGGGAAATAAGAAATTCTATGCGAAATGATTCAAATGTAGAAAGAGCTAGAAAAGAAAGAATAATTAAAATTATACAACTTGCCTCAAGAGAAAGCATTGCTGAAGTAGTTGAAAGAGATTTAAAATCTAGTAGTGGTTCTCTTCATAAATTAAAAAAATTAAATTAATTATTTTTTTTTATTTTTATTCATAAGAAAAAACACATTCTATTTTTTCATTTTTATTTTCAATATTTGCATAACCTAAGTTAGAAAAATAAATTATTCCGTTTTCGTTTCTTAAATTTTGAGCACTAATTCCAAATTTATTTTTTCCATCACTCATTAATACATCAACATCAATTCCATCAATTAACCAGTTTACATTTGTAATATTATTTGTTTTTTCAAAAGAAATAAAGTTTGCACGAATATAATATTCATTAATTTCTTCAACTTTAATTGTAAAAGCATTTTTTAGTCTAATAATGTCATTAACTTTAATTTTTTGAATTTCTTTTTTATCTAAAATAAATTTTTGGATAGGATTTCGAATTATTATCTTTTGCCCATAATAATTAATTTCTCCTTCTCTTAGTCCAATAACTTCACATTCTACACCATTTTCTATAAATGGGTACCTATTTACTTCCCCAATTATTTCTTTATTTATTGCGGCAAAATTTTCAATATCTATTTTTGCTCCACTTATATTAAGCCCTATATTAAAAATTATTTTTCTAATAGTTAATGGAGAAAATCCTCTTCTTCTAAAAGATTTTAATGTTGCAAGTCTTGGATCATCATCCCTAGTAAGCCCTTCTTTTTCCATAAGATCTTTTATTTTACTTTTGCTTAATATCATATCAGCTATTTCAGTTATTTTTCCATGGTATACTGTATTTGGATAAGTCCATCCAAAAATTTCATATAATTGTCTTTGTTTTTTTTCATTAGAAATATGTTCTTGTCCTCGAACTATAAAATTTATTTTCATGTCGTGATCATCAACTGCACTTGCAAGATTATATGATGGCCAAACATGTTCTTTTATAGCATTTTTATTTGGGTGCTCTACATTATCAACTACTTTTGCAAGCCAAAAGTCAATCAAACTAGTATCTTTTTGGTTTAAATCACTTTTAATTCTAGCAACAGCTTGTCCTTCTTTGATTTCATGTTTAAGCATTTTTTTCCATTGTAATAATTGTTCACTTGAAGATTTTTTTCTACACTCACAAGCCTTTCCTTTCCAAATTAAACTTTTCCATTTTTCTGCTTCACAAAAACAAATGTATGCTTTGTCTTTTTTTATTAGTTCTTCAATTATTTGATAATATCTTTTTAGGTTATTGCTTGCATTACTTGTTCCGTCAATATTTATTCCTAGCCACTTAAATTCTTCTAAAAATTCTTTTTCAATTCCTTCTATTGGTTTTTTTATTTTAGGATCAGTATCATCAAATCTAACAAATAATTTTCCGCCGTATTTTTTTACATATTCATCACTTAATATTGCAGGACGAGCATGTCCAAAATGCATAGCTCCACTTGGGTTAGGTGCGACTCTTGTAATAATTTTTTCATCTTTTTTTAGCCAAGTAAGTTCTGGTAGAACTTTTTCTTTCTCTACTTGTTTTAGTTCCCATCCTTCTTCGCTAAAAAATTTATAATGTTCTTCTAAACGTTTTTTATCCAAAGTATTTACTTCATCAACAACCGATTTTGTAATTAAAGAAATTTCTTTCATTTCAATATCTGGAAATAATGCTTTTACTTTACCAATAACTGCGCCAATTTGTGCAGTGCCTTCATGTTCAAAAGCATTTTTTATTGAATATTTAAATGCAGTCGATTTTAATTCTTCGCTATTCATACTAAGAATTAGTTAAATTAAGTTTAATAGTTTTGCTTTTAGAATTTTATTTTAATTTAATATTTTCTTCCTTTTTCCCAGTGGCTGTCAAAATAGTGTGTTAATGCATAAGCCATTGGTGTATTTTCATTCATTATTGTAAAATGATAATCTGGACTAGCTTTCTTAAAATCACTTATTGCAAAAACTACTTTTTTTCCATCAATAATAAATGCATTAAGTCCATGGTCTAAATGTTTAACATCTGCACTTTCTTTTAATTTGTTTGATCTAAATGAATTTAATAATTTTACATTAACATCATTTTCTTTTGCCTTTTTTAATGAATCATGAATTATTGAATGATCATCAGTTATTTCAGTTAAACCACAAATACTTTTTGAGGCTTTTAATAATTCTTGTCCAAGTATTCTTTCAAAATCTTGTTTATCTTTTACCTTCATTACTTTTTCGCCTTTTTCTTCTTTTCCAGTATAAAGTACTAGGTTTTCTTTAAGATCAATAGCTTCTTTTTCTAGATTATGTAGTTCATTTTTTTTGCTAGAAAGCAGTAAATCAATAGCTTTTTGAGGGTCAATAGCCCTATATAATTTAGGTCTTCCCTTTATTTCTATTAATAAATTCTTTTGGATTAGCTTTTCAAGAACGTCATAAACACGTGTTTTAGGAACTTGCGCAGTTCTTGATATATTTGGTGCTTCTGCTTCTTTTAATTTAAATAGAGTATTTAGTGTTTTTGCTTCATATTCTGTTAAACCGAGTTTTTCAAGTAGATTAAATGTATCTTGACTAGTCATTTTAACACCAAATTTGCTTGTAAGCACTAATATAATGGTTGAACAAGTATTTAAATTTACTTATTACAGTTAATAAGCGCTATCTTCTATTATTTCTAGGTCTTGTTGGTCTTCTTTCAAATTTTTTAAATGCTGGTTTTTTGCCTTCATTTTCTTTAATATTCTGTTCAAAAGCTTCAATTTCAACATTAAATGTTTTTCTGTCAATTTCGCCTCTTTCGACCAAAACTTCTCTTGTAAGTAAGTAAAATATTAGTGCAATAGCCTTTCGTCCTTTATTATTTGCAGGGATTACGATATCAACGTTTTTTAATAATGATTCACTTCCAGCAATAGCAATTACTGGCAAATGTGATTCAGTTGCTTCTTTTAATGCTTGAGAGTCAAGTACTGTATCTCCAACTAAAACTATTTTGGGTTCAAAAAAAGATCTTGATTCTGGATTTGTTATAGTCCCTGGAATAAATCTTCCTGTAAAAGATTTTGCACCTATCATACTAGCAAACTTTTTAGCACCTTTTTGTCCGTAAAGTCTTCTACAAACAATAGCCACTTCGCTAGGATTAGTTTGTGCAATTAATTTTGCAACTTCTCTAATTCTCTTATCAATAGTTTCTATATTAAAAACAATTAAACCATCTTTTCTTTTTTTGAAAATATATTTTCGCATATCTCCACTTTTGAATTTTGTTCCTAAATGAATACCACTTTTTAAGTATGTCTCAACATCTATTAAAAGTTCTTTTCCTTTGTATATTTCTGAGTCGTCTTCTTCAATATTATTTTCTTTAATTATTTTTTCAACCATTGTTATCACATCACTTCTTGTATCTCATTACTTCTTCAGTTAAATCAATCGCAGTTAGTAAAGTTTTTCTACAACAATACCTTTTTACTTTTAGTTCATCAAGAACTTTTCCAGCATCTTCGCCTTTTTGTGTTCTTTCTTTAAATTCTTGGTATAATCCTGCAACAGGTTTTCCACAAGAAAAACATCTTACTGGTATAATCATCGCATCTACCTCTTACTCTTTTGTTTTTTCTGTCTAGCTTTTCTTCCAAGCGGTTTTTTACTTTCAACTTTTCTAACATCATCAACTAATAATGTTCTGTCGTATTGTAAAAATAAATCTTTTAATTTTTTTCCCTTAGCCCTAACAAGAGCTTTTGCAATAGCACTTCTAACAGCAACTGCTTGGCTTATTCTTCCTGAGCCTTTTACATTAATATTTATATCAAATTCTTTTGCATTTTCTTCAGCAATCTTAACAGGTTCTTTCATCATTTCTTTTAAATGTCCATCTGCATAAATTTCCAAATTCATTTTATTAATTTTAATAATTCCACTACCTTTTTTTATTGTAGCTCGTGCGATTGCAGTTTTCTTTTTTGATTTAACTTGCATTCCAGCTTTTTTTGTCGCTGGTTTTATTTTTTTCTTTTCGATTTCTTCACTCATCTTACCACTTTCCACCAAGCTCTTTTGCTAAATCTCCAAGGTACATAAAATCTCCTTTTTTACTGTATTTTATTTTTTCTATTGTTTCTGCTTTTGCAATATCAATTGTTTTTGGAAATTTATTATAAATTTTAACTTGTTTTAATAATCTCTCATTAGTTCTACTTTTATTTGGAAGCATTCCTTTTATCATTCTTTTTAACATTTTACTAGGTATTCTATCAAATTTTGGACCATAATGTGGATTTGATTTAACTGCTGCGTTAACTCTTTGTTTGTATTTTGGCATTATTGAGGTTTTTGTTCCAACAACAATAACCTTTTCAGAGTTTATTATAATAACACTTTCTCCAGTTATTACTTTTTTTGCAATATTACTTGCAAGTCTTCCTGCTACTAAATCTTCACCATTTATTATCATAATATCACTTCACTAATACTAAATCCTTTACATTTATTTTTTCACTAATAAAATCTTTTAATAAAATTAATTCTCCCTTTGAATTTATTTTTTCTTCTGCTTTATTACTTGCTTCTACAGCAACAACTTTTACTTTTGTATTTAATTCTCCGTTTGATAAAATTTTTCCAGGAACTACAAGAGTTTTTCCTTTAAATTTTTCTGCTAATTTATTAATTTTATCTACATTAATTGTAATTTTATTTCTAGTTGGTTTGTTTAAAATTTCTGCAACATTTTTCCAAAAAACTTTTTTTGTCTTACGGCTAGTTTTTTCTAAACTTGCAATAAGTTCTTGTGTTTCTAATTTTTTCATTTTATTCACTTCCATTTTTCGCTAACTTAATTTCTTAAGTAACTCGTGCCTTTTGGCACTAATTGCATTCCAAAATTTTATTTTTGGATTAATGCAGGGGAGCGGATTCGAACCGCTGAAGACACTAAGTCACAGGATAACTCAAAACTTTCATTTTGATGAAACTTTTTTGAAAAGTTTCCTTAAGTCCTGCCCCTTTGACCGCTCGGGAACCCCTGCGTGCGGACGACTCCGCAGCACTCGCACTGTCTTTGCTTTCAGCTCGACAGAGCTGTTCTTGTTGAGGTCCATTGCTTTACAAATGCTTTGCATTTGCCATTTTTGCTAACCTTTTTCCAAAAGGTTATTTTAATTATAATTTTTCTGTTTCTTTAACAAGTTCATTAAATTTAGAACTTAAATAATCTATTGCTCCATTAACAACTTCAGCAGTAGTTAATTGCCCAATAGTTTCTATTGTTAAAACAAACTCATCCTTTGAATATTCAACTTCAACACCATATTTTTCTAAAATGTCAATTGGTTGATTTTGAATTTTAGTATTATATGGATCCATAAAAAATAATTTTCCTGCTTTTTCTTCAATACTATTTTTTGGTAATTCTTGCATTAGTGATTTTATTTCATCTATTTTTTTGCTATTTTTTATAACTGGTATTTCGTGATATGATACAATTGCAGTTTGATGTTTTGCATGGTCACTTGCGTCTGCCATTACTGCAGTCATTTCAAGTTTTAAGTGTTGATCTTTACCAAGATTTGTTATGTATATTTTACTATCTGCTATTTCAATTTTTGGATCAGTACATTTAATATCTTTGCTTGTTACAATTCCTGGTCCTTCTTTTTCAAGTATTAATTTTACAGTATCTCCTTTTTTATAACTTTTAACATCAGTTTTTATTGGTAAAAGCCCAAGTCTTGCTGCAAGCATTTCATCAAATATAACTGAATCATTTTCATAAAATGTAACTTCATCAACTGCTAAACATAAAGTGTTTTTCATTATTGCTCTTCTTAAACTATTCATGAAACTAATGCTTGTGCCTTTTACTAAATATTTTGTAACACTTCCATCTTCATAAACTTTTTTTATGTCCATAATAATCCTCTTTTATTTATTTTGTTATTTTTCCTCTAAATTTCTTTTTCTTTCTACACCCATCGTGTGGTTGTGGAGTAACATTTTCTATTGAAATTAATCTAAGTCCATTTCTTGTAAGTGATCTAATTGCTGCTTCAGCTCCTTGTCCTGCTGAACCACTTTTATTTCCACCATGTCCTCTAACTTTAACATAAATTTCACTTATTCCTTTTGCTTTAGCAGCATTAGCTAAATTTTCAGCAAGTTTCATTGCAACATAGGGTGATCCTTCTTTATGTTGTGCTTTTGTTTCCATTCCACCACTACTTTTTCCAATTGTTTCAGAACCAGTA
Source organism: uncultured archaeon (assembly GCA_964583285.1). Taxonomy (GTDB): domain Archaea; phylum Iainarchaeota; class Iainarchaeia; order Iainarchaeales; family JAAZKV01; genus JABIDZ01. The sequence continues at coordinate 46,403 of CAZOVD010000004.1, forward strand.
ATATCTGTTAGAAGCATTTTTGTATTATTATGTGTAGCATAAATATGCACTATTCCTTTATTTTTTCCCATTTATAACACCTATTCTTTTTCCTCTGAGTCTTCATTAATTTTTACTTCTTCAAAATCTTTTTTTATTTGATCAGTTTTACTTTCTGTTTTTTCAGTAACTTTTACATGTGCTTTTTGCTCAAGTATTAGTTCTTTTTTATAATATTTTATACCTGCTTCTTCATTAGTTTTAACTAAGTAACTAGGTTTGTCAACTTTATTTTGATTAATTCCAATATGTCCATGAACTATAAATTGTCTTGCTTGTTTTGCAGTGTTTGCAAGTCCTTTTCTCCAAACAATTGTTTGTAATCTTCTTTCAAGTATACTTTCAGGTGTTAAAACAAGCACGTCTTCAAGAGTTGGTTTCCCAGATAATATTCCTTGTTTAATTAATGAATCAAGCAATTCTTTTTCTCTTCTTAATCTTTGCTCTAAATCAAGTGCTAAAAGTTTTCTTGCAGTAGCTCTTTTTGTTCTTATTAGTGATTCAGCCCTATAATATTCTTTTTTATTTTTTAATCCATAAATATCCTTTGTGTCTTTTTCTTTCATTATTTTTTCTTTTTGAAAAGACTTTCTAGGTCTTTGGTATGCCTTTTTTCTTTTTTTTGGATCTCCCATAATATCACATCATTTACTTTTTAACATCTTTTTTAGATACTCCAACAGTTCCACCTTTCTTTCTGTGTCTGCTCTTTGTTTTTTGTCCTCTAACAGTTAAACCCCACATGTGTCTTAATCCTTTATATGATTTAATTTCAGCAAGTCTTTGAAAATCATTTCTTAGTTGTAAAGCAAGTTCATTCATTGTTAAATGTTTACTTTCGCCAGTTTCAAAATCCTTTTGTCTATTTAATGTCCAGCTAGGAAGACCATGTTCTTGTGGTTTTAATATAATTGTTTCAAGTTTTTTTACTTGTTCATTATTAAGTTCACCAAGTTTAATAGTATTTTTTAATTTATTTTCTTTTGTAAACTTATTTGAAATAATTCCGCCAGTTCTATGACCTATTCCTTTTATTCCTCGTAAACTTTCACTAACTTTTTTAGTGCCATCTAAATCTTTTCCAAGTATTCTTACAATATAATTTATTTCTTGTTTTTCAGCCATATTTTATCACTTTAATAATTTCTCTATTTCTTCATGTTTTGCATCTTTTGATATTTTTAATTTTTGGTTTGTTGGAAATAAATGTAGTACATTACAGTTTTTTCTTTTTACTTTTAATCCATCAATTAAAACTTTTCCTTCTTTAACATCAGAAAGAATAACTACTTTTCTTCCAGCTTCTCTTCCCTTTGTCTTAATACAAACTTGTCCTATTTTCATATAATCACTCTGATAATTTCAATGCTTGAACAACATATTTTCTATATTTTTGGTCAACATTATTAATGTCCTTAATTCCAGCACTTACTTTTGCTACTTCAATAAATACTTTTTCGCGTGCTTTTGCGCTTAGTACTCCACCAAAAGGAACACTAGGTCTTTTTTGAGTTTTACTTTGTTTTTTTGCTTTCTTTTCATCGTGTGTAACTCCAAGCAGTGCAGTTTTTGTAACTGGGCAAATTCTTTTTGAATTCTTGCCTTTAAAGTATTCTACACTATTTTTTGAAGGAGTTTTTCTAAACTTTTTCTTCATTGATCTTTTTCCTGTATCAACCATTGTTTTTCACTTTTTAATATTTTTTTCGTAAATTTTTTCTAAAATTCCTAAAATAATTGCAACTATTAAATAATAAAAGAAATATGCTTTGTAATATCCTGTTGTTGTTGTTAAACCAACTGGAATCCAACTTGATGGATTAAAAAAATTAAATCCATTAAATGCTGGTAAAGGTATTATTGATTCAAAACTACTTGTTCCAAACATTAAGCCAAGAATCCAAAAAAATACTAAAAATAATGGTAGTGATATAAACATGACCTTGTTTGTCATTTGTAACATTTCCATATTTATTTCAAGCATTTCTCCTTGAACTTTTGTAGCTTCTTCTCTTTTACCTTCTTTTAGCAACTTTGTTGCAGTATCTTGTTTTTCTTTTATTTGTGCCTTTATTGAGGCCATTTTTGTTTTATCAATAAATTTTCTTTGAATTATTTTTGATATTATTGCAAGAACAATTACAAAACCTAACAAAATTATTGCAGGTTCAAATTCATTCAAGCGCTCACCATTTTAATACTAATTTTTTCTTGGGAATAATATATAAAGCTTTTCTACAAAATTTCCCTTATTTTTGTAAAAATGGTTTGCTATAAGTAACAAACCGTCCATCCAATTTACTTGGATTTAATGACGCCTTTTAATATAGTAATCTTTGATTACAAGCATTTATAAACTTAAAGTTTTTTTCCTAAAAAACCTGCAAGTAGGTCAGCTTGACTCTTTGCAATTTCTTCATATAACCTATAAATAATTCCAACAGTTAATAAAATTCCTGTTCCTGATGCAATTCCACTAAGTACAAAGTCTCCTAGGCCTGCAAGTAATGCAACAAAAATCGAACCAATAATTGTAATTGGCGGTATGTATCTATTTAAAACTTTTTCAATAACTCTTTTATCTTTTCTAAATCCAGGTATTTGCATTCCACTTCTTTCAAGTTGTGCAGCAACTGCACTTGTACTTTGATTTCCCATTTCAACCCAAAACCAACCAAATATAACACAAAATATAATTAATAAAAATAAAAATACAAGTCCTTGTATTAATGCATTAATTGTTAGTGCAGTAAAACCTTGAATTATTAAACCTTGAAATAAACTTCCTCCTCCAGAAGTTGTTGCTGTAAATAATTGATTGTTCCCTATGCTTGGAAACATTACTGCCCATGCTGCAACATCTAAAATATTACCAATTATTGGAACTCCTCTTACAAAATTTGCCCAAATTGTAATATTCATAAATAATGCCATTGCAAGAATTACTGGCATATTACTTACATATAAAAATTTAACAGGATATCTTCCACCAGTTCCTTTATGACCCATAGTCATTGGAATATTAACATGCATTCCCTCTGCAAATACTATTATTAAAAATAATATTATTACTGCAATTAGTGGTAATAAAAGCAGAAGATCTCCGCTTGCAAATACACTCCATATAAGTCCACCTTGTGTTATTAAACTTCCAACTGGGAATCTAAATACTTGCCAAAATAATAATGCAGATACTCCTCCTGCAATAAACAAACTTACTCCGCTTCCAATTCCATATTTTGCAACAATTTCATCTAAGTATAATAATGCAAGGGAACCAAATGCGATTTGAAGTACAACTATCCAAAACCAAGGATTTGTTAAAATTATTCCTCCAAGTGGTACAAGTAAAGTTGGGTTTACAAAAATGAATGCTTCTACAAAACAAAGTAGTACTGCTAAGATTTTTTGTAATGATTGAAATTTACTTCTTCCTTCTGGACTTGAAATATTAATATCTATTAATTTTGCTCCAACAAATAGTTGTAGAAAAATAGATGCCATTACTATTGGCCCAATTCCTGCAGTAATTATAGTTCCAATTTGACTTGCAAGTATTGTTTGCATAAATCCTAATTCAAGACCAAAACCTTGACTTTGATCAAGACCAATTAGGAATATGTTTCCCATTATAAAAAATAGAATAAGTGCAAAAGTAGTCCAAAGTAATTTTTGTTTAAATGGAACTTCTTTATCAGGTTTTTTTATTTCAGGTAGATATTGTGAAATACCAATTAAAGTATCTACTATAACTCCCATCTAAATAACACCATCATTTTTGATCTGATTCTTCAACTTCAAAGTCTTCATCAAATTCAATATCGTTGTTTATTCCTTTTTTTTCAAATTCAAATTTTCCTTTTGCTTTTTTTATCTTTTCAATAGCTAATTTTGATGCATTGATTTTTAGAATGATTTTTTTGTCAGTATTGCCTTGACTTAATATTTTTCCATATCCAGATTTTAAATCAACAATATATGTGTCTTTTTCTTTAGTAACTTTTCCTTTAGAAACTAATGTATCAATTATTTCGTTTAAATTTCCAATTGAAATACTTTTTTCTTTTTTAGAAGATTTTAACCTGTATTTTCTAGGATCTTTTTGTCCTATTGAGAATAATTTTCCTTTATTTGATCCAGCTCTTCCTCTACCACCGCGAGATCCTCCACCTCTATTATTTTTAGTGTCTCCTTGTCCGTGAGTTCTTTCGCCTCTAACTTTATTTTTTTTCCTTCTTTTTCTTTCAACCATATTTTTCACAATCCAAAAATTATAACATTCTTTCTATTAACTCATTAATTTTTTCTTTTCTATTTCCAAGTGCTCCGCCAATAGAATAAGGTTTTTTTATTCCTTTTCTTTCAAATCCTTTTTTTGGAGGGCTTAATCTAAAACAATTTTTTAAATTTACTTCTTTAAAGGTTTTTCCTTTTAAAATTTCTTCTGCAGCTTTTTTTAAGTCAACTTCGCCTTCTATTGCCTTTCCTCTTTTTGTAATAACTTTTGTAATATATTCATCACTAATTATTCCAAAAGTAGAATAATTTTCAACTTTTTTAATCATTTTTAAAGTTTGTTTATTTTCTGGCCAAATACTTAAATTATTAGCTCTTTTTAAATTAAGCAATTCAAATGTTTTGTTTGTATCTGGTGAAATATTAATATTTCCTCTAATTCTTATTATTGCATACATAATTATTACCTCATTTGCTTAATTTTCTTTCAATATCTTTTGAAACTTTAAATTGCCCAGTTCTTGAAAGTGCATCAATTGCTGCGCGAACAAAGTTTAATTTATTTGAAGAATTTCCTTTTGCTTTTCCCCAAATATTTCTTATTCCAGCAAGTCTCATTACACTCTCTATGTTTTTACCAACTGCAAGACCAGTTCCTTTTGGTGCTGGCATTAAAGTTACCCTAACACTCCCAGCATTTCCAACTACCTTAAATGGTATTGAGTGTTTATCTTCAGTAGGTTTTTCTTCCCATGAACCACTCCCTCTATATACCTTTATTAAATTTAATTTAGCATTTCTTTTTGCTTTTCCAATTGCAGGAAATCTATCAACATCTTTTCCAGTTCCAACTCCAATATAACCATCTTTATTCCCAACAATTACTGTTACTCTAAAACTAAATTTTCTTCCAGCACGAACAACTCTTGTTGTTTTTGCAGTGTCAACAACCTCATCTTCAAGTTTTAATAAAGTATCAACTATTTCAGGTTCTCTTATTTTATATCCTTTTTCAAAAATTTCATCAACACTTAATATTTTTCCAGTTTTAACTAATTTACCAAGCTCTGTTTTTGGCACCCAATCATTTAATTCTTTTTCTTTTTGAGTAACTTCTCTAGCTAATTTTGCTTGTAAATCTTCTTCAATTTCTTCTTTTGTTTTTTTCTTACCACTTTCAACTGGATTTTTTCTATTCATTCTTCTTTCACCTTACTAATTTCGCTTTTTGCTTTTTCAAAAGATTTTGTTATTGTATCAACCTTAATTCCTTTCTTTTCATAATTTGAAAATAATTTTTCATTTTCCTTTGCATATTTTTCAAGAACTGTTCCATTTATTCTATCTTCACTAGGAATTGCTTCTTTTGAATGTGGTATAATTATTCCAGCATCAAGTAATCCTTTTAAGCATGCAAAAACTACTCCACCATGACTTTGATTTCTTTTTCCTATATCAAGTATAGCTTTTTTTTCTTTCATTCTTCTTCCAAGTAATAATCCAGTTAAATAAGCACTAGGCGTATTGTTTGTTCCATAAAAACCAAATTTATCAAGTTCTTTTGAAGTTGCGTGTGCGATTGTTTCATCTCCTTTTGGATTAAATTTAATTGCATGTGCAATTATTTGTTTTGAAGTTTTTCTAACAACAACTCTTATTTCACCAGATCTAACTTGTGCAATTCTTTTTTTGTAATTTGTTTTACCTTCTCTTCTTCTTCTAAATTGTGGCTCATATGTTTTATCTTTACTCATTCTTTTCCACCTTCAACATATTCTTTAAGATATTTTTTTCCTTTGAAATAATTTCCCTTAATTTTTTTATAAATATTTGAATAACCTTTTTCTTTAACCGCACTTGGATTACTTTCTTTTAATTCTTTTAAAGTTTTTCTTTGCGCTCTAACTTTTGAAATCCATGTTTGTTTCTTTTCAGTTCTTGTTTTCTTTGTTCCTTTTCTTTTTCCAGTTCCTCTTCTTCTTCCTTTTTTCTTTTTTTCTGCAAGTATTCTTGCTCTTCCCTTACTTTGATAATTGTCTTGTCTTTTCTTAACAATTCTTTCTGCAATAAGTCCACGAACATCATCCTTTGTCATAGCTTCTTTAACTTTTGAAGTTTTTGTAGGATCTATGTAAATTTTTGTTATGCCCACTTTCATTATTTGTGATGCTAATATTTTTGCTTTTTCAAGTTTCATAATTTCACCTAGTTAAGAATCCATATTCCTTTTTTATTTGCACTTTCAACTATTTGGTTTCTTTTTCTTTTCCCAACAGTTGACCCTATTTTTATTGCTTGTGTTTTGTTATTTATTTGTTCTAATTGGTTTACATTTTCAACTCTAACCTCAATATATCCTGAAGGGTGTGTTCCTCTTATTTTCTTTTCATTCCTGTATCCAGTTTTTGGTCTAAATCCATGGTTTAATCCTTTATCAAGATCAATTCCGCGAGGTCTTCTCCATTTAGTCCATTTTGCTTTATTTAATCTTCTAATATTTGCTTTTCCAAATCGTCCTCTAAATGTTGGTATTCTTTTTTTAGTATTTTTTAAAACTTCTTGCAGGCTTTTTGCTTCACTGCTTTTTGTTTTATTTTCTTTTTTAACTTTTTTAATATAAATCTTTTTCTTTACTTCTTTTTTTTCTTCCTTAATAGCTTCCTTTTTTTCAACTTTAACTTCTTTTTTTGTTTCAGTTTTTGCAGAAGTATGTTTTGCTTCGTGATTTTCTTTCTTTTCATGAACTTTAGCTTCTTTCTTAACAGTTTCTTTTTTATCAACTGTCTTTTTTGTAGTCTTCTTTTTAACTTTTGTGTCTGTCATAAAAATCACTCTCTTCCTCTAATCACTTCAATTTTTACATCATCATCTTCAGTGTCAATTCCGTGTTTTATTAAATAAATTCCATCAGTAAATCTTCTAATATCTCTTCCGCGAACTTTTGTTGCTTGTTCTAAATTTGCTGCGCTTTGTCCAACTTCTTCCAAATTTGTTCCAGTTAAAACAATATCTTGTCCTTTAATTGCAACTTGTGTTAATCCTGATATTTTTGCTCTTCTTGGAAATTTTTCTCCTAAGAAATTTTTAATTAACAATTCTTTATCTTTTTTTTCAACTGTCATTGGAAAGTGTGAGTAACTTATTTGTAATTCATATTTAAAACCATATTTAACTCCAAGTATCATGTTTTTTATATGTGCTATTGTTGTCATCATTATTGCTCTTGTTGGTCTATTATCAATTTCTCCACTTACTATTAATTTTTTGTCATTTAATTCAAATTTAAGTTTGTAATCTTTAAAATTTCTTGTAAGTTCTCCTTTTGTTCCTTTAAAATTTAATGTACTATTGTTTAAACTAGCATTAACATCTTGTGGAATGTTTATTGTGAAAACTGCTTCTTTTGTTTTTTCTTCCATATAATAACACCTAATACATAAATGCAACAATTCTTCCGCCAAGTCCATTTTTCTTAGCATCAAAATGTGTCATTAATCCTTTTGAAGTTGAGATTACTAATAATCCAACATCTCTTGCAGGTAAATATCTCTTTTCATATTTTTCAAATTCATCTTTTTTTACAGCATATCTTGGTTTAACCCCTTTAATTGTGTTAACTTTTCCATTTAATTTAACAATATATGACAATATTCCTTTTTCATCTTTTTTCTCAAAGTCTGCAATATATTCATTTTCTTTTGCAACTCTTAAAATTTCTCCTAAGAATTTTGAAGCTGGTTTTATTTCACAAACACTTTTTGTTGCAGCCTCTGCATTTCTTATTTTTGTTAAAGCATCTGTAATTGGATCATTCATACTCATAATCATAACACCTAATCATATTTTTTAAAACCTATTTTTTCTGCGTTGTGTTTAAAACATCTTCTGCAAATATTTAGTCCATATTTTGTTAATACTCCTTTTTGAGTTTTACAAATATTACATTTTTTCTTATTTCTTATTTCAGGTTTTCCTAGTTTTTGTTTACTCATTCAAGTTCAACCCCTAAAGATTTAACAAAGTCCATTGCTTCTTCTCTTGTAACTCTTTGTTTTTCTCCAATTTTTCTTTTTTCTATTCTTCTATACTTTACTCTATAACCTTTTTTTCTAAGCCCAACTAAAACATCAAACCCAATAATTCCAAGTTTTGGGTCATACTTTAATCCAGGTATGTCAATATGTTCTCTTATTCCAAATCCAAAATTTCCTTCTTTATCAAAACTTTTTATTTTTAATTTGTTTTCCTTAGCAGGTAAAACTTTCTTTAAAAATTCCATTGCTTCTTTTTTTCTAAGTGTTACTTTAAGTCCTAGGTCAAGTCCAGGTCTAACTCCCCAATCAGGTATTCTTTCTTTTCCTTGTGTTTTTGTTGCATTTTTGCCAGTTACTTGTTTTATTATTTGTTGTGCTTTTTTCATTTTTTCAGGTTCAGCACCAACACCAATATTAACTACTATTTTATCAATTAAAACTTCTTTCATAATAACACCTAATTAATTTCATTAATTTCTGACTTGTCTTCTCCTATTACTATTACATTTCTTTCAACAGTTTCATATTCTTTTTTATTAATTTCAACTCTCACTAATTTTTCTTTACTTACTGATCCTAAAATTATTTCAGTTATCTTTCCAGTTGATGCACAATGTGCTCCTTTTGTTAAATATACAATAGATCCTTTTTTTAGTTCTAGTATTTTTTCAACTCCATATTTTGGTAAATTAACTTTTAACGAATCTCCAATTTTTGCTTTATCATTTTTTATTATTCTTCCATCATTTGTTGCAATTTGTAATCCTTTTTTTGTTACAGTTCTTCCAACAACTTTCACAATTTTTTGTTTTAATGGTTTTTCAATTTGTTTTAATACAATTCTTCTTTTTTTATCAAAAAGTGCAATATATGCTAATTTTTGTTTTTCTATTGTTATAACATCAAACAATCCTATTGCAAGAGAATAATCTTTTACAACTTTTTCATTAACTTTTACATTATTTGCATTTAATATTTTTTTAATTTCTTTTAAATTGTCCCCAAGTTTAATTAAATCTCTCAAAACTATTAAAAGTGCAACAGAATCATTTTTCTTGTGCGGTCCTTTTCCAGTTCTTACTGTCCAAGTATTTTCTTTTCTACTTATTTTAACTGTCTTTGGCGCATTCAATGCTTTTAATTTTTTTGCTTCACCTTTTTTAGCCATAATTTTCACCTATTTTTTCTCTGCCTTTTTTAATTTTGAATTTTTAAATCTTTTTTTATCACTCTTGTCAATTTCAATAACAATAATTTTTGATGGATCAATTGCAACATTATATTCAGTCCCATCACTTTTTTTTCTAGTTATTTTTTCTATAAATATTTTCATTTTGCTCCTATCAACTTTTGTTATTTTTCCAGTTTTTCCTTTATAATTTCCCCTTAATATTTTAACGGTATCATTCTTTCTTAAAGGTACTGATCTTTTGTTTAATTCTTTTCTTAATTTCTCATTTAAATGTCCTGCAATTGCTTTTGCTTTTTTGTGCATTGGCATGTTGTATTGTTGTTTTCTTGATTTGCTTGGTTTTTTACTATTCATAATTTCACCTAAATTACTACGCTAGCCATTCCAGCTATCTTTGGAAATCTTTCTCCAACTTCTTTTGCAACACAGCCCTTAATTTCACTTGCTTTTGGTAATCCATCTTGATCAACTAAAACAACTGCGTTGTCTTCAAATTTAACTCTCATCCCATTTGGCCTTCTATATTCTTGTTTTGTTCTAACAATAACTGCTTTTTCTATTTTTCCTCTCATTTCAGGTTTTCCTCTTTTTACAACAACATTAACCATTGAGCCAATTCCAGCTTTTGGTATTGTTCTTTTATTTCCTTTATATTTGAAAACAGAAATTATGTATACTTCTTTTGCTCCAGAATTGTCTGTGCAAGTAACTGTACTTTTTAATGTTAATGCATTATTATTTGGTATACTTATTGCTCTCATAAAAATCACTTAATTACTTCCATTAAAACAAAATTTTTTGTTTTACTTATTTTCCTTGTTTCTCCAATTTTAACTCTATCTCCTTCTTTAACTTCAAATCCAGTTGGAACATGTGCTTTTAATTTTGATTTTACTTTTTTATATCTTTCATATTTTGGTATATATTGTGTTAAAATTCTTTCAACAGTAATTGTTTTTCTTGCCTTAGCAGAAACAACTTTTCCCTCAAATATATTTCCTCTAATCGAATAAACCTTTTCTTTTGTTTCAATTGGTTTAACAACTTTCTTTTCAGCAACTTTTTTTGATTTTTTTTCTTTTTTAACTTCTTCCATAATTTTGACCTAATTTTTTAATCTATTTTCTGGTTTTTTCATTA
>CAZOVD010000005.1:0-41643 GCA_964583285.1 uncultured archaeon
GATTGAAATAAATGAAGAAGGATTACTTGAAAAATTAAACAAACTTCCTTACATACACACAATTTCTGAAGTAACTGGTAATTATGATATTGCAATAAAAATAATTGCAAAAAATTATGAAAAATTAAACGAATATGTGTTTAATATTGAAAGTATTCTTTCAAGTGGAATAAATGATGTGAAAACATATTACTTAAATAAAGAAATTAAAATGCATTATTTAAAAGTTGAAGAACGAAAAAAAATTCCTTTAAAAAAAATTGATAACATATTAGTTCTTGAAAAAGACAATAATCCAGAAATAAACTTAATTGACATTGCAAAAAAACACAAATTACATAGGAATACTGTTTCAAAAAGATGGGGCGAGCTTTGGGCAAATACAGTAATACTAAAAAAAACTGTTGAATTAAACCATGCTGGATACAAATTTATCAACCTGGGGCTTAAAGCATTTATTATAATCAATACATATCCTGGGAAAAATGAAAGAGTAATTCAAAATCTTTTAAATGAGACTATGGTTCAAGATGTTTTTTCAACAATTTCAAATGTAATAATTGCAATAGTTAGAGTTGAGGATAGTCAAGAACTTTCAATAATTCATAAAAAAATTTCTATGTTTTCAGACATAAAAAGAACTGAAACAATAATTTTTTTAAAAAAACACACAAAATCTGGTCTTACTTCAAGAGAATTAAATTTACTTGTAAATTAAATAGTAATATATTAATTATGTTTCAGGAATAATATAAAAGGTGAAAAATATGTTGATTAAAGAATTAAAACCAAAAATGGGGGTTAGTGAAATAACTCTTGAAATTGTTTCAAAGGGAGAAGCAAGAAGTTTTGCTTCTGCGCAAGGACAAGGAGTTGTTTGTAGTGCTGCTGCAAAAGATGAAACTGGTGAGGAGATTTCTTTAACTCTTTGGAATGATCAATGTAAAACTGTTGAAGAAGGTCAAACAATAAAAATTACAAATGGTTGGACAAGTGAATACCAAGGGCAATTACAAATCAGTACCGGAAAACTTGGAACGCTTGAAGTTATTAAGTAATAAAAAATATAAAATGAGGGACCAATAGTCTCTCAAGTTACATATAAAAAAACAGTTATTTATTCATCTTTTGATCTACTTCTTCCAAAATTAGCATATTTTCTAAATTTTGTTTTAGTCCATGCTTCTGGTTGCTTTGATCTCATTTTTGATTCTTCTTCAAGTAACTTAAGTCTCATTTTTTCATCGACACCTAAATCAAGCAATATATTACTCATTAGCCCACCTCAAATTAAAATTTGGTTTAAAAAAAACCAGCTTATAAGTAATGGTGCTAAAGATATATATAAGCATTTCTATTTAGTAAAATGTGTTAAAATGGCTCAAAATTCAAATTAAACATCATAAAATGCAATTAATGCAAAATGAAAAACTTAATTAATTGTTTTAAAAAATCTTCTATAAAATTCCCAAAAAATAATCAAAACAATTATTAATGCAAGTTCAAAAATAGCAAAAGAAATTAATTCAGAAAAATTAATAGCAATAAGATTTATGCTTGAAAATGCAAAAAAATAAATCGGCCAAAAAATAATTAATAAAATTAAGATTGTTGAAAGTAAAAGTAAATATGTTCTTGGGGATTTTAACAAATCTTTATTCATATGATAAATATTATTGATAGTTATAAAAAACTTTTCTATCAAACTAAGGTATGGTATTTGAGTTTTTAAATACAATTTATTATGGAAATCCCTTAATATCTTGGATTTATTTTTTATCAACAATAGTTATTTTTGTTTTAATAGCAAAATCATTTATTTATTTTACAAAGGGGTTTGGAAGAAGAATAACAAGTAGAATTGAGGGCGAGCTTGATGATTTATTACTTGATTTGCTTGAAGAGCCGCTTGCTTATTTGATGTTTGTTTTTGGAATATTTTTAGGCTATCAGTTCTTAACTTTTGATACAATCGTTGATTTTTATTTTTATAATATTATAAAATTGCTTGGAATAATTGGGGTTACTTGGATAGTTATTAGATTAATTGACACTTTATTAAATTTTTTTATAAAACCAATAACTGGAAAAACAAAAACAAAGTTTGACGATCAAATAATACGAGTTCTCTCAAAAGCACTTAAAATTGTAACAATAATTCTTGCAATAATAATAACTCTTGATAATTTTGGTTTTGATGTTATTACATTAATTGCCGGGTTAGGAATTGGTGGACTTGCGCTTGCATTTGCTGCTCAAAAAACAATCGCAGATGTTTTTGGAGGACTTAATATCTTAATAAGTCGGCCATTTATTTTAGGAGACACTATTGAAGTTAGTAATACAATAGGTACTGTTGAAGAAATTTCGTTAAGGCACACAAAAATAAGAAATTTAGATAAACGGCTTGTGATTTTACCAAACTCAACTGTTTCTGAGTCTGTTATAATTAATATTAGTTCTGCAAAACAAAGAAAGACCGTTTGGAAAATTGGTGTTACTTATAATACTCCTCTTAAAAAAGTTGAAAAAGCAAAAAAAATTATTACTGATGCAGTCAATAGTTGTGAACTTTGTGAAAGTAATCCAACTGTTGCATTTGAAGAATTTGCATCAAGCTCATTAAATATACTTGTTGTATTTTTTACAAAAACTGGCACTTGGAAAGATATGGTTCTTGCAAAAGATGAAGTTGGATTAAAAATTAAAAAAGGTTTTGAAAAAGAAGGTATTGAATTTGCTTTACCAACACAAACAATATATTTAGAAAAATAAGATTATGTGAGTTTTGTTAAAGATAAATTTTTAGTAAAACCTGCGACTGTGCATTTCTATTTTTTAAAAAGTATTATTGATAATCATTTAGAAACAGATTAAAAATGCATCAAGTAAATTAATATTAAATTGGTTAAATAAAACTAAAAAAATAGTAAATCTAATTTAAAAATTATTTTTTCTTTGATTTTTTCTTTTCTTCTTTTTTAACTGGGCCTTCTTCTAAAATTTCTTCTTCTAGTGGAATTCCTTCTTTTTCCATTTCTTCAAATTCAGCAATTTCTTCATCATCAAGACCAAGTGATTTTAGCTTTGCTTTATGTGCTGATAAATCCATCTCTTCAAATTCTTTTCTCCAAGCTATCATGTCTGGAGTGTCTACAAGTCTTTTTCCTTCTTCGGGTTTTTTTGGTTTTCTTAATACCATAAATGAATAATATCTGTTGCACTTAAAAACCTTGCTCATTTTTAAAAAAAATAAAAAAGAAAATCTTAAAATGTAGCAAAACATTATTAAATAATGGAAAATAATCCTTTTGAAACAACAATGAAAGAATTCAAACAAGAACTAATTATATCAGGATACTCTAGTAAAACTTTGAAAATGTATTTGATGTATATTCGTGAAATGTTAAATAAAATAAATAAAAACCCAAAAGAAATAACTGAAAGGGATTTAATTGGTTATTTAGCAGATAAAAAAGAAAGTGGCTGTTCTAATGCAACTATTAGTTTAATTCATGCTGCATTAAAATATTTTTTTAAAGTATATTTAAAAAACGCAAGTGTGATTGAAAATATAAAATCGCCTAAACGATCAAAGTCTTTGCCAAAAATATTAAGTAAGGATGAAATAAAACAAATATTTAAAGCAACAAAATTTGGTAGAAATAGATTAATGTTACAATTTATGTATGGTAGTGGATCAAGAGTTAGTGAAGTCATTAAAATAAAGGTTGATGATTTAAATTTAAAAGAAAGAACTGCAACAATTAGGGGTGGAAAGGGAAACAAGGATAGAATAATAATATTATCTAAGGATTGGGTTAGTGATTTAAAAAAATATTTAAATAAAAAAAGAATAAAGAGCGAATTTGTTTTTTCTAAAAAAAATGGAAAAGCATTATCAACAGACACTGTGCAAAGAATAGTTAGAATTTCTGCAAAAAATGCAGGCATTACAAAACATGTAACTCCACATTCATTTAGACATTCATATGCAACACACCTTTTAGAAGCTGGAACAAATATTAGGTATATACAGGCATTACTTGGCCACAGTAATCTAAATACCACTCAAATTTATACTAATGTTGCAAGCGAACAATTAAAAAAAATAGAAAGCCCACTTGATAAGATGTGAAACAATGAAATTTATAAATAAATTAAAAAAACATGGGCTTGCCGTACCACCAACTACTAGACTAATTAAAATAAATGGAACTAATTATATTGCACTAACTGATTTGTCTAAATTTGGAGATGTTCAATCAAGATATTTAGATGATGTAATTAAGCTAATAGGGGTTAAAGAAGGATTAAGAATTGAAAAATTTGTTGATGAACAAACAAAAAAAGCAAGAGAATTAGGCATTGAAATAAGAGGCGATACTTGGGAATATATAATAGATACTAAACAAAAAAGGGCATACGCATTTATTTTAGATTTGGCAAGTCAAAAGTTTTTTATTTAACTTACACTCTCCCCCCTTAGTTCCATTAATAAAATATTTATTATAAAATAAAATCTAATAAAATTTAAATAAAAAATTATGTATAATTTATACTTAATTAAAAAAAATTAAAAAATATTATGTATAATTGCTTAAAGTTAATTGAATTTTATGAAAATAAAAAGATTTAAATATGCAAAGGTTGTTTGTATGTTATAGGAGGGAAAAATATGAGTATAAGACTATCAAAACTTTTTGGAATGGATATATATGACGCAAAAGCAGGATATAAAGGAAAAGTATATGATATAATAATAAATTTAGAAAAAGGAAAGCTTGAAACTATCACTACTGAACCACTTAAAGTAAAAACTAAATCTGATGCTAAGAAAATTTTATCGGAAAAAAGTATTCCTTACAAAAACGTAGTTTCTGCAAACGATATAATAATTGTTTCAAACCAACCAAGAATTGTTGAAGAAAATGATGAACCAAGAAGAACACAACCTGTTTCAAATACAAGATATAATTATAGAAGAAGATAATTAAATAATAAAATACTAATTCTAATCTTCTTTCATTTTTGTATATAATTTTTTTATTTCAAAAAACACACATAAATTAGGACACATAAAATATTAAACAACTTATAAAAAACACAATTTTTAGGACATTTATTTTTTTAAATTCTTAAAAAATAAAAGTATAAATATTAGTTATATATAATATATATACATAAGAATTATTTAGAATTTTATATATAATATTAGTGGAAGTGTTGGGTGTGTCTGTAAGAGGTTATTTTGTTCAATATAGATTTATTTTACCTGAATCAATCAAACATTCTTCTTATACTTATCAAAAATTATTTAGAGCAATTTATGGTTACACTCAAGCAGTTTATAAGTCAAACGGAAAAGTTTACAAATACCACAGACCAGGAATTCTTTCTGAATATCCATTTATTAGGCCAGGAAAAAATTGTGTTATAATTCCTCCAATAGCATTTCAACAATTACAAGAATTTTTTAAAACAGGGCATAATCCAACTCATAATTGGACAATGAAAGGTGAATGGAAATGTACTTATTTTTTAAATGAAAAGGATTTAGATGAAAAAGATATAGTAAAAGCATTAGAAGATCTTATTTCCCGTAAATTTATTGATAATTCAGACGGCCCATCTAAATTATCTCAAGAATTAGAAAGAGCAGTTAATAATAAATCTAATGATAATTATGCAAAAGCCTTAATTAATTCAGCAAAATCAATAGTTGAATTGGATTGGTTTAAATCAGTAAGTAATAATTCATTAAATTTATCTAATTTTTATCAAAATTATAAAAAACTTAAAGAAAATCAGTAATTTGGTGCATTTTAATTAATTTTATTTATTGGAAATTGATATTTGAATATGTCCTAATTTATGTGTTTTTTAATAATTAAATTTTATTTAAATTTTTGAAATTTTCTAAATCTGGGAAAAAATTTATGTTTTTTAGGCAATAATTTAATTTGAAACGATTTTTTCCTCTATTTTTTGTTTTTCTTTCTTTTTTTCACTTTTTTTAATTAATAAGTCTTTTTTTCGCCATTTTCTTCTTCCACCAATATTACTGGTTTCAATTAGGCCTAAATCAACCATTGTTTTAAGATAAGGGTATAAACTTCTATCATTTTTGTATTCAATTTGAAAAATATCCCAAATTCTTCGTATTATTTCTTCCATACTTATCCACTCATCAAAAGATATTACACTCACTAAATGATTTGCTTGTGTGTTTTCTTGGGTATTTAGTATGTCCCATATTGATATTACTTGTATTTCTTCATTATTTTTATCTACTTCTTTTTCATATATTTCTTCTTTTCCAGCCATTTCTACGTATTTTATATTATTTCCTTGTCTTTTGAATAAATTTTTAATGAAACTTATTATACTCATCATTATAATAATGATAGTAATTACTTATATTCTTTACGGTCATTACACTTAATTATTGTAATTACTGGTAATTACTTATTTTAGTAGTTTATTGCTTTGGTGAGCTTATAATATTGTTTAATCAATTATGGTAATTACTGAATTCAATATTTTAATATTAAGTGATATGTGTGTTTTATCAAATTTATTTGAGTATTGAATATTTTTAATTTATTATGTTAATGTGATATATTAATTTTGAGCTATTTTTTAGTTTTGTTTTAAATTAGGCAAGTTTTATTAAAAGTGATTAGTGGAATTATGGGGGTTTACTGTAAAATACATTTTTTATTAAATTTATTAAGTTTGTGATACTCATTATTTTTGTTTAATTTAGTATAAAAAGTTAGATTTTTGCTCTATTTAGTAAAATAAGGTTTTTTTATTAATAGTGGGGAGAGGATTTGAACCTCCGACCTTCGGGTTATGAGCCCGACGGGCACTCCAGGCTGCCCTACCCCACTACATTTTTTAACCCTTTTTTTATTTTTAAACAAAAATTTTGTTTATTTAAATTATTTAGGTTAAAAAAATATATTTTTTCAAATTTTAAGCAATTTTATTACTTATTTTTTGATTTTAACTATTTTTCTAATATTTTTAATATTAGTTAAATATGTCCTACTTTATGTGTGTTTGTTACTTTAATTCTGATAAAATTTTAATCTCATTTTCAATATTTTCTATTTTTTTTAGTATTTCCTTCTGTTTTTTAGGGTTATTTGATAAATCCATTACTCCGCCACACGCCGGACAACAAAAATTGTACTCTGCTGCAACTTCAAAAGGAAGCCTTTCATTACAATTATTGCAATCAAAATGATTATAATCCCCTTCTAAATTTTGTTTTTCTTTTAATTTTTCTAAAAAATCCTTTTGCTTTTCAATAATTAATTCAGCAAGTCTATCTCGTTTTATTTCCCAAGTATAATTAAACCAACCAGTTTTTTGATTTCTTGATTTTTGATAACAAGCAATTCCTCTAAAATGTAATTTATTTAACATCGCACGAACTTCAGTAACCTTTATCCCCATTTTTTTGGAAACATCTTCGTCAGTAAAAGATTTTCTTTTTTTTTCACAGATTTTTACCATAGTTACAAGTTCTTCGCCACCAATAGTTTCAAGAAAATCCTGAACAAGTTCCAAATCAGCAAAATTTTTTGAAGGCATATACTATTTTTTATTGCAAATTATTTTAAATCAATTACTTTCTTACCTTTTTTTTGTGGAATTATTTGTTTTTTTTTATTACTAAAATCAATATCAAACTCTTTTCCTTCAAAAAGCCTATCCATTAAAACAGCTAATGCCGCAATTTCACTGTGCGGCTGACTAGTAATTGAAACATTATAATCACAAATTTGATACATTTTAGCATCAACTTTTTGTGAACCAATAATAACACAAATTTTATCACTTTTTTTGATTTCTTTTTCAATACTAGTTATTTTTTCCCCATACATAGTTAAATGAACTAGCACATATCCCTTTTCTTTTAAATTTTTTATTTTATTTAACCAGTCATTAACAAATTCAACTTTAAACCCCCCGCCCCACCTAGAAGTAATATCATCAACGCTTTTTTTCATAGAGCTGTCTTCTTCACCACAAATGATTATTTTTTTAGCACCAAATGCTCTTGCCACTAAAGAACAGTGGCTAGTGACTCTATAATCCCTTACTATTCTGTGTCCAAATCTAAAAATTATAATTTCTTTCATACAATATTTTTATACGGTATAAGTTATATTGTTTTTCAATTTTTATAAAATGGCAGTTTTTGCAATCTTTTAAAAAGGTTTGTAGAACAATTTTAAGTATTGGTGAGCACAAATTATTGTGAAACAGTTCTAGCATTATAACTAGAATTAAGCCTTTATTAAAGAAGAATAAAAAAGTTTGCAAAGCGAATTTTATTATTTAATTATACTTTAAGTTCCAACAATAAGTTGGTCCCGTAGCTCAGTTGGTAGAGCACTGGACTTTTAATCCAGGTGTCCAGGGTTCGAATCCCTGCGGGATCGCTTTATTTTTTTAAAATAAATTCTATTTTTGTTATATCAAACCTTGTTTTTTTTATTTTTTGTTTAACAAACCATTTTAAACCCTATTAAAATATTTTATTTAATTAAGATTAATTAAAATTATATTATTGGTCCCGTAGCTCAGTTGGTAGAGCACCAGACTCTTAATCTGGGTGTCCAGGGTTCAAGTCCCTGCGGGATCGCTTTAAAAGTTTAAAAAGCTTTGTAATGTTAATTTTGTTAAGGGACTGTAGCTCAGCCTGGGAGAGCACACGGCTGAAGACCGTGGTGTCGCGGGTTCAAATCTCGCCAGTCCCACTTTATTTTAAAATTAGTTTTTTATTATATTTTTTTATAAATTATAATCTTCATCAACATTATGAACTTTAATTCCACTATCATTTATTTCAATTGGGTGTAAATCTTCAGAGTGCTTTGTTGCTCTCATTTTTCTTATGTGTAAAGTTCTATTACTTTGTGTTCCAATCCCCATATAATGTAAAACAATCACTCCATCAGAAACAAATTCTTCAACACCATATTTTCCAAGTGCTTTACTTCCTTCTGCAACTTCAGTAGTAAGTATTGTAGTTACTCCCGCTCTTGCAAGCAGATAAACAGTTTTTAAAATTGCTTTTCTAATATCGTGTTCATTTTCAAATTGTAATCCAAGCGCAGGTATAGAATCAATGACTACTCGTTTTGCACGTATTTTTTTAATTGCTTTCATTAGTTCTAAAAGCAATTTGTCAAGATCAAAACCAGTTGCTGGAAGAGAAAACTCTTCATCACTTGGTATTCCAACCTTTGCAATAGTTCCATCAATTACTTTTAAACTACCCTCATCTTCAAGCTGTCTTAAATTCATTCCAAACCTTAACATATCTTCTCTTATTAAGTCAGGCCTTTCATCAAGGGTTAAATATATTCCAGGTTCTCCATTTTGTGCACCGTGCACTAAAAATTGTGTTGAAAAAATAGTTTTACCAGTTCCCGTGCCCCCACTAACTAAAAAACTTCTTCCTTCAGGAAGTCCCCCTTCAATTAGTTTATCAAAACCACTTATTCCAGTTTCTATTCTTTTCAATTAATCACCTATTTTTTAAATTTTTGATATCCTTTGTAAATTATTACTCCAATAATTAATAGTATTACTATATTTATAATTAATCCCATTAAATTAAACGGAGTTAATGCTGCCCCATCTGCTTTTGAATAGATTTTAACAGGAAGTTCTATTATTTGTTGTTTATTTATAGCATCACTATCTTGGTAGTCAACAATTAATCTAATTAGCCCATTTTCCGTAACCGCATCATCATTTATTGTCAGATTTAGTTTAAATGAGTCAATGTCGTTTGGTTCAAGTGATCCAATAAATAATTTTTCTCTTTCAATATTTGCAAAACTAGTTTCTACATTTACTATCATAAATTCAGCTCTTCCAGAGCCTTTATTAAATAACTCAATAGTTATTTCTTTTCTTTCACCAGCAATTAAATTTGCATTTTCTTTTATTGTTGCATCCATTATTACTGGGCCAGATACTTTAAAACCAATGTATGAGGTTTCACTAACTCTTTCTCCACTAGGGGTTCTATATGAAATAGTTACTGGCAGTGTGTAATTTTTTAATTCAGCTTTTCTATTTACACTAACAATAATTCCAACAGTTGCCTTTTGTGTTGCAAATAACTTGTCAATATATCCTATTGCTGAACCAAGCGGAGTTATTTCTCTTTCAATAGTTAAACCAGTTTGTGTAACTATTCGGTCTTCTTTTAGTTCAACAGCAATATCATATGCAGTACTTGTGCCAATATTTGCAATTTGTATTAATATTTCTTCTTCTTGCCCTGGTATTAACTTTGTTTGTGAAATATTAATTACTTCAAGAGTTGGCGCATTTCCAGAAACAAGTATTGGCATTTTTTTTATTTTTGCAGTAGTGTTTAATCCTTCACTAACCTTAATTTCAAGGTCATATTGTTTGTTTTCTGCAGAAGGATCTACATAAATTTCAAACATAGTTATAGTTTTTGCAAGCTCTCCCATATTCCCAATATTTCTTTGATTTGTTTGTTTAACAGTAAAAGGATATGTTTCAACAATGCTTACATAAACATCTGTTTTCTTAAGATTATCTAAATTTTCTATTTGTGCAAGAACAGTTATGGTACTGCCCGGCACAGCGGGATTAGGATCATAATTAATTTGTGTTACTTCAGGTATTGCTGAAAAAACGCTCCCTAAAATAAAAATTAATATTAAAAATGTGCTAATTTTTTTCAAAATGACCATCTCCCACTATTAGTTATACTAAATATAAGTAATATGTGTATTAAAAGTTTGTTATTATATTATTGTCTTTCTATACTTTGAACGGAAGGTAGTTTTTCAAGTTTTTCAATTAACGAGTCTAGCTTATTTATATTTGAAATTTCTATTTCAAAAATAGCTTCCACAAAACCGCTTTTTTTAATTTGAAAATTACTTGTAACTAATTTTATTCCATTCTTTTTTAGTTCAGTTAAAATTTCTCCAAGAAGTCCAATTCTATCAATCGCAGTTATTTTTATTTTTGTTTTTCCAACACTTTTTTCAAAACCAATTTCAATTAGTTTTTCCTTTGGTAAATTTTTAATATTTATACAATCCTTTTTATGAATAATTATTTTTCTTTTTGTTGTTTTAACTCCAACAACATCTTCTCCAGGCAACGGATTACAACACTCTGCCAATTTTATTTTTTTAATATTTTTTTCACTAATTTTATTTTGAGATTTTTTACTTGGCTCAATTTCAAAATAACTTCTTATTTTTTGTTTTGCTTTGTCAGTTTTTACAATGCCTAACCAGTTTCTTTTTATGGTGTTATTTGGTGCAGTAATTATTTGCACATTATCCAAATTTTTCAATGGGGTATCAAGGGAAACAACTTGTCCATTAACTATTGCTTTTTGTGTTTTTTGTCCAATTTCTGTATGTATGTGAAATGCAAAATCAAGAACCGTTGCTCCGTTTTTAAGTCCAATTACTTCTTTTTTTGGTGTGAATGCAAATATTTTTCTGCTAACTATTTTTCTTTTTGTTGCAGTTTCACCAATACTTTTTTGCCATTCAATAAGTTGTCTTTCCCAACTAAGTTCTTTTTCAAAATTTTTATCTTTTTTAAGTCTTTTATATTGCCAATAAATGCTTGATTCTGTTCTTAAATGCATTTGCCAAGTTCTTATTTGTATTTCAAAAACATCATTTTCCTTTAATATTGCAGTATGAATACTTTGATATCCCCCCTTTCCAACACCTTCTCCTGCCTTTGTAATGTAATCATCAAATGCTTCTTTTATGAAATTATATTTTGAATGAATGTATCCTAAAATTTCATAACAATCTCTTTCTTTATCACAAATTATTCTAATTCCATAAATATCATACATTTTCTTAAAAGGAACTCTTTGCATTTTTAGATAAATTGCTTTGAAATTTTTTGGCCTACCAAAAACATGAACGTTTATTTTATTTTCAAGTAAGTTTTCAATTTCATTTTTCATTTCTTTGATTTTTTCTTCTCTTTGTGCTAAAGTTTTCCCAAGTAAATTTCTTACTTTATTATATCCTTCTGGATTTAATATCTTAAAACTATAATCCTGTATTTTCCAAGAAAAATCACCCAGCCCAAGTTTTACAGTTAGTGGATAGTATATTTCTTCTGCAATATTTGCCAATTTTTTTATATCTTCTTTGTTTCCTTTATTATTTTTTAATATGTCTATTAACTCAGCAGTTTGTATTATTATTGTTTGAAGATCGCTTGAAATAGAAAGTATTAAAGAACTTAAAGTTTCACTAGGAATTTTTAAATAATTTTTAACCAAAACTTCTTCAGTTAAAGTAATTTCTTTTAAAAGAATTGCAATATTTTCACCAAATTCTAAAAAAATTTCATCATATGTAGTTTTTTCTAAATATAATGTATCATGAAGCACAGCGGCAATAATTGCATCAATACCAAGTTGTTTTTGTTCTATTATTTCTGCTACACTTAATGCATGTTCGTATTGTTGACTATTAAGCCTAGCTTTTGCAAAGTCTTTTGCTTTTTGTAGTTTTTTTTCATAAGTAGTAACATTATCCACAATAATAATATTGATGTTAAGTTTTTAACATATTTCTAACATATTATATTAGAAATTAATAAAGGGGGTTTTGAGATGGAGAGATTTAAAAATTTGGAGTTGGTGCATTTTCCTGAAATTGATGAGGTTGATAATGCATTACTTGTAAAAAATTTTGAGAACTTTTTTAATAAAGTTGCAGTAGATGGTGAGAATTATTTAAAAATTTCATCAAAAGAATATGCTAAAGGTGGAATAAGAAAACAACATGAATTAAAGGCACAACTTTTTTTGGATGGAAAAATGTTTTTTGCAAGCGATACGGGGTGGAAACTTCTTGAAACTACTCAAAATGTATTAAAAAAATTAGAAAAAGAAGTTAAAAAACATAATTAGTTTTAATAAAGCACTGTTATAGTTTAACAGTGCTATAATTTCTATTTTTTCTTCTTTTTTGTTGTTTTTTTTGCTATCTTCTTTTTTGTTGTTTTTTTTGCTGCTTTCTTTTTTGTTGTTTTTTTTGCTGCTTTCTTCTTAACAGGTTTAGATTTGCTAGCAGTATTTTGTGGTTTTTCTTTTTCAGCTTTTAATTCTTTACGCATTTGTTCTATTAAGTCTTTAATTGACATTTTTTTTTCAAATACCATTTGTAACGTCCTCCATACAATTTACTCAATTTCCTAAAATTAAGCATTTAACTTGCAAAAATCAACGTTTTAATGATATTTATATTTTTCGGTAAAATATAGAAATTTTTGCTTAAATATAAGTGGACGCGCCAAAAACTGGATTTCTAGTTAAAATATGTGTTTCATAGCAAAAACTCCACTCCGTAACCCCTTTAGCGCTCTTGATTAAAATTACCGTTGCTGCATTCCTGCCCTGGCGGGGTTCATCTTAAATAAGGGCCTAAAAGGACAGAGCTTCGACGTCCTTACTATGGCAAATATTTTAACATTAAAACCTCATTTTTGGCTTCGACTCTATCATAAAGCGGGTTTATAGTGACAAGCCACCGCTACCGGCCCAGCCTAGTCCAACATAATTATTATTCAAAACCTTTTAAAAATAGCTTTTGATTAATATTTTTGTTATGACTTGTTTTAAAATTATTAAAAAATCTTCTCAAAGCTCTGCACGCATTGGTATTTTAAAAACTGCGCATGGAGAATTAGAAACTCCTTTTTTTATGCCTGTTGCAACAAAAGGTGCCGTAAAAAATATTACTCATGCTGAGTTAAAAAAAATGAATTTTAATTGTCTAATTTCAAATGCATTTATTAATTATTTAAATCCCGGGCTTGATTTAATTAAAAATGCGGGCGGGTTACACAAGTTTATGTCTTGGGAAAATTCTTTATTTACCGATTCTGGTGGATTTCAATTAATATTAGATCATTTTTCACCAAAAATAACTGATGAGGGAGTAGAAATGCAAAATCCATTTGATAAAAGTAGAGAATTAATTACTCCAAAAAAAGCAATCGAAATTCAAAATATTTTGGGTAGTGATATTGCAATGGTCTTAGATCATCAACCAGTTTTTGGAAAATTGCGTGCCGATTATTTAGATTCAACAATTAGAACCATAGATTGGGCAATGATTTGTAAAAAAACACATGTTGAAAATAAAAACAAAACTAATAAAAAACAATTATTATTTGCAATAGTTCAAGGCGGAAATAATGTTGATTTGCGAGTTAATTGCGCACTTGCTTTAAACGAAATTGGTTTTGATGGAATTGCGCTTGGTGGTTTTGGAATTGGCGAAGCACAAAAAGACATGTATAAAATTATTAAAGAAGTAAAAAAAGTTTTGCCAGAAAATAATCCAACATATATAATGGGTATTGGTTCTCCACTTGAAATATTAAATGCGGTTGCAAATGGCGCTGATTGTTTTGATTCAGCATATCCAACAAGAATGGCACGCCATGGTTTAATTTTTACAAAAACTGGCAAAATAAAAATAGATAAGGGAATTTATAAAAAAGACTTTTCTGCACTTGATAAAAATTGTAATTGTTTTGTTTGTAAAAAATATTTTAGAGCATATTTACATCATTTATTTAAAACACATGAACAAAATGCACATATTCTTCTAAGTTATCATAATTTGTTTTTTATTTCAAATTTAATAAAGGAAATAAAAAGTTCAATTAGAGAAGATAAATTTTTAGAGTTTAAAAAAGAATTTGAAAAAAATTATAAAAATTAATTTTATTATTTAACCAATTCTTTTTTTAATAACATTCATCAAATTTTCGTATTTTGTAGAATAAAATTGAAAATCAATTTGTGCTTGTTCCATGGATTTTAATAACTGCTTATTTGGTTTTTTTGATCTTGCACTACTTTGCGAATAATGTTTCCACATTTCTTCAGATAAGTTCATTGCATGTTTATACATTGCTGCTTCTGCTTCAATTTCAAGTATGTGTCTGTGGCCAAGCATTTTAGCAGTTGTCATATCTAGTTTTGCTTTCTTTAATTTATTTGCATGCTCTATCATTATTTTGTTTGGTTTTTTTATTCTTAAATACCCTAAATTCATAAAATCACGGCATCTTCATTTCTTCTAAAAAATATGCTTCTATTAACTTAGCTCTTTGCTGGTTTTCTTTATCTTCATTACTAATTTTTTCTAGTCTTTGTATTAATCTAGGATTTACTTTTTTGCCTTTTGATTTTAATGCAGTAATAGTTTTTTGTAATCTTCTTATTTCGGAACTAATAAATTTGTGTTGAAGTTTAAGTGCATCTAAAACTTTTGCAGTATCTTTTATTGTTCTATTTTTTTTAGGCGTAAAAGTTCTCAATTTTTCCAAATATCTTTGTCTTGCATTTAAATATTGTTTTTTTAAAATAAAACTTTGTGATGGTTTCATAATATAATATAACTTTTGCTACTTATATTTTTTTCTTTTTATTTTAATATGTTTAAAAATTAGATTGATTACTCAAAAAATGAGTAATCAAAATTTAGTTTATTTTTTTAAACATCTTCTATTCCATTTTCTGTAATTCTGTATAATGCTTCTCCATCAGGAAGTGAAGGCGAGTCAACTAGTTTTGCAACTCTTTTATCTTCCTTACTTTTTCGAAGGTATAGTCTAGTTTTACTTGCATGTCCAACTACATTTCCACCAACTGGTTCAGTAGGATCTCCAAATAATACATCAGGCCTACTCATTACTTGGTTTGTAACAAGCACAGTTAAGTTATACATTTCAGCAAGTTTTTGTAAAACTCTTAAGTGTTTGTTTAATTTTTGTTGTCTTTCAGATAATGTTCCTCGCCCAACATATTCAGCTCTAAATTGTGCCATTAGCGAATCAACAATTATTAATTTTATATTTTTTTCTTTTATCATGTCTGCTGATTTTTCAGCAAGTATCATTTGATGATCTGCATTGTATGCTCTTGCAACGTAAATATTTTTTAAAACCGTATCAACATCAAGTTCAAGTCTTTTTGCAACCTGTATTACTCTTTCTGGCCTAAAAGAGTTTTCACTATCAATGTAAAGACATGCTCCCTCAAGCCCACCTCTTTCTTTTGGTAATTGTACAGTTACTGCTGTTTGAAAACACCACTGACTTTTTCCTGAAGCCATTTTTCCATAAACTTCTGTGATTGATTGGGTTTCAATTCCACCACCAATTAATGTATCAAGCTCAGTACTTCCAGTAGTTATTCTTCCAACAAGTTTTCTTTTTTCAGCAAGTATGTCTGCACTTTCAAATCCCATTTCAAGCGCATCTCTTGCTGCTTTAATTGCTTTATCAGCAGTTCCGTCCCCAAGGCCAGCAATTTCAGTTAATTCCATTGGGCTTGCAACAGCTATTGACTCAAGACTTTTATAACCTGCTTCAAATAATTTTTTTGCAGCAGTTTCTCCAACCCCTGGTAAATCATTTATTGTTTCAATTTTTTTTGCCATTTTATCACCTCTAAATTGCTTTTTGAGTTTTTATTTTTGGCTTAATAAAACCCTTTGCAATTTATAATTATTATTTATTTGGTTGTTTTTAAATCTCTTTCTAGTTTTATGCCGGTGGTGATTTGTTTAAAACAATTTTTATTGTTAATTTTTTAGTATGGAAGAAAAATTTGGTAGAATTCGCCCAAACTGGGATGAATATTTTATGCTTTCTGCAGCAGTTATTGGAACTCGCTCAAGTTGCTCTAAATTTAATTCAGGAGCAGTTATTGTTAAAAATAAAAGAATAATTTCAAGTGGTTATAATGGAAATCCGCCCGGAGTGCCAAGTTCTTGGGATGTTGGTTTTTGTAGAAAAGAAAAGGCAGGCATTGAATGGGGGCAAAAGGGAAGTGGGCACTGTCTTGCAACACATGCTGAAGCAAACGCAATTATTCAAAATCATTTACAAGATTTAACAAATGCCACAATTTATTGCTTACATTTTCCATGTAATGAGTGTGCAAAATTAATTATTTCTTGTGGAATTAAAGAAGTTGTTTATTTAAAAATGTATAGAGATCAAGTTCCAAGAGCAGAAGAAATGTTTAGCCAAGCGGGAGTTAAAATTAGACAAATGAATATTGACTCTGACCTAGCCCTTAAAACAGTTAAAGGAATTTTTGATCAAACAAGAGAATAAGTTTTTTAATTAACTTTTTTTCTCAAATTTTTTGTAAATAAATTCATTAAATTCTTTTGTTTCTGTTTCTTCCCATTCATTAAAATTTATTTTTGGAAAAAAAACATTTCCATCATATTCTTTTTTTACAAAAGAAATGTGCAAAATGTCTACTAGTTCTTTTTCTAAAAATTCTTTATATATTTGTGCTCCCCCAATACAATAAATTTGCCCAACATTTCCTCGTGCCATTCTAACAGCATCATCAATACTACTTGCGATTTCTGCCCCATTTGTTCTATTTAGTGTTTTACTAACAACAATATTTTTTCTATTTGGTAGTGGTCGAAATTTTTTTGGAATACTTTCCCAAGTATTTCTTCCCATTATTACTGTGTTATTTGTAGTTAATTCTTTGAATAATTTCATATCATCAGATATTTGCCAAAGTAATTTATTGTTATTTCCAATAACTCTATCTTTTGTCATTGCAACAATTAAGTGTATCATATTAAACCACTGCAATGTCAAATTTTATTTTTGGATAACTTTGATAATCAATTAACTCTGAATCAGTATATTCCCAATCAAATATTGATTTAAAATTTTTAGTATTTATTTTTGGCAAATTATATTTATTTGGATCTCGCGCAATTTGTTCTTTAGCACCATCTAAATGATTTGCATAAATATGTGTGTCTGAAAGTAGTCCAACAAGTTTTCCTTCTTTTAAATTAGTTTCTTTTGCAATTAAATGAAGTAATAATCCGTAACTTGCAATATTAAATGGAAGTCCAAGCATTGTATCAACACTTCGCTGCGACCATATTAAGTTTAATTTTCCATTATCAACAGTAGTATGTACGTTAAAGTGACAAGGAGGCAATGCCATTTGTTTCATTTGTTTTGGATTCCAAGCAGTCATCATTATTCTTTTTCTTGTAGGGTCGGTTTTTAGATCATTTATCATATTTTTTAATTGATCAATTCCCTTTCCATCATAATTCGTGTCATAATTAATATAATCTGCATCAAAATGTCTCCACTGAAAACCATAAACTGGGCCAAGATCTCTTTCCTCTTTCATTTTTTGCTGACCTTCTGCTGTACTACTCCAAGGCACTTTTGAATTGTTACACCATTCATCCCAAATGTGGTTGCCCCTATCTTGTAACCATTTTTTATCAGTTATTCCTTTTATAAAAAATTCAAGTTCGCTTGCTACTAATTTAAAAGGAACTTTTTTTGTGGTTAAAATTGGAAAGCCTTCTTGCATATCATGTTGTATCATCATTCCAGGTAATGAAATAATATCAATTCCACTCCTTGTTGGTTTTTTTTCTCCAGTTTCAAGAATTGTTTTTATTATGTTTAAATAAGATTTATCTAAATTATTTACCAATTATTTCACCTAAAAAATTTTGTAACTAACTTTTTTTAATAGTATCTTATTTTTTTAAATAAAAAATCAATAAAAATATTTTTGTCCTAAAATTTGTGTTTTTTTAAAAATTTAAAATTAGATTTATTAACCTTACTATATTTCTTATGAATGTTATCTAAAAAATTAAAAATAAATTAAATTTTTTGACAAATTAGTCCCAACATGACTTTTTGTTAGTAAATTTTTCCTTGCCGTAAGGCTAAAGTAAATATGGGTGAATTTGATGAATAATTATGATGAATTAATTAACACTATTGAAAATGAATTAAATTTAATTGAAGAATTAATCGAACTTGTTGATTTTGGAAGTAGTTTATATTTAGTGCTTGATTCAAAGAAAGAAGTGTATGTTAAAATAAAAAATTTATTTTTAGAAAAAAGCTCTAATAACAAAAAACTAATGACTATTTTTAAAAATTAAATTCATTAAAGCATTATTATAAAATAGCTTTGCTTTTATTTTTTGTATGTCTATTGAATTTTCTGAAATAAAAAAAGAAGATGAATTGATTTATAATTTAATTTTAAAAGAAAAAGAAAGGCAAATGTCTGGAATAGAGTTAATTCCTTCAGAGAATTTAGTTAGTAAAGCAGTAATGCAAGCACTAGCATCATATCCAATAAATAAATATTCTGAAGGTTATCCAAAAAAAAGATATTATGGTGGAAATGAAGTAATTGATGATATAGAGCAAATTGCAATTAATAGGCTTAAAACTCTTTTTAATGCAGAGCATGCTAATGTTCAACCAAATAGTGGTTCGCCAGCAAATATGGCGGCATATTTTGCAGTGTTAAAAAGTGGTGACAAAGCACTTGGCATGAAACTAACCGAGGGCGGTCATTTAACTCACGGTCACAAAGTAAATTTTAGTGGTAAAAATTATGAATTTGTTCAATATGGTGTTGACAAAGAAAGTGAAATGATTGATTATGATAAAGTTTTGGAAATTGCAAGAAGTGAAAAACCAAAATTAATATTAAGTGGTTTTACTGCGTATCCTCGCAAGGTTGATTTTAAAAAATTTAAATCAATAGCTGATGAAGTTGGCGCAATTTCAATGGCGGATATTTCACATATTGCAGGCCTTATTGCTGGAGGAGTTCATGAAAATCCAGTCCCTTATTTTGATGTAGTTACAACAACAACACATAAAACATTAAGGGGTCCAAGAAGTGCAGTTATAATGTGCAAAAAAGATTATGCAGAAAAAATAGATAAAGCAGTATTTCCTGGTCTTCAAGGCGGACCACACGAACATGTTATTGCAGCAAAAGCAGTTGCCTTTAAAGAAGCAAGTTTGCCAGAATTTAAAAATTACGCTTCACAAATAGTAAAAAATGCTAAAGCTCTTGGAGAATCTCTTCAAGATAAGGGATATAGGTTAGTTAGTGGTGGTACAGACACACACTTATTACTTGTGGATGTTAGAAAAGCAGGCATTAGTGGAATAAAAGCCGAAAATGCTCTTGAAAAAGCTGGTATTTATTGTAATAAAAATACTATTCCTTTTGAAACTGGCTCTCCATGGGATCCAAGCGGAATAAGACTTGGCACTCCAGTATTAACTACAAGGGGCATGAAAGAAAGTGAAATGAAAGAAGTTGCAGAATTTATTCATTTAACACTTACTAATTTGGATGATGAAAATAAATTAAAAGAAATAAAGCAAAAAGTAAAAGAATTTTGTAATAATTATATTTTTTATGACTGATTTTTTTTTATTAGCATTAGAAATCTTTTTAATACTAAACCAGCTATTTACATTTACATGAATATAAAAGTTTTTATTACAAGTTTAATTTTTACAGTGGTTTTTAGATTAATTAAAATTTTTCCAAATAATGATCCAATAATGGGGTTTATTTTACCACAAACAAGATCATCCGCATTAAAACCAGCAATTTTTGCATTTAGTGCCATGTTTATTTTTGACTTTTTTACAAGCGGTATTGGAATTTGGACAATTGTAACTGCAACAGTTTATGCAGGGCTTGCAATTTTATTTTCATTCTTTTTTAAAAAAATAAAAAAAGCAAAAATTTCCCAATATCTTACTGCATCAGTAATTGGAGTATTAATTTTTGATATTATTACTGGGCCACTTGTTTCATATTTTTTTTATGGGCAAGCACTTTGGTTAGTAACTTTAGCACAAGTTCCATTTACATTTTATCATTTAATTAGTGCAACTACCTATGTAATAATTCTTGCACCGATTTTTGATTTAGATATTAGATTGCAATATGTAAATTATAAAAATAAATTTATTTCTCAATTTATTTTAATGTTTAATTTTTTGAGGTTTTTAAAATAGTTAAGTGATTTTTTATGAATAAAAAATTATTATTAATTTTAATTCTAACTTTTGCTTTTGTTTTTGGGTGTACTCAAGCAGTGCTAGATGATTCTAGTTATAAAGAACCAGTTTATGCAACATTTAAAGTAGTTAATGAAAATGGCGAAACAGTTTTTTATGAGCAAACCGACTTTGAGTTTGGAACTAATGCATTTGTTGCAACAAAAGAAATTTTTGGTTCTAAGTTAAAATATGACGAATACGATTTTGGTGTTTTTATTACTGAAATTAATGGATTATCAGCAAAAACAGGCTATTTTTGGGAATTATTTGTTGATGGCACAGCCGCAACTACTGGAATTTCAAGTTATATTATTGAAAAAGAAATTATTTTTGAATGGAGACTTTCAGAAATAAATTTTGAATAAATAAATTCAAACTTTTTAATAAATAAAAATTTGATTTTCAAATAATTATGTTTAATTTTTCTATTTTTTTAATGATTTTTCTATCTTTTTATTTTTTTTAGGTTGATTTTTCATACTTGCTAATTTGTATAAGTAAGCTTTATATATCAAAAAAACTTTTCTTGTTAAAAGTTTAAAAAATAGAAATAAAGGGTGATAAAAATGCAAGATATAAGTTCATTGATACAAAGTGCTGGTTTAGTACTAGTTGATTGTTGGGCAGAATGGTGTCCTCACTGTATTGCTATGATGCCACAAGTTGATGCTCTTTCTAGCGAAATGAAAGATTCTGCAAAAATAGTTAAAGTTAATGTTAGTGAACAAGAAGAATTTGCATCACAATTTAATATTACATCACTTCCAACTTTTTTAATTTTTAAAGATGGAAATTTAGTTGAAAAATTTAATGGAAGTACTTCTGCAATAGAATTAAAGCAAAAATTAACAGCGCTTCAATAAGATTATTTTTGCTTTTTTGATTTATGGTGAAATTATGACTAAAGGAATGACTGTTGAAAGAATTTTTACAAAAAAAGGTAAAAATGTTTTTGATTATTTTGAATTTGAAAAAAGATCTAGTGTTATAAGAAACCCTGATGGTACAACAGTTTTTGAACAAAATGATGTTGAAGTTCCAAAGCAATGGTCACAGATGGCCACTGATATTTTGGCTCAAAAATATTTTAAACGAGCAAAAATCCCAGATTGTGATGAAAATGGTTATCCAATAAAAGATGCTCCAAAAAATGGTCGAGAAAAATCAATAAAACAAGTAGTTAATCGTTTAGTTGGTGCTTGGAGATATTGGGGTGAAAAAAATAATTTTTTTAATTCAGAAGATGATGCTAGTTCTTTTGAAGATGAAGTAAAATACATGCTTCTTAATCAAATGGTTGCACCAAATTCTCCACAATGGTTTAACACTGGTCTTAGTTATTTATATGGATTTTCAGCACCTTCTGACGGCCATTATTATTATGATGAAGAAAAAGGAGAAGTTGTAAAAAGTGATGATGGTTTTTTTAGACCTCAACCCCACGCTTGTGGTCGTTATGATACAATGATTTTTACAGAAAATGGAATACTAGAACTTGGAGAAATTGTTGAAAAAGATTTAGTTGGTCTAAAAGTGTTTGATGGAGAAAAGTTTGTAAAAATAGAAGCAACAAAGAACAATGGCATAAGAGAAGTATTTCGAGCACATCTTTCTAACGGAAATTATATTGATTTTACTGACGATCACTTAATTTGGGTTAGTAAGGAAAGAACAAAAGATGGTGGGGAATTTGATTGGAAATATTTAAGAGAAATAAAAGGGCTACATGTGCAACAAATTTCAAATTCTATTTTTATTCAAAACACTCAAATACAACAATTAAACCAAAATCAAGTTCAAAATAATAATACATTAATGCTTGAAGATCAAAAATTATTAAATGAAGCATCACTTGCCGGATGGATTACTGGCGATGGTTATTTTGGAGAATATGGTAAAACAACAATGTTTGGCGTAATAACAATAAATAAAGATGAGTATGCACACGTAACAAAGTTATTCAAAGAATTATATGGTTCTTATACAGAAACAACAAAAAAAGAAATTTCAAGCGATTATAAAATAATAAGACACGATTTTAAAGAAGTAAAAGATTTTGTTTTTGAATATGGATTAAATAAATATTCTTACAACTCTGAAGTTCCAAAAAAAATTCTTGCAAGTAATATAAATATTCAAACAGAATTTTTAAAATCTCTTTTCCAAGCAGATGGTTGTGTAAGAATAAGAAATGAAGATAAAATAAATTCAGGAGATATAGTTTTTTCAACAATTTCAGAGAAACTTGCTCACCAAGTTCAATCATTGCTTTTAAATCAAAATATTTATTCAAGAGTTTCTATTTGTGATGATTCAAGAGAAAATAGAAAGTTACAATATCACGTAATAATTTCGTACTATTCAGAAAGATTAAAGTTTGAAACTCAAATAGGATTTATTTCAAGTGATAAAAAAGAAAAATTAAGAAAATTAAATACAGAAATAATTGGAAAAAATAAAAATACTATTTCAGAAGAAAAAGTTATTTCAATAGAAAGAATTGGAGAAGAAACAGTTTATGATATTCAAACAGAAAGTAGTAAATTCTCCGCAAATGGAGTAGTAGTTCACAATTGTTTCATACAATTTGTTGATGATAAATTAATGGGTGAACAGGGGATTTTTGATTTAGCAATAAGAGAAGCAAGATTATTTAAACATGGTTCTGGAACCGGAACAAATTTTTCAACAATTAGAGGAAAAGGCGAAGGATTAAGTGGCGGGGGAGTTTCAAGTGGTTTAATGAGTTTTTTAAAAATATTTGATACAGTTGCTGGCTCAATTAAAAGTGGCGGAACAACAAGAAGAGCTGCAAAAATGGTTTCTCTTGATATTGATCATCCTGAAATAGAAGAATTTGTTGATTGGAAAATGAGGGAAGAAAAAAAAGTTGCTGATTTAGTTACTGGTAGTAAAATTTGTAATAGAGAAATAAACAAAATAATGAAAATTGCAGTTGAAACAAAAAATACTAATCCTGAAAATAATCCTTTATTAAAGAAATCTATAAAAAATGCAATTAGCACTGGTGTTCCAATTAATTATGTTTTTCGTGCACTTCAATTAGCTAAGCAAGGAGAAAGCGAAATGTATATTGAAGAATTTAATACGCATTTTGAAGGAGAAGCGTATCAAACAGTTTCTGGACAAAATTCAAATAATTCTGTAGTTATTCCTAATTCTTTTTTTGAAAAATTAGAAAAAAATGAAAATTGGGATTTAACAAAAAGAACTGATGGCAGTATTTTTAGATCAATTTCTTCAAAAAATTTGTGGAATAAAATTTGTTATGCTGCTTGGAATTCAGCAGACCCTGGAGTAATGTTTTCTTCAACTATTAATGAATGGCACACTTGTCCAGAAAATGGTCCAATAAGATCAAGTAATCCATGCAGTGAATATTTCTTTTTAGATAACTCTGCTTGTAATTTAGCGTCAATTAACTTAGGAAAATTTTTAGACGATGATAGTGGATTATTTAATGTAAATAATTTTATTCACGCAACAAGAATTTGGACAATGGTTCTTGAAATTTCAGTTTTAATGGCACAATTTCCATCTCCACAAATTGCAGATGTGACCTATAAAACACGCTCGCTTGGACTTGGTTATGCAAACATTGGTAGTGTTTTAATGCGTCTTGGAAAACCTTATGATAGTGATGAAGGAAGAGCGCTAACAGCAGGAATTACTTCCCTTCTTGGAGGAATTTGTTATAAAACAAGTGCTGAAATGGCAGAAAAATTTGGTGCTTTTAAAGATTATGAAAAAAACAAAAAACATATGCTTAAAGTGATTAAAAATCATCAAAGGGCTGCGCACGCTGTAAATGAAAATGAATATGAAGGTCTTTCAATTACTCCGGTTAAGTTTGATCATACTAAATGTCAAAAAGATTTAGTTGAAGCTGCAAAAAAAGCATGGGATGATGCTATTTTAATTGGTGAAAAAAACGGTTTTAGAAATGCACAAGTAACAGTAATTGCGCCAACAGGCACGATTGGTCTTTTAATGGATTGTGATACAACTGGGCTTGAACCAGATTTTGCACTTGTAAAATTTAAAAAATTAGCTGGCGGAGGATATTTTAAAAT
The DNA here is from genome assembly GCA_964583285.1 of uncultured archaeon. Lineage (GTDB taxonomy): Archaea > Iainarchaeota > Iainarchaeia > Iainarchaeales > JAAZKV01 > JABIDZ01. The sequence goes on from CAZOVD010000005.1 coordinate 25,083, forward strand.
AGTAAACAATAGTGTTCCATCTGCATTAAAAAAATTAGGTTATTCTGCTAGTCAAATAAAAGATATTTCTGATTATTTAGTTGGGCGTGGTAGTATTGATAAATGTCCATTTATTTCTGTTGAAAAATTAAAGGCAAAAAAATTTACTGATGTTGAAATAAGTAAAATAAATTCTGGATTAAAAAATGCATTTGATATTAAATTTGTTTTTAACAAATATGTTCTTGGAGAAGACTTTTGTAAATCAATAGGATTTAGCGAAACAGAACTTAATTCATTTGATTTTGACATGTTATCAAAGCTTGGTTTTAGTAAGAAAGAAATTGAAGAAACAAATAAATTTGTTTGCGGAGCAATGACAATTGAAGGCGCACCACATATTAAAGATGAACATTTAGCTGTTTTTGATTGTGCAAATAAATGTGGGAAATATGGTACAAGATATATTTCTTGGGAAGCGCACATTAAAGCAATGGCAGCAGCTCAACCGTTTATTAGTGGGGCTATTAGTAAAACAATTAATATGCCATCAAGTGCAACATTAAAAGATATAGAAAAAGCATATTTGTTTTCTCACAAAAGTATGTTAAAGAGTAATGCACTTTACAGAGATGGCAGTAAACTTTCACAACCACTTAACGCAGTTAGTGGTGATATTGCTGATGATTTACTTTCAGTTAATGTAGAAGATGATATTGATGAAACAATTGATGCTAAAAAAATAAACGAAGTAATAGTTCATAAACTTGAAAGAAAACGTCTTCCAAAAAGAAGAAGGGGAATTACTCAAGAAGTAACAATTGGCGGCCATAAGTTATATATTCAAACTGGCGAATATGATAATGGAGATCTTGGAGAAGTGTTTGTTTCTATGTATAAAGAAGGTGCAGCATATAGAAGTTTACTTTCTTGTTTTTCAGTTGCAATAAGTAAAGCTTTACAATATGGTGTTCCACTTGAAGAATTTGTTGATTCATTTACATTTACTAGGTTTGAGCCAGCGGGAATGGTTATGGGTCATGAAGCAATAAAATCAACAACATCAATAATTGATTTCTTATTTAGATTCTTAGGATATGAATATCTAGGAAGAACAGACTTTGTTCATGTAAAGCCAATTGATGAAGCAAAATCTCTTCCAAAAGCAACTATTCAAACAGTTTTTGATACAAAAAAAGAAACAAATATCCAAGTTAATGAAATAAAAAATTCTCAAAAAGATTCTAAAACAGAATCAGTAGTATTAGCCCGCTCAAAAGGATATACTGGAGAATCTTGTAGAGAATGTGGCAGTATGAAAGTTAGAAGAAATGGCACATGTACACTTTGCGAAGATTGCGGATCAACAAGTGGGTGCAGTTGAGCGAAAAGACGCTTGCAATCTGTGCATTTCGTTTTAGCCTAACAGCACTTATTTTAATAATTTGAAATAAGTTGATTTTTATGGAAAAAGGTTTAGTTCATATTTATTTTGGAAATGGTAAAGGAAAAACTACTGCTGCGCTTGGTTTAATTTTACGTCAGCTTTCTTATAACAAAAAAGTTTTACTTGTTCAGTTTATGAAAGTTCCACAAAAACAATTTTCTCAATTTGGAGAAATTAGTTTTTTATTAAAACAAAAAAATATTGAAATTAAACAATTTGGGTCAGTTGATTGGGTAATTAAAAACAATATTACAATTAAAGCAAAAGAAGAAGCAATTAATGCACTTAATTTTTTAAAAGAAAAGTTGACTTCAAATAACTATGATTTAGTAGTTGCAGATGAATTGCTTTATACAATTGATATGGGAATTTTAAAACAAGATGATATAATTAAAATAATAAAATCAAAACCAGTTCAAACAGAATTAGTAATAACTGGTTCTCATAAAAAATATAAAAAAATAATAAAATTTTGTGATTATGTAACTGAAGTTAAAAAAATAAAACACCCCTATGATAATGGAATAATTGCAAGAAAGAGTATTGAGTTTTAAATTATTTCGTTAAAGTTATAACAAATAATTTCTTTTTACAACTGTGTGCGTGCCTAGTCCAAAATTCACCATTTCTAACTTCTGCTTTAGTTATGGGTCTAAAAGAAAATTTCATTTTATTTATTTCTGCAGCAGTTCTAATATTATAAAAAGCAGTTGCTCCAAAATCGCCACTATTTTCAGCAATAATAACAATTTTTCCATAGTTAGTTAATTTTTTCTTTGCGATTTTTAAAACTCTTGCAGTATATGCTGTTATATTATCATTTGTTAATTTTGAATCTGAATATTTATCAACCGCATTTCCATTTTTAAAAGAAAAATATCCAAGCGCCATTTCACTCCTAAGAATATCTATGCTTTTATCTTTGCATTTTTCTAAACCTTTTAAAAAATCAGCTTTTTGTCTAAAATAATTTTTTTCCCTAAAACTTCTTACTAGATCTAAATTAATGTTTGTAAAATTAATATTTCTAAACAAGTTTGCTAGTCTTTCTATTTTAGAGTTAGATATTCGCCAAGGCTTAAATTCGTGACTTGTTTCTCCCCCAAGATATACCACTTGTCTTTTTCTAACCTTTTTTGGTTTCATGATACTTATTTATTATTAACTAACTTATTTATCTTATGCTTATTGGAATAGTTGGTTTAAATGGAAGTGGAAAAGACACTTTGGCAAAATATATTTCTACTAAATATAATTTTGAATGGATTAGCATTTCTGATTTAGTAAGAAAAGAATGTATAAATCAAGGACTTTCTGTTTCAAATAGAGATAATATATATTTAGTTGCTGAAAATATGCGTCAGAAATTTGGTCCAGATATTTGGATAAAAAAGGCACTAGAAAATTACTCTTCACAAAAAAAATATGTTCTTTCTTCATTTAGACACCCCTTGGAAATAGATTTAGTGAAAAAAAATAATGGCGTTATTATTTTAGTTGATGCGCCAATAGACATTCGTTTCAAAAGAACAATTGATAGAGTTTTACACAATCCCACTGACCATGGCAGTGTTGTATTTGAAGATTTTTTAAAAAAAGAAAAAAGAGAATTATATAATGTTGATAAAAATAAAATGCAAATGGGTGAGTGTATAAAAATGTTTGATTATAAAATTGATAATAGTGGCAATTTAGATATTTTAAAAAATAAAACTGATTTATTAATTAATAATATTTTAAAATAATTTAATTAACTTTAACAACTTCTTTTACTCTAAATTCATTTTCATTAGAGTATGTATTTATTTTAGAATAACCAAAAATTTCTATTTTTGTGCCATTTAATTTTTCATTTAGTTCGTTTATTATTTTTTCAGTGCTTTTTTCATTTAGTTTGTTTTCAAAATCTTCTTGATTCATTTTAATTGCAGAAAGTGCGTCTTTTCCAAATAGTACTAATTTTATGCCTGCTGTGTCATCTTCTATATTTATGTTTATTACTGGATTTACTTTGCCTTTAACTTCGCCGCATTTTTCACAAATGTTTCCAGTTTCAGTTTGTTCAATTTTTTTACCACATTTTTCGCAAATTAAAAAGAATAATTTTCCGTCTAAAATATTTATTATTTTTCCAGTTATTATAACATTTTCATTTTCGCTAATATTGTTTATTGTTTTTTTATCAATATTTTCTTTCATTATTTCAATAGTGCTTGGCATTTCTTTATCACTATTTTTTATTATTGCATTATATCCTAAATGAAGTTCTATTCCATACATTCCATTTTTTGTATATGCATTTTTTATCTCAACAACACTCCCATCATTTAATTTAATTATTTCATCAGCTTTTTCATTCCAAGCAGTTGCTCTAAGTAAAGTTGTTTCATCCCCAAACTGGAAATTACAAAGTTTTCCTTTTTTTTCATTAGAATTAAATTCCTTTACAGGAAATTTTCTTAAAATTCTCCCATATAAATTAACACCATTCATTCCACCTTTTAAATTATTTATTTTTTCAAAATTTTCAATAGATTTTTTTATAATATTTATAGTTCCATTAAATCCAAGAGATAATTGTTTTTTTTCATTGTAGCTAGATACTATTCCATTTTCTATTTCTATTTCACTTCCACTAATTAAATCATATTTTTCAACTTGGTCATTCCAAAGAGTCACTCTAATTTCTCCACTCTTATCTTCTAAAATAAATGAACTTAATTTTCCTGTTTTTTCTCCCTTTTCAAATTCTTTCACTGGGAAAACAATTTTTATTTTTCCTTTAACACTAACATTTTTTTGGCCATCTTGTAATTCGCTAATATCTAGCTGTGTTGTTTCTTCTTTTTTTAATCCTAACTCTTTTTGAACCATAAATATTGCACCCTGCTCGGTTAAAAGCCCAGAAAATTTTTTTATTTTTCCATCAACCATTTCTTTTATTTGAGCATTAGTTTTTCCAGAATTCAAAGCCATTTCTTCAATAAGTGTTTCAAATTGTTCTTGCATATATATTCTCAATTCATAAGTGTTTTAAAACTAATTAAATTTCAGATTTAATTTGAAAACAATGCATTTTTATAGTTGTTTTTTCTATTCAATATTATGCAAAGTAAAAAAGTTTATGATGGTTTGTTAAAACAATTAAAAGAAGAGGCTGGACAAGTATATTTAGTAATAGACCCCCCAAACCAAACTCCTGATTTAGCAGGTAAACTAGCTAAAATAGCGGAAGAAGCCGGGGTTAAAGCAATTGCTGTTGGTGGTTCACTTGGTGCTCAAGGAAAATTGCTTGATGATACATTACTTAAAATTAAAGAATCTTGTTCTATTCCAACAATATTATTTCCTGGAAACATTGCAACTTTATCAAATTTAGCAGATGCTGTTTATTTTATGTCTATGTTAAATAGTAATGATCCTTACTATATTTCAGGGGCACAAATTGCATCTTCGTTCCCAATTAAAAAAATGAATATTGAAGTAATTCCAACATCATATATTATAGTAGAACCAGGCCGAGCAGTTGGGTGGGTTGGTAGAGCACAACTTATTCCAAGAAATTTGCCGTATTTAGCCGCAGCAACAGCACTTGCTGGAGAATATATGGGTTCAAAACTTGCAATACTTGAAAGTGGCGGTGGTGCAGAAAAACCAGTTTCAAAAGAAATGATTAAAGCTACTAAAAGTTCAATTTCAATTCCATTATTAATTGCTGGTGGAGTAAATAAACCAGAATATGCATTTGATTGTATATCAAGCGGTGCAGACATAGTTCATGTTGGCAGTGCAATTGAAAAATCATCATCTTCAAATGATGCAAAAAATAAATTATCAAAAATAACGCTTGCAGTAAAAAAAGCTGCTAAATTAAAAAAATAATTATTCTAAATCTTTTATTGTTTTTTTAATTGCAATTTTTAGAGGATATTTTTGTTTAAAGCCAAGTTTTTTTATTTTTTCAATAGAATAATTTCTATCTTTAGATAAATGACGTATGTTTTCTTTGTTTAAAATGCGAATATTTAAGATTTTTCCAATTATTATTGCTAAACTACTTGGAATAGTAAATAATTTTTTATTATTTTTTAAAATTTTATTTGAATACCTACAAAATTCTTTCAAAGTCCATTTTTCATTTCCACTTACCAAATAAATTTCTCCATTACTTCCTTTTTTTGTTAGTAATATTATTGCATTAACCAAATCCTTTACATATATTATTTGAAAAGTATTATTTCCACTGCAAGGCAAGGGAAATCCTTTCTTTAAAATTTTAAACAGGTTATTCCAATATTTATTTGGGCCAAATATCATTGCACTTCTTAAAATATTAACATTAATTTTTTCTCTGTAACTTAAAACAATATTTTCTGCACTAAGTTTACTTTTTTCATAAGTGTTTTCTGGGTTTTTTTCTGAGTCTTCATTAACTAAACTTTTTGTATTGCCATAAACTCCTGTAGAACTTATTAAAATAAATTTTTTAACATTATTTTTTATTGCAATATCAATAACATTTTTTGTTCCATCAACATTAGTTTTTAAAATTTCTTTTTCATCACCATCAAGTTTTGCAGCCAGGTGTATTACAATGTCAATATTTTTCATTTTTTCATCAAGTTTTTTCTTATCAAAAATATTATTTCCATCAGAACTGTTAAATTCAATTATTTTATGTTTTTGTTTTTTTAACTTTTTTACAAGGTCTTTCCCAACAAATCCGCTTGCGCCAGTAACCAATATTTTCATACAAGTATTATGAAAATTTGTTTTTTTAAATGATTTGTTTATAAAAAATTGAATTATGAAATTAGAATATTAAAAGTATCAAGTTAGGCGTTATAATAGAAACTAGTGTTCCAATAAATATAAACGGCCCAAATTTTGGTAAATTTCTCATAACTATTATGTTTTTGATTTTGTGTTTTTTTAATAAGTTAATTTCTTTTTTTTCAATTAAATTTTTATTCCCAACTATTTCAAAAATATTTTTTGAATTACTATTTGACAAAATTTCATCCTCGTCAAGTTTATTTATTGACATTTTTTTTTCAAAAAACTTTCTTGAAATTTCTTTTTGGAAAACAAAGAATATGCTAACACTTAAAAAAGGAATTCCAAAAAACACTATAAATAAAATACTAATTAGGTTGCTTAATATCAAGATATAAAAATAAATTAATATTGCTAAAATTAATCCAATTCCTTTTAATATTTCTTTTTTTTCAATATTTTTTAATCCATAATTTTTGATATATTTTATTGAATAATAAATTGAATAAAATAACATTGCAACTATTGCTGAAATTAAAAATAAACTTATTAAAAAATTTATTTGATTAAATGGGTTTAGCAGCGCTATTGCAGTAAATAATTTAACATCGCCTCCCCCAATTTTTCCAAATTTATATGCAAAAAACAAAATTAAAAAAATAATTACTCCGCTTTGCAAATTAAACCAAAATTGCCCAATTAAACTTAATATTATTCCAATTATTATCATTGGTATTGTAATCCAGTCATAAATATATCCGGTTTTTGCATCAGTAATTCCACCAATTAAAGTTCCAGCTAATAAAATAACAGTTTGAAATAAACTTATCATTTTAGAATTAAGTTGTTTGTAATTAAATTAGTTTGCTTTTACTAAAAAAGAATGGGTTATGAAAATATTTTTTTATTTTCAAAACCCACATCTAATTATTTTTTTTATATCATTTCTGAAATATAAACTTCGTAATTTTCATCCATCCATGTGCTTGTTGTTGTATCTTCAATATGTTCATCCGAGATAATATCTCCCGAATCTATATTCTCGTCATTAATCCAAGAATAATCAATTATTGATAATACATTATTTGTATCTGATGGAGCCAGATTATCTTGTGGGAAATTGTTTTGCTGTGTGCACCCAAAAATAAATAATGCAAAAAGCAAAACAACCATTATTGAGTTTATTTTTTTCATTTAATTTCCCCCAACACCAACATTTATATTAATACTAGTGTTTGATTCAGCATTACTTCCATTTGTTGATGCACTAGTTTTAACATCTGCGTTTGCTCCACTATTTACTGCCCCACTGTTATTTTCTGTTGAAACATTTCCTATTACTGCCCCCTTAATCATTGTAGATATTTTAAGACCTCTATTTTCATATTCTTCTTTCCAATTTTGTTCTACTACAACGACAATATTTTTTTCAGAGATTATTCTTTGTGCTAATTTTTCTTTTATTTTTTGTTCAAAAATACGTTTTTGTTCTTCGCGCAATAATTCAAATTCACTTCTTATTTTAGCACGTGCTTCTGCAAGATTTTCTCGCCCATCACGTATTGCTTGAACTAGCACGTCATTACGTGAATTTATGTCTGCCAGTACACTAAGAACAAGATTTGCATTATGTTCTCTTACTGATGCTTTTATTTGTGCATTTATTTTTGCAAGTACATTAACCTCGCTTTCTTTAACTAGTGCCTTAATATTTTCTCTATCTTCACTAGTTAGATATTTTGATGTTTCTGCTCTAAATTCTGCTGAAAGAGCAATTGCTTGCTTTTTCATTGCAACATATTCTGTAGCAAGTACGCTTGCATGAGCATTTATGTCTGCAGTTTTTACTTCGTTTAACAATATTTTTAGTTTCTCAATTATTAGATTTGCATTAACAAGGTTTACATCTGTATTGTTATCTATAATTACTTCTATTACCGTTTCGCCAGTAACAATATTTTTAGTGATACTTTTTTCTAATTGAAATAAACGCACTTGTGCTCCATAAGGAGTTACCATTGCTTTTACTTCAGTTTCAGTATTTACATCAAGGTTACTTTCTTGTGCGGATGCAAAAGGCATTAATCCAGCAACAATTACTGAAAATACTATTCCCAGTATTAATTTTCTCCATTTCATGTAACACACCCCCAATTTTGTGTCTATATCTATTTGGGCGGAACAACTATTATTTATTGCCCGAAAAAAAGCGGAACAAACCGGAACAAGTCATTAATTATTATTTTTTAATGTTATTAACATACTCATCCCTTTTCGTTCTTTAATGATAATTCCTTTTTTTTCAAGTGATGCAATATTTCTTGAAAGCGATGCTTTTGGTAAATTGGTTTTGTCTTGTATTTGCTTTTGTGTAGCTGATCCATTATTATCTTTTAAAAATTTATAAATTTCCTTTTGCCTGTCAGTAAGAGTATCTTCATTTACATTTATATTTTCATTTTTTTTATTTTTTAATAAAAAAGCCTTTAACTTTTCAAAATTTAAAAAAACTATGATTGTTATAATAATTATTAAAAGTATTATATTAAACAAATAGCCAAAATCATTATCAACATAATTTATTTTATATTTAGCATTTAAATAAAGATTGCCATTTTTACTAGTTCCATTAATAATTATTTTATTATTTTCTGTACTAACTCTATATGTTCCAGAAAAATTAAAATCAATTATTTCAGTATTTTCTGGAAAAGTTAGTTGATAAACATATTCTGAAAATGTTTCTAAAGTCAAAATATTTAGTTCCCAAATTTCCTTATTTTTATATGTGAATTCATGAGTTATTTTATTTTGGAAATCAGGGTGGTTTGAAATACCAGTTATTTGTGTAATTCCATCATCAGACAAATCTATAATAATGTCGGCATAATATTCTTGCGAGAATACTATATTTATTTGTGAAAACAAAATAATCAAAAAAGTCAAATAAAAAATATTTAGTTTCATCAATTATTATATGTAGCAATAACTTTTAATTTGTTTTATTTTTTTTAATTATATTTTACTTCAATCTAAACTTTTTTTTAAGTGATTTTTTCCCCTGCATTTGACTCATCATTTTTCCAAGATCCTTTTCACCAAATTTTTCCATGCTTTTTTCATTCATTCCGCGAAATCCCTTAAACATTTTTTTCATTTTTTTAAATTGTTTAATAAGTTCACGAATTTCAGTATCTTTTTTTCCGCTTCCGCGAGCAATTCTTTCTATTCTACTTCTATTTAAAAGGTCAGGATCTTTTCTTTCTTTTTCAGTCATAGAATCAATTATTACTCCAAAAGCATCCATTTTTTCTTGCCCAATTTCCATTGCTTCTTTAGGCATTTTTACGCCAAGTCCAAGCATATCAATTACTTTATTTAATGGTCCCATTTTTTTTGTAGCTTTTAGTTGTTCATAAAACATTTTAAAGTCCATCTCTCCACGCATTATTTTTTGTGGATCTATTTCTTGCATTTCAATTTCTTTTGCTTTTTCAAGCAATCCTTCTAAATCCCCATATCCCATTATTCTTGATAAATATCTGTTTGCATCAAATTCTTCAAAATCATTTTGTTTTTCTCCAGTAGAAATAAAATAAACCGGGGCACCAGTTTGATTACATGCAACAATAGCCCCTCCACCCTTAGCACTTCCATCCATTCTAGTAATTATTATTCCATTAACTCCTATTGCGTCATGAAATGCGCTTGCTTGTTTTTTAGCAAGATTTCCAATATCTGCCCCAAGCACAAGCCATTTTTGATCTGCTAAAAAAACATTTTCAATTTCTTTAATTTCTTTTATTAATTCACTATCAAGTCCACTTCTTCCAGCAGAGTCACAAATAATTAAATCACAATTTTTTAACGTTAAAAGACCTTCTTTAACTACTTTGCTTGCATTTTTTTCATTTTTCATTCCAAAAAATTCAATTCCTGCAGTTTTTGCGTTTGTTTCAAGTTGTTCATATGCTGCTGGCCTATAAGTATCTGCTGCAATAACTCCTACTTTTTTTCCTCTTTTTTTGTACCATGCTCCAAGTTTTCCAGCGGCAGTGGTTTTTCCAGCACCAAATAATCCGCAAAGAAGTATTTTTTTTGGTTCAGTTATTTTTTTTTCTCCACCAAGCATTTCTACTAAAGAATCGTAAGTTACTTTTACTATGTGTTCTCTATAACTTAGTCCTTCATTTATTTTTTTAGAATTTTCTTCAATTTTTTTTGATAATTGCATTACTGTTACAATATCAACATTTGAAGAAATCAAAGCTCTTTGTATATCTTTTATAACTTCTTTAACAGTATTTTGGTCAATTGCGCCAGCCCCCTGAATTCTATCTATTGCCTTTCTTAAAGAGTCGCCTAGTCCCATTATATCACAATAAACTTGAGATACCAAATCTTTTTAAACAATTTAAGTAATATATTTGTAATAATAAGATAATGAGGGTGATATTTTGGAGTTAATTATAATTGCAATTTTAGTAATAATAATATTAGTTGTAATTTTTTGGATTATAGGAACATATAATTCTTTAATTCAAACTGAAAAGCAAGTTGAAAATTCGTGGGCACAAATAGATGTTCAATTAAAAAGAAGAGCGGACCTTATTCCTAATTTAATTTCTACTGTTAAAGGTTATGCAAAATTTGAAAGTAAGGTGTTAACTGCAGTTACTCAAGCAAGAACAGCAATAATGAATGCAAAGGGTCCAAAAGAAGCAGCAAAAGGTGAAAATATGCTTTCAGGCGCACTTAAAAGTATTTTTGCAGTAGCTGAAAGTTACCCTACATTAAAAGCTAATGAAAATTTTAAAGCACTTCAAGAAGAGCTTTCAAGTACAGAAAATAAAATTGCTTTTGCAAGACAATTTTATAATGATATGGTAATGAAATGGAATACAATGATTCTTCAATTTCCAACAAATATCTTAGCAAATGCTTTTAATAAAAATAAAGAAAAAGAGTTTTTTGAAGTTCTTGATAATGAAAGAAAAAATGTTAAAGTTGATTTCTCTGATTTAGATTAGAGAAACAATTTTATTTTTTAATTTAATTTTTTGGTGAATTAATATGGCTATGAACTTTTATGAACAAATTTCTCATAATAAAAAAATGACGATTATTTTATTTTTAATGTTTTTTTTATTAATTGGTTTTTTGTCTTTTATAATTTCATTTATTATTGATTCAACAATGGGAATTGGTTTTATTTTCTTTTTTTCTATATTTGGACTTTTGTCAATAATTTTTGCGGTTATTTCTTATTATGCTTCTGATAAAATTGTTACTAGTATTGCCGGAGCAAAAGAAGTTACAAAGGATCAAAATCCACAACTCCATAATATTATAGAAGAACTTTGTCTTGCTTCTGGGCTGCCAAAACCAAGAATTTTTGTTATAAATGATTCTGCAATTAATGCTTTTGCAACTGGCAGAGATCCAGCACACGGAGTAGTTTGTTTTACTACTGGTTGTTTAAGTAGATTAAATAGAGAACAACTTCAAGGTGTTGCAGCACATGAACTTGCACACATTAGAAATTATGATATTAGAACAATGACTATTGCAACAGTTTTAGTTGGCATTGCAGTTCTTCTTTCAGATTTTTTGTTTAGAATGTTTTTATTTGGATCATTTAATAATTCAAATAATAAAGATTTTAAGATAGCTGCAATTGCAATATTTGTTGCAATAATTCTTGCAATTTTAACTCCAGTAATTGCAAAGATGATTACTTTTGCAGTTTCAAGATCTCGTGAATTTGCAGCTGATGCTACTGCTGTTGAATTTACAAGAAATCCTGAAGGGCTTGCAAGTGCACTTGAAGCAATTAGTAATGATACTCAATATCTAGCTAGTGCAAATAAAGCAACAGCACACATGTATATTTCAAATCCTTTTAGCGGCAGAAAGAAAAAAGTATTTATGCAAAATTGGTTTAGCACACACCCCCCAGTAGAAGATAGAATTAATGCTTTAAGAAATATAAAAAATTAATTTTTTTTATTTTAAATTATTCTTTCAATTATAAATTTAGTATCAAATTCTTCAAAATCTTCGTATTCTTGCCCAGTTCCAACATAAAGAATTGGTTTTTTTATTTTATAAGTTAGAGAAATTGCTGTTCCGCCTTTTGCATCAGTATCTATTTTTGTTAAAATAAAACCATCAATACCAATAGTATCATTAAATTCAGAGCTCATTTCAACAAGACTTTGCCCAGTATATGATTCACCAACATAAATTTTAAGATCTGGGCTAGCAATTCTTTCAATTTTTTTAAGTTCTTGCATTAAATTTTTATTAGTCTCTTGTCTTCCAGCAGTATCAATAATAACAACATCTGTTTTACTAGCTTTTGCACTTTTTATTGCATCAAATGCAACTGCAGCAGGATCAGAATTGTATTGGTGTTTTATCATTTTTACATTTAATTTATCAGCATGTATTTGTAATTGGTCAATAGCCCCGCTTCTAAAAGTATCGGCTGCTGCCCAAACACAACTGAATTTATTTTTTTGTAAAAAATAAGTTAATTTTGCAATAGATGTGGTTTTTCCAGCACCATTTGGTCCAAGAAACATGATAACATATGGCGTTTTGTTTTGTATTTCTTTTATTAAATCAATTTTTTTGGTTTGCATCATTTGTGTAATTATTTCTTTTATGTTTTCTTTTAAAATTTCATCAATTTGTTTTGATGATACTTTTTTTCCAACTAAATTTTTCTTTATTTGTTCAATAATTTCATGAGCAGCATCTTGTTCAACATCACTTTCAATTAAACTTAATTCAAGTTCCCATAAGAGATTAGAAATATCATTTTCTTTTATTTCAACATTTCCAGTAAAAAAACTTTTTAATTTTCCAGTTGTTCCAACGTTTGCTTTTAAGTTTCTTTTATCATCAAATTCAGTTTTGTTTAAATCATACTTTTTGTATTCAATATTCTTTTCTTTAATAATGTTTGGTGATTCTATAATATTTTCTATTTCTAGACTTTGAGCAATATCTTTTTTTATTTCCTTATTTTTTATTTTAGAATTAGTTTCTTTAGTAATGTTTTTTTTGTTATCAATTTGTTTTTTTAATTTTGTTTCTTCTTTGTTTATGGGTTTTATCTTTTCATTAATTATTTGCTTATTTTTAATTTCAATTTTTTCATCATGTTCTTCTTTTTCTGGGTTTTTTTTTTCTATAGTTTGTTTTAACTTTTGCGTAAAGTCGCCTAATTTCTTTTTTAATAATCCAAACATTTGATTCACTATTTAGTTGCAATATTTTTTGAAAATAGTTTTTCTTTATCTTCACTTAGTTTTCTTAATATTCCAATAATATTATTTAATTGTTTTTCTGATTTTACAATATCATCTGATATTTTTTTTAATTGTTCTTCGATATTTTTTTTTCTTTTTTCAAGCCATTTTTTAGTATCTTTAATGTCTTCATTTAAGTAACCATTTTCAGAAAAACTTCTTTTTACAACTTTTGTATTAGTTATTTTTGCTTCAACCATTACGCCAAGTCCGGCCATAAAATAAATTTTTTCTGGATTTTTTTCTATTTCTTTTAATGTTTCAATAGTTTTTATTGTGTCAAGTAATATTGATTGTGTTTTTGCATAATATTTCTTTTTTGATTCAAGAATATTTTCTTCATTTTGTGCAATTTGCACTAATTCTTTTTCGCTTATTTGTCTTTTTTCCATAATTATCCCTCAAGTGCTTCATCAATTCTATTTATTTCATGCCCAGTAGTTGCTTCTCCAATAACAAAACCATTTTTGTTTGCAAGTATTGAGTTTCTAATAAATGCATCTCCAGTATTTGCAGTAGCAGCTCCCCCACTACATCCTAAAAATTTTTGTATTTTTTTTATTTCTTCACTACTAGCATTAGGATTTATTACAAAGCTTTTGTTTGTTATTATAATTGCAGAGCCAATTGCATTAGTGTTTGCAATATTTGTTTGTAGTACTTCAAGACCTTCAGTTTCAAAGTTTTTTATTTCTTTTTTTTCAAAGCTTTGTGAAATAATTGCTTTTGAGTCATTAATTTCTACCATATTACCAAGTGCGCTTTGTGTATTAATAACTTTTACTTTTATTTCTTTTTCTATTGTTTCAATTTCTTTTGCTAATGCATAATTTGGCAAAAATATTTTTTTATTGTTCATTTTAGCAAAAACTGCTAAAAGAGTACTTTCATATATATTAGTATTTACTACTTTAACATCAAGAGTTTCTTCAATACTTTTTTTTGAAAAATCGTCTACATTATGTGGCAGAAAACAAAGTTTGTCATTTGTTATTCCAAATAGACCTAAGTAATTTGACCCCATCATTTTTAGTCTTTTTATTTTCATATTAATAACTCCAGTAATAAAATTAAGTTCTGGAGTTTTTTTGCCCTATTTTTTAATTTCTTTTGTTTCTTTAGCTTTTGTGTCATCTGTTTTTTCGGTGTCTACTTTTTCTTGAGGTTTTTCTTTTTGAACTGGGGTTTTCTTTGTTTCTTTTGTTTTTTCTTCAGTTATTTTTTCATTAGGCAAATAAACTCTTACGCCATTTTTTTCTTGCACTACTTTTATTTCTATTTTTCTTAAACTTTTAAATAGTCCTTTTTCCCAAAGTGCTTCGTTTACTTGATTACTAATTTTTATTTCTTTTGCTCTGGTTTCTTTTTTAATTTTATCTTTTAATATTTTTAAAGCGCCTCGTGCTCTTTTTGTATCGGGTTTTTCAAAAACTTTTGAAAGATTTATTATTATTTTTTTTTCTTTAAATTCTTTAACCATATTTAAGCACCCCGTTATTTATGATCTCCGCTTTTTAGGACTTTTTTTGATTGTTTTAATTTATGTTTTTCAAATTTGTCTTTTATTTCAATATTTTTCCATGTTCTTTTTTGTCTAGCATTCCAAAGTCTTTTTCCTGCTTTTTGCATTAACCAAACTGGTGCATTAGTAAGTCCAGATCCAATTTTTTTTCTTTCACTTATTTGAAAGTCTTTAAATTCTTGGTCTTTATTTTTACTCATTTCTTATCACCTTTTTTGGTATCTCTTTTTTCTTGAGCATATCTTGCAAGTTCTTTTTTTGCTTCTTCAGCTTTTACATCTTTAACCTTAACTTTAACTACTTTTTTGTATTTTCCTTCTGCTAAATTTTTTGCAGTTATTTTTGCTACTTCATTTAAAAATTTTTGTCCTTTTGAAGTTAATTTTCTACCTTTTGGTTTTGCTTTTTCTAAATATCCTGCTTTTTCAAGAGTTTGAACAGCAGTTCTAATTAATTTTCCACCCGCTTTATATTTGTGTTCAGTTTTAACTCCGCGTCTTTTTCTACCACCATAATAACTTCTAAGTCTTTCAGTTCCAATAACATTCCATTTCAATGTTCTGTACAATATACTTCCCATTCTTACATAAAACCAGTCTTCTCTAAGAGGTGCTCTTTCAGTGTGCATCCCTGTTTTTACATACATTGTAAATTCTGGTTGTTCTATTTCACTTTTTAATTTTTCAGCAACTTCTTCAACTAAGAACTTTGCTGGAACATCATATACTCCCATATTTTCACCTTTTACTTTTTCAAGCTTAAATGCTCAATTCAATTGCTTTATTTGCGTTTGAAGAGCTAACAGCCTATACAAATTATCCTCAAAAAAACCTTTATAAATCCTTGTTTTTCTTTGAGTTTTTACTAAGTGAGAACTTTCTTTCAAAATTACAACTATTACATTTAACTATCAAAAAGGGGTTTTTTTCTATTTTATTTATATTAATTGAAAAACACTTTTTACAATATTCTTTTTGAATTTCTTTTGGGATACTAATATTTACTTTAGTTCCAAGTTTTTTTGCAAGTTTTAGATATCTTTTAGCGTAGGTTTCTTTATTATCATAATCACTTTCTTGCATTTTTTTTGCAAGTTCAAAAAGCCTATAAATCCTTTCAAGGGCAAGTTTTTGTTTTGAATTTAATTTATCTTTTAAGTTCATAATATTTTTTTAGTTAATTATGATTATTAAATGAAAGGTTATATTTATTTTTGTGAATATTTTAGATATATTAATACTAATAATTCTATTTTCTTTTTTAATTGGTTGTGTTGAAAATAATAAAATTACTGACGATATTAATTATGAAGGTCTTGAAAATATGGATTTTAATATTCCATCTCCAAGTATTTTTGTTCCAAATGTTGAAATAGAAAATATTGTGGTTCCAAAGTATAATGCTGATGAGATAAGCAAAAATTAGTTTTTATTAAATTGGAGTTATTTTTAAGTGCACCCGCGGGGATTTGAACCCCGACAAAAAGCTTTCTTCAAATTTTTGTTTTTTTTATTTGTT